>JALOLF010000006.1 GCA_025456085.1 Acidimicrobiales bacterium
GCGCGCCGGGCGGTGGTGTGGCGTCGGGTCGACCCGAACCGCCCCCGCCGGGTGCCGACGGTGGTGACAGCCCGGCCTGGTCTCGTCGCCGCCCGTCGTACGAGGCCCCGCCGTTGGTGCGCCGGGTCGGCTCCGTGCCCTATGCCGAGCTGCACTGCCACTCCAACTTCAGCTTCCTCGACGGGGCCTCCCATCCCGAGGCCCTCGTCGAGGAAGCGGCTCGCCTCGGCCTCGAATCCCTCGCCCTCACCGACCACGACGGGTTCTACGGCGTGGTCCGCTTCGCCGAGGCGGCCCGTGCCCTGGGGCTGCCCACGGTGTTCGGAGCCGAGCTGACCCTCGGGCGTGTCGCGCCCCAGATCGGGGTGGCCGATCCCGGCGTGCCCGACGACCGGGCCGGCCGGTTCGACGGCACGCTCGACGAGACGCACCTGGTGGTGCTGGCCCGCGACCCCCGCGGCTACGCCCTGCTCGGTCGGGCCATCAGCGAAGCCCAGCTCCGGGGAGAGAAGGGCGCGCCACGCTGCTGCCTGGCCGACCTGGCCGCCCTCGGCGGCGTCGGCGCCGCCTCGGTCGACCAGGGCCACTGGCAGATCCTCACCGGGTGTCGCAAGGGGGCCGTGCCCCGGGCACTGGTCGCCGACGGCCCTGCTGCGGCCGAGCGGGAGCTGGCCCGACTGGTGGCGGCGTTCGGGCAGGCGAACGTGGCCGTCGAGTTGTGGGATCACGGCGACCCGCTCGACTCGGCCCGCAACGATGCACTCGCCCACATCGCACTGCGGGCCGGGGTCGACCTCGTCGCCACCAACAACGTGCACTACGCCACCCCGGCCGCCCGACCCCTGGCCACGGCACTGGCCGCGGTGCGGGCCCGGCGCTGCCTCGACGAGCTCGACGGCTGGCTCCCGGCGGCCAGCGCCGCCCACCTGCGCGCCGGGGCCGAGCAGGCCCGGCGCTTCGCCCGGTACCCGGGTGTGGTCGAACGGGCCGCGGAGCTGGGTCGGTCCTGCGCCTTCGACCTGTCGCTGGTGGCACCCCACCTGCCGCCGTTCCCGTGCCCCGCCGGCCACGACGAGATGTCCTGGCTGCGCGAGCTCGTCGAACGGGGCGCCACCCACCGCTACGGACCGCGGGGCGCCGAACGGGTGCCCGGCGCCTATGCCCAGCTCGACCACGAGCTGGCCCTCGTCGAGCAGCTCGGCTTCCCCGGCTACTTCCTCGTCGTGTGGGATCTGGTCGAGTTCTGCCGCCGCTCGAACATCTTCTGCCAGGGGCGGGGTTCCGCGGCCAACTCGGCGGTCTGCTACGCCCTCGGCATCACCAACGCCGACGCCGTGTCGCTGGGCCTGCTGTTCGAGCGCTTCCTCTCCCCCGAGCGCGACGGCCCACCCGACATCGACATCGACATCGAGAGCGACCGCCGTGAGGAGGTCATCCAGTACGTCTACGAGCGCCACGGTCGCCACAACGCCGCCCAGGTGGCCAACGTCATCACCTACCGGGCGCGCTCGGCCGTGCGCGACATGGCCCGGGCGTTGGGCTATGCCCCCGGCCAGCAGGACGCCTGGGCCAAGCAGGTCGACCGCTGGAGCGGCCTCGCCTCGTCCGGGGCCTCCGACGTGCGGGGCCCCGCACCCGAGCCGGCGGCGGGCGGCGATCCCTTCGAGGGCATCCCCCGACCGGTGCTCGACCTGGCCGCCCTGGTGGAGCACTTCCCCCGCCACCTCGGCATCCACTCCGGCGGCATGGTCATCTGCGACCGGCCCGTGATCGAGGTGTGCCCGGTGGAGTGGGCCCGCATGGCGGGCCGCAGCGTCCTGCAGTGGGACAAGGACGACTGCGCCGCGGCCGGTCTGGTGAAGTTCGACCTGCTCGGTCTGGGCATGCTCAGCGCCCTGCACGGCGCCGTCGACCTGGTGCGCGAGCACCACGGCGTCGAGCTCGACCTGGCCCTGCTCCCCCAGGACGACGCCGTCTACGACATGCTCTGCCGAGCCGACTCGGTGGGGGTGTTCCAGGTCGAGAGCCGCGCCCAGATGGCGACCCTGCCCCGCCTGCAGCCCCGGTGCTTCTACGACCTCGTGGTCGAGGTGGCGCTCATCCGTCCCGGGCCCATCCAGGGCGGGTCGGTGCACCCCTACATCCGGCGCCGCAACGGCCAGGAGGCCGTCACCTACCTGCACCCGCTGCTCGAGAAGTCGCTGGCCAAGACCCTCGGCGTGCCGCTGTTCCAGGAGCAGCTCATGCAGATGGCCATCGACGTGGCCGGGTTCACGCCGGCCGAGGCCGATCAGCTCCGCCAGGCCATGGGGGCCAAGCGCAGCCGGGAGCGCATGGAGCAGCTGCGGGCCCGGCTGTACGCCGGCATGGCCGAGCGGGGCATCACGGGCGAGGTGGCCGACCAGATCTTCGACAAGCTCGCCGCCTTCGCCAACTACGGCTTCCCCGAGAGCCACTCGGTGTCGTTCTCCTACCTGGTCTACGCCAGCTCCTGGATCAAGTGGCACTACCCGGCCGCGTTCTGCGCCGCCCTGCTGAACGCCCAGCCCATGGGCTTCTACTCACCGCACTCCCTGGTGCAGGACGCCCGCCGTCACGGCGTCGACGTGCACACGCCCGATCTCAACGCCTCGGGCACGGGAGCCACCCTGGCCTGGTCCGCCGTCCCCGCATCCGCCGTCCCCGCATCCGCCGGTGCCGCACGCCTCGAGGGCGAGGGTCATCCCGCCGGGCATCACCCGAGCGAGGGGGACTGCGTCCGTCGTGTCGGTGACGCCCAGCGGGTCGGGTGCGAGACGGGTCGTCCCGACGCCCGTGACCGGCACCCGGCACGGGTGTTGCCCACGGCCGGGCTGGCGCAGCCCGCGGTGCGCCTGGGGCTGTCCTCGGTCCGCCACGTCTCCGACGACCTGGCCGAGCGCATCGTGGGTGATCGCACGGCGCGGGGCCCCTACACCTCGATGGAAGACCTCGAGCGACGGGTGAGCGGCTGCTCGCTCGACATCCTCGAGGCCCTCGCCACCGCCGGCGCCTTCGACTCGTTGCGCGACCCGGACGGCAGCCCGCTCGACCGACGGCGGGCGCTGTGGGCGGCGGGGGCCGTGGTCCAGTCCGGTCCCGACCGTCTGCGCGGGGTGGTGACGGGCGTGCACGCCCCGCAGCTACCGGGCATGACCCCGGCGGAGGAGTCCGCCGCCGATCTGTGGGCCACCGGCGTGTCGCCCGAGGGTCATCCCACCCGGTTCGCGCGCCAGGCGCTCGACGCCCTGGGAGTGGTGCCGGCCGCGGCGTTGCACGAGCTCGCCGACGGTGACCGGGTGGTGGTGGGCGGTGTGGTCACCCACCGCCAGCGCCCGGCGACGGCCGGGGGCACCACGTTCATCAACCTCGAGGACGAGACCGGCTTCGTCAACGTGATCTGCTCCCAGGGCTGCTGGGCGCGCTACCACAGAGTCGCCAGATCATCACCGGCCCTGCTGATCCGGGGTCGGGTGCGCAGCGCAGAGGGGGTGGTCAACGTCGAGGCGGAGAAGCTGGAGCCCCTCCCGGTCGGTGCCGTCGCCGGCTCCCGCGACTTCCGTTGAGCCGTGGTCGCCCCGGGTGTCGCCGATGCAGCGCGCTCAGGCTCGTCGGCGGTACGGCTCGGAGTGGGCCCAGTCGGCGAGCAGCGTGCGCAGCGCGGTGAGCAGGATCAACGGCTGGTCGAGCATGGCGTGGTGACCGGCCTCGGGGATCTCGATCACCGGGGTGACCCGCCCCAGCCGCTCGTACATGTTCTGGCCGATGTCGGCCGTGACCAGCCCGCACTCCGAGCGCAGCAGTGCCAGGCGACAGGTCACCCCCGGCAGGTAGGGGAGGGCGATCGATCGCATCCCGCCCGCGAACTGGGCGAAGATCCGGTGGTCGAACTTCCACTGCCAGCCGCCCTGGGTCTGCTCCAGCGAGCGACGGGCCACGTGGTCCATCACGTAGTCGAGGTAGTGGTCCTGTGCCGGCACCGTGCGGAACCGCTGCACGGCCTCGTCCACGGATGGGTACACGCGGCGTTTCCCGAACGCCTCCTTCAGGTTGTAGGCGCCGATCTCGGGGTCGGGCTCGGTCACGGGTGAGTCGCACACGATGGCGCCGTCGAAGCGGTCGGCGTGCAACGCCGCGGTGGCGATGGTGACGAAGCCGCCCATGCTGTGGCCGATGACAACCGGCCGGCCAGCGATGTCGCCCGCGTCGGCGACGGCCACGACCTCCGCCGTCCACTGCTCGAGGTCGTAGCTGGCGCGGTGTGCGCTGTCGCCGTGCCCGGACAGGTCGACGGCCAGCACCCGGTAGTCGTGTGCGAACGTCGCCGCCACGTGGGTCCACCAGTGGGCGTGCGCGCCGCCGCCGTGCACGAACACCAGGCCCCGTCGCCCCGGTTCGCCCCAGCTGAGGGCGTGCACCCGGCACCCGTCGACGTCCACCCACAGGTCCCGGAACGGCACGGCCAGGGCCCGCACGAACCAGGCGGGGGAGTGGGGGAGCGGGATCGGGTCCTCGGTGCGCACGATCACGGGACCCTACCGGGTGTCGCCGCGTCGGGATCACGGGTCGCCCGCTAACGTGCGGCCACGGAACCGCCGGGGGAGGCACCATGACCGATCAGACCGCACTGCCGCTGACCGCCGACCTGCTCGTCGAGCTGGAGCGGATCAAGCGCCTCAAGTACCACTACATGCGCTGCGTGGACCTGAAGTTGTGGGACGACCTCGTCGACATCTTCACGCCGGACGCCACGGCCAGCTACAGCGGCGGCAACCACAGCTTCGAGGGGCGGGACGCGATCATCGGGTTCCTGCGCGACTCCATGAGCGCGGACGGCTTCCACTCGAGCCACCGGGTCCACCACCCCGAGATCGACTTCCTGAGCGAGACCGAGGCCGTGGGGCGCTGGGCGCTCGACGATCGGGTGATCATCGAGGACTTCGACGTCACCGTGCGGGGCTCGGCCTACTACGAGGATCGCTACGTCAGGACCGACGCCGGCTGGCGCCTGGCCCACACGGGCTATCTGCGCATCTACGAGGAGATCCAGTCTCGTGAGGGCGTGCCCGGTCTCCGCCTGACCGCCAGCCTGTGGAGAACCGGAGGTCGCAGCGAGCTGTGACGACACCGGTGCGTCGGCGCCGCCGACCGGGCCGGCGTCCGGGGCGGACCGGCGTCATCGACGCAGGTCGGGCTGGGTCGGTCGTCGGCTGCGCATCTGGAGCGCGGCGAGTGCCCGGAGCTGACCCGCGGCGTCGGACAGGGCGCGCGCCACGGCCAACTCCGACACGACCTCGCGTGGCTCGGGCGGGTCCCGGTGGTGCTCGGCGTGACCGGATCCGGTGATCTCGAGCGACCGCATCCGCACGCTGACCAGGGCCTCGGCCCATCGACCGGTGTCGTCGATCCACACCTCCAGCGACGCCCTGCCCCGGGTCTCGTCGCGGAGATCGATCTCCGGGACCTGACCGACTGGCTCCACCGTCCACGTCTCGTCGGGGAACAGGATCGTCTCGGCTCCCGTGTCCCACTGCACGCGGTAGTGTTTGCCGGCCGCGCCGCTGAACACGTCGATCACCTCACCGGCGCGGGCGCGCTCGCCGGCCCACTCGGTGTCCTGGCGGATCCGATCTCCGACCCGTACCTGCATCGGGCCCCCTCGCCGTGGTGGCGGCCGGACGTCGTGCCACCGTGGCTGTGCTGTGGCCACGGTACGCCCGTCAGGGAGCCGAGGGAAGAGGGCGCGTTGGACCGGCCCCCCGATGCGGTGGCTACGCTGCGGCACGGCCCGAGCCGTGCCCGGATCACGAGAAGAGACGATGAGCGACCACGACAACGACGAGATCCCCGCCGGGGAAGCTGCAGCCGGCGAGCCGGCAACGACCGCTGAGGTCGTGGCGGAGCCGCCCGCTGTCGAGGAGTCGGCCGTGGTCGAGGGGCTGCCCGCTGGCGGGGAGCTGCCCGCTGTCGAGGAGCTGCCCGCTGTCGAGGAGACTCGGCGATCGCCTGCGGTCGCATCGAGCTCGGCACCGGCGTCGGCGCGCGCCCGTGCCGGTGGTCGCCCGGGTGGCGGGGGCGCTGGACGCCGTCGCCGTGGCGGAGGTCGCGCCGCGCCGGTGCTGACCGACTTCAGCGGGCTCCCCGTGCCCGACGACCTGGTGCGGTTCAACGCCCTGCTCGCTGCGGAGAAGGAGGCCGAGGCGGTCGCACGTCGGGTGGCCAAGGCCGAGCAGGCCAAGTCCAGGGCCGCGGCCAAGGTCAAGGAGCTGGGCGAGGATCCGAAGGCCTCCGCCGAGGACCGCGCCGCGGCGGAGGAGGCCTACCGCCAGGCGCTGGGCACGTGGCAGACCCTGCGCGACGGCGGCGAGCCGGCGCCGGCGGTGGAGGCCGAGGAGCCTGCACCGGCCGAGGAGCCGACCGCCGAGGAGCCTGCACCGGCCGAGGAGCCGACCGCCGAGGAGCCGGTTGCGGCCGAGGAGCCGGTCGCGGCCGAGGGGCCAGCACCGGCCGAGGAGCCGGTTGCGGCCGAGGAGCCGGTCGCAGCCGAGGGGCCAGCACCGGCCGAGGAGCCGACCGCCGAGGAGCCGGTTGCGGCCGAGGAGCCGGCACCGGCCCAGGGTGTCGCGGAAGCGCCCGCCGAGGACTGAGCGTGACGGACCTGCCGCAGGGGTCCGGGGACCACGAGGCGGCGTCGAGCGGCTACGACCTCTCGGCCGAGGAGGTTCGGGTCCTCGGTTGCCTCGTCGAGAAGGACCGCACCACGCCGCAGAACTACCCGCTCACCCTGAACGCGCTGCGACTGGCCTGCAACCAGACCACCAATCGGGAACCGGTCGTCGACTACGACGACGCCACCGTCGAACAGGCCCTCGCGCTGCTGCGTGGCCGCGGTCTGACACGGGTCGTGTACAGCACCTCCAACCGGGCCACCAAGTACCGCCATGTCCTCGACGAGGCCCTCGCGCTCGTCGACGCGGAGGTCGCCGCCCTGTGCGTGCTGGCGCTGCGGGGCCCGCAGACCGCAGGCGAGGTGAAGGGTCGCTCCGAGCGGCTCCACGCCTTCACGGATCTCGGCGAGGTGCAGACCACGCTCGACGGCCTCGCCGATCGGGACCCGCCGCTCGCGGTGCGACTCGAGCGTCGTCCCGGTCAGAAGGACGCCCGCTACGCGCACCTCCTGGCCGGTCCGGTCGTCGACGACCCGGCGCCGCCGGCGGAGCGGCGCCCGGCTCCGTCGTCGCCGAGCGGGTTCGACTCGGTGCGCGCCGAGCTCGAGGACCTGCGGGCAGAGCTGGCGACGCTGCGGGCCGAGTTCGACGCCTTCCGCTCCCAGTTCTGACGCCGTGCCCGGCGCAGTGGCGGCGTGCGCCGGTCAGCGGAGCGCCTGGGCCATGGCGCCGATGGCCGCGGCGATGGCCAGGTGTGCAGACGGGTCCTCCAGGCCCGACGCCCGGTCGTTCACCTGTTCGGCCAGCAGGCGTAGGTTCGTCGCCACCGACTCGCACTCCGAGCGCGTCACGCTGTCGCGGTCGGTGCGTAGGAGCCCCGTGATCTGCTCGGCCTGCAGCTGCACGGCGGCGGCGCCCTCCTCGGGCGAGATGCGCTCGTCCAGCACCGCACGGGCGGTCTCCACCACGAACGTCACACGATCCGCAGGGTTCATGGCGCCACAGCTTGGCACGTGGAGGTGCCGCTAGGCTCCGGCGCCGATGGTGGTCGCACGGATGGTGGCGTTCATCGCCGGCGTGGCGATCGTGCAGGCCGTCGTGCGCTCCGCCATCCACACCGTGGTCATCCCCCAGGGGGAGCGGTCACGCCTCGGACGCATCGTGTTCCGGGCGCTGCGCCCGCTGTACGAGTGGCGGGCCCGCCGGGCCCGGTCGTTCGAGGACGGCCAGCGCCTGTTGGCCCGCTTCGCCCCCATGAGCCTCGTCGCGCTCGCCGCGTCGTGGGCCGTGCTCGTGATCGTGGGCTACGTGCCGATGTTCTGGGCCGTGGGGGAGCACAGCCTCGTCGAGTCCGTGCAGATCTCGGGCTCGTCGCTCACGACCCTCGGCTTCGTCGCCGCCGACGGGCTGCCCGAGACGCTGCTGGCGGTGTCCGAGGCCCTGCTCGGCCTGGGCCTCGTCGCGCTGCTCATCAGCTTCCTGCCCACCCTCTACCAGTTGTTCTCCCGTCGGGAGGCCCAGGTGGTGAAGCTCGAGGTGCGGGCAGGCAGCCCGCCCACGGCGCGCGAGATGCTGCTGCGCTACCACCGCATCGGCTGGGACCGGACGCTGGACGCCACGTGGGCCGAGTGGGAGCAGTGGTTCGTGGAGCTGGAGGAGAGCCACTCCACCCATCCCTCCCTGGTCTTCTTCCGGTCCCAGCGACCGTCGAGCAACTGGGTCACGAGCTGCGGCGCCGTCCTCGACGCGGCCGCGGTGTCGTTGGCGGCGTTGCAGTCCGACGCCGGCCCCCAGGCATCGGTGACGATCCGATCCGGGTTCCTCGCGCTGCGGGCCATCGCCGGCTTCTACGGCATCCCGTTCGACCCCGAGCCCCGCCCCGACGATCCCATCTCCATCCGACGCGAGGAGTTCGACGCCCTGTGCGACGAGCTGCGCGACGACGGCCTGGCGGTCCGCGACGATCGCGAGGCCGCCTGGCGGGCCTTCGCTGGCTGGCGGGTCAACTACGACGCGCCGCTGCTCGGCCTGTGCGCGCTGGTGGACGCGCCGCCCACGCCGTGGTCGTCGGACCGAATGCACCGCTACCGGCGGCCACGCGGGCTCGGGCGGTGGCGCTGGCAGGTCGAGGCGCTGGACGCCCCGCGGTCGTGGTGAGCCGGCTCCCTAACGCTCCGGGCCGAAGTCGACCGACGGGGGCGTCGCCGCCATCTCGTCGATCTCGAAGTACGCCGCCTCCCGGAAGCCGAAGGCCCTGGCGACCAGGTTCGACGGAACGGTCTGCACCCTGGTGTTCAGCGACCGGACGTTGTTGTTGTAGAAGCGCCGGGCGGCCTGGATGCGGTTCTCCGTGGCGACCAGCTCCTGCTGCAGCGACAGGTACTGCGTGTCGGCCTGCAGCGCCGGGTAGGCCTCCGACACCGCCAGCAGCTGGCGCAGCGCGCCGACGAGCAGGTTCTCGTCGCCGGCCTGCGCTGCCGCGTCGCCGTGGTTGGCCACCGCCGTCGCCCGTGCCCGGGTGACCGCCTCGAAGGTGGCCCGCTCGTGGGCGGCGTAGCCCTTCACCGTCTCCACCAGGTTCGGCACGAGGTCGTAGCGCCGGCGCAGCTCGGTCTCCACGTTCGCCCACGCGTTGGCCACCAGCTGGCGCTGGCGCACGAACCGGTTGTACATGGACAGCACCACGATCGCCGTCACCAGCACCGCGCCGAGCACGACCACCACGACGACGACCACGCCGGGGCTCAGTCCCGCTCGTAGGTGCCGAAGAACCCGGACTGCGCGGCGCCGGGCCGACCCGAGGTCTTGGCTGCCAGGAACTGCTCGTCGATGGCGCGCACCTGCTCCCGTGGCGGCAGGGACGGGTCCGCCACCACCGGGTCGGGCAGCGCGTAGAGCGTGAAGTCGTACTGGTGGGGCCCGTCGCCCTCCGGCGGGCAGGGCCCGAACCACCCGGTCTCCCCGGTGTCGTTGGCCTGCTCGACGCCGCCCTGGGGCGCGGCGCCCTCGGACACCGCGCCGGGCTGGGGCGGGATGCCGGTGACGAGCCAGTGCACGAAGCCGTCGGCGTTCGGGTCGTCGACCACCAGCACCAGCTCGACCGCGCCGACGGGCACGTTGACCCAGTCCAGGTCCGGCGACGGGCCGTCGCAGGTGTAGCGCTCGGGGACGGCCTCGCCGGG
Organism: Acidimicrobiales bacterium; assembly: GCA_025456085.1. Taxonomy (GTDB): domain Bacteria; phylum Actinomycetota; class Acidimicrobiia; order Acidimicrobiales; family Acidimicrobilacustridaceae; genus JALOLF01. The sequence goes on from JALOLF010000006.1 coordinate 9,869, forward strand.
ACGGAACGCCGTGGTGGCGAAGGCGAACTGGTTCTGCTCCTGGGTGGACGGGGTCCCCAGCGTCGTGGAGGTGGACGTCGGTCGGCTGGGGCTCGGCGTGGCCTCGTCCGGCTGGCGCAGGTCACGGCCGCTGGAGCCGCAGGCGGTGGCGATGGAGCACAGCGCCAGGAGTGCGACGGTGGCGGCGCTGCCGGTCGGAGAGCGTCGTCGGGCCATGCCGTGCAGGCTAGGGCAGCCGCCAGCTCCCGCTGGCGCGCCCGGCGCGGCCTACACTGAGTGCCACCCACAGCCGGCCCGGTGCGATCACCGACCCGCGGCCGGCCGGCACCGCCCGCACCTGATGGACGACAGACCCCGCAACCTGCGCACGATGCTCTCGGAGGCGGTCGACACCTCCGAGCTGATGGTCGACCTCGCCTACGCCGCCCTGTACTTCGGGGATCCCGACATGGCCGAGGAGGTGACCGAGCTCGAGGAGCGCATGAACGACCTCGTGCACGACATGCGCGCCACCTGTGTGCTCGCCGCCCGCAACCCCCGCGACGCCGAGGCCATGTCCTCGGTCCTGCAGGTCATCGGGGCCATCGAGCGCATCGCCAACGACGCGGTGGACATCGGTCGCATCGTGACCCATCGCCTCGGCATCCCCCGGGAGCTGGTGGCCGACCTGTCCGACGCCGAGGAGGTCTCGCACCGGGTGCTGGTGCGCGACGGGTCCCACATGGCCCGTCGGCCCCTGTCGGCGCTGGAGCTGCCCACGGTCACCGGCATGCGGGTCGTGGCCATCCGCCGTGACCGCGACTGGGTGACCGACGTCGAGGGCGACGAGGTCCTCCTGCCCGGCGACGTGCTGTTCCTGCAGGGCCCGCCGGCGGGCATCGACCGACTCCGGGAACTGGCGGCGGCGCCGCCCTGGGAACCGCCGACGGCCCCGGAGGACGGGGCGATCACCGACCTCGACCGCGCCGTCGACACGCTGGTGGAGATGAAGAACATCTCCGAGGTGGCGGTGGGCCTCGCCTACTCGGCGCTGGTGTTCCGCGACCTGGGTCTGGCGGCGGAGGTGCGCCACCTCGAGGATCGCCTCGACGAGATGAAGGACCGGCTCGAGCTGTGGGTGCTGCGAGCGGGTGCCGACGACCTCGATCCCTCGCCGCTGCGGGGGCTGCTGCACCTGTCCCAGGCCGCCGAGGACATCGGCGACGCCGCCCAGCAGATGGTGTGGCTCGTGGAGCAGCACGAGGCCATCCATCCCATCCTGTCCATCGCGCTGGGGGAGACCGACGAGGTCGTGGTCCGCATGCCGGTGTCGCGTGGCTCCCGGGCCGACGGCGCGTCGCTGGCCGAGCTGCAGCTGGACATCGAGCCCGGCTTCAACGTCCTCGCGGTGCGGCGGGGCGGGCGCTACTTCTACCGGCCCCGACGCACCGTCACCCTGCACGGTGACGACGAGCTCATCGCCAGCGGTCCCGACGAGGGGCGGGAGCTGCTGGCCGAGCTGCTCGGCTGGCACCTCTCCGAGGACGAGGAGACCGGCGAGATCGAGCTGCTCCCCCTCCGGGGCCGGGCCGAGGTGCCCGCCTGGGATCCCGACCGTCTCGGCGAGGTGGTGAGCGGCCACCGCAGCTGAGGGGCCGCCACCCGATCGCTCGACACGGCGGGCGGCTCCCCCGGTAGCGTCGGGCCCATGTCCCCGACCCCGGATCCCCTCACGACCGGCGATCGGTTGTGCCTGCTGACCGTGCACGCGCACCCCGACGACGAGGCCTCGAAGGGCGCGGGCTCGGTGGCCCGCTACGACCACGAGGGCTTGCGCACCGTGCTGGTGTGCTGCACCGGCGGCGAGGAGGGGGACATCCTGAACCCCGCCATGGACCGACCCGAGGTGCGTGCCGATCTGGCCGCCGTGCGCCGCGAGGAGCTGGCCAAGGCGGCGGCGGCCATCGGCTACCACGAGGTGGTGCTGCTCGGCTACCGCGATTCGGGCATGCCCGGCAGCGAGGCCAACACCCGGCCGGACTGCTTCGCCAACGTCGACCTCGACGAGGCCGTGGGTCGGCTGGTGGAGGTGATCCGGCGGGAACGCCCACAGGTGATCGTCACCTACAACGACGACCAGTCCGGCTACCCCCACCCCGACCACCTGCGGGTGCACGACATCTCGCTGCCGGCGTTCCGACTGGCCGGCGACCCCGCCGCCTTCCCCGAGCTGGGCCCGGTGTGGCAGCCCTCGAAGCTCTACTACACGGTCTGGTCCCGGGTCCGCCTCGAGGAGATCCACGCCACGTTCCTGGAGCTGGGCCTCGAGTCGCCCTTCAGCCCCGAGTGGTTCGAGCGGCCGAGCCAGGACCACCGCGTCACGACCCGGGTGGAGATCAGCCGGTGGTGGGACGCCCGCAGGGAGGCACTGCTGGCCCACGCCACCCAGGTCGACCCGACCTCGGCGTTCTGGTTCGGCCTCCCCGACGACGTCGCGCGCACCGTGCACCCCTTCGACGACTACATCCTGGCCGAGAGCCTCGTCGAGACGACCATCCCCGAGGACGATCTCTTCGCCGGGCTGCGTTGACCGGGATGGCCGGCGGCGCGACGTCCCCGGAGGGCTCGACGCTGCAGTGCTGGGACCGCACGCGCCTCGGTGACGTGGTGGCGCTGGTGGACGCGGCCCTGCCCGGCGAGGGGCTCGGTGCCGACGACCTCGAGGGGGTGCTGTTCGAACCCGACGGTGTGGTGCTCGGCTCGCCGGACGGCTCGGGGGTGGTGGCGGTGAGCGTCCGGGAGCGCTTCGGCTCGACGCAGGCCGCCGTGCAGCTGGTGGCGGTGCATCCCGAGGCGCGCCGTCTCGGATGGGGCGGCCGGTTGCTGGCCGCCGCCGAGTCGTGGGCGGCCGGGCGCGGCGCACCGTCCCTCACCGTCGGCGGCGGTGCGCCCTTCTACCTGTGGCCGGGCGTCGACGCGGCGTGCACCGCGCTGTTGTGCCTGCTCGAGCAGCGGGGCTACGTGCGCACGGGGGCCGAGCTCGACATGTCGCTGCCCACCTCCTTCCGGGCCCCGGTGCCGGCCGGCGTGCGCATCGTGCGGGTGCTCGACGAGCCGGCGGCGGGAGGTGTCGTGCGCTTCACCGAGCGCTGCCACCCGTGGTGGACCGACGAGGTCGTGCGCGCCGTCGAGCACGCCTGCTGTCTGGTCGCCGAGGCGGTCGACGGCTCGGTGGTCGGCTTCGTGTGCCACTCGGTGAACCGGGCCGGGTGGATCGGTCCCATGGCCACCGATCCCGACCACGGGCGGCGGGGCACCGGCCATGCGCTGCTGTCGGCCGCCTGCCAGGACCTGATGGTTGCCGGCTACCGGGATGCCGAGGTGGTCTGGGTCGGTCCGGTGGGGTTCTACGCCAAGGCCGGTGCGCGGGTGTCGCGCGCCTTCCTCACCTATGACAAGACCCTGTGAACGCGGGATCGGGGGTCGGCGTCCTCACCCGGCTCGCATGACGTCGCGCAGCTCGCGGAACCCGATCGGCACCGCACCGCTGCGGTGCAGCATCGTGCGCAGGCCGCTGTCGTGCACGACCAGGTGGTAGTCGTCGACCCGGCTGGCCCAGTCCGGCGCGATGGCCCGCAGCTCGGCGGTGTCGGCCGCGGGGTGGACGTACAGCTCGGTGACGCCGGGGCGTAGGTCGAACAGGGTCCGTTCGATGGCACGTCGGCTACCGACCCCGTTGACGTGGACGAAGTTGTCGGGGAACACCACGCCCTCCTCCGCGGCGAGACGCCGGAAGGGGAACCCGATGAGCGGTTCGGTGGCTGCGCCGGACAGCCGCAGGGGGAGCTGGAACTCGATGGCCAGCTCCAGGTAGACGTCGAAGAACTCCGGTCGGAGCTGCAGCGTGCCCATGTGGGAGTCGAGGTGGCTCACGTCGAAGCCCCACAGGATGGCTCGCTCGATCTGGGCCCGCAGCTCACGAGCCACCTCGTCGAGGTCGGCGTGCTCCCACACGTCCTGCACGGTGCGGGGGAAGCCGCCGTCGCCGTCGAGCAGTGACGGCGCCCGGGTGATGGGGCCCCACCGGTAGAGGTCGTACTCGGCGTTCAGCGTGAGGTGCACCCCGACGTCCTCGCCGAGGTACGACGCCGCGGCTTCGCGGGCCCACGGGCACGGGACCATGAGGCTGGCCGACGTGGCGACGCCTTCGCGGAGGCTCTCGTAGACGCCCAGGTTGGTGGCGTGACAGGCGCCGAGGTCGTCGCAGTTGAGGATCACCAGGCGGGTGTCGGCGTCGTGGCCCAGGCGTTCGGCGAGCGTCGTCACGGGAGCAACGGTACCGGGCCTCACCCGGCCTCGTGCGGCCCACCACAGGACGACCACAGCCCGCGGCCGGCCTCCCGGGCCGCGACCTGCGCGTCGGAGAACAGGTCGGCGTAGGCCACGTTGGGGGGCACGGTCAGCTGCGCGGCATAGCCGTCGGCCACCATGGCCTCGTTCACGAACAGGCCGTCGTCGACGCGGAACAGGTAGGCCAGCAGCCGGTCGTAGCGGTCGAGGTCCTCGACGTCGCGCTCGAGACGCACCGCGGTGCCGGGCGGCACGAGCTCGGTGAGGTGGGCGGTCGCCTCCTTGGCGAAGCACTCGACCGGCGTGTTCGGCTTGACGCTCTCGGGGGTGTCGATGCCGATGAGGCGAACCTTGGCGTCGTCGTCGTCGCCGGGGGCGAAGGACACGACGAGCGTGTCGCCGTCGACGATGCGCACGACCTCGGCCGCGCCCTCGACCGACGCCGTCGTGTCGCCGTCCTCGGTGCCCGTTGTCGACGGGCCGGGGTCACCGCAGGCGGCGGTGACCAGGAGGACGGCCAGGACGCCGGTCACGAGCCGGGCCGGGTGTCGGGGTCTGGTGGTGGGAACCGGTGCCACGCGTCGGGACTCCTCCAGCGGTGGGGCAACGGGTGGCGCAGGCCACGATGGGACCCGCCGCGGGCCCGTGCCGGTGGGCGGTCTCGGGAGGTCGGACCCAGTGTGGCGGGTGGCGGTGCCGAGGGCAACGTCGCACGGGGATCGACCCCGGACGCGGAGCGGGGAGGCGTGCACGCCTCCCCGCTCCGGCTGGTCGATGGGTCCGGCTGCGCTCAGAGGCGCTGGACGATGGTGCCGGTCCCCAGTCCGCCGCCGCAGCACATCGTCACGAGGGCGTTGGTCTTGTCGGCCCGGTGCAGCTCGTGCACGGCCTTGGTGAGCAGGATGGCGCCGGTGCCCCCCAGGGGATGGCCCAGGGCGATGGCCCCGCCGTTGGGGTTGACGCTCTCCATGTCGGGGTCGAGCTCCCGTGCCCAGGACAGCACGACCGAGGCGAAGGCCTCGTTGATCTCCACCACGTCGATGTCGCCCATGGTCATGCCCGTGCGGCCCAGGAGGTGGTGGGTGGCGTCGATGGGGCCGGTCAGCATGAGCACCGGGTCGACGCCCACCAGGCAGGTGTCGACCACCCGGGCCATCGGCGTCAAGCCGAGCGCCTGGGCCTTCTCGGCGGTCATCATCAGCACGGCACCGGAGCCGTCGGAGATCTGGGAGGAGTTGCCGGCGGTGTGGACGCCGTTCTCGCGGGCCACCGCCTTGAGGTTGGCCAGCGCCTCCAGCGTGGTGTCGCGCATGCCCTCGTCGCGCTCGACCCGGTGGGTGCTGCCGGTGGGCTTGCCGTCCTCGCCGAGGTCGGGCGCATCGATGGGCACGATCTGGGTGGCGAAGCGGTCCTCGGCCCAGGCCCGGGCCGCCCGCTGCTGGGACTGCAGGCCGAAGGCGTCGGTCTCGTCCCGGGTGATGCCCCACTTGTCGGCGATGCGCTCGGCGCCCTCGAACTGCGAGGTGAACTCGTAGGCGGCGAAGTAGCTCTTGGGCACGGCGTTGCCGTACATCGCCTTCTTGGTCTCGGGGTTGCGGGGGATGTTGGCCCCCATCGGGACCTGGCTCATGATCTCCACGCCGCAGGCGATCGCCACGTCGACCACGCCGGACTGCACCAGCGAGGTGGCCAGGTTGGTGGCCTGCTGGGACGAGCCGCACTGGGTGTCGACGGTGGTGGCCGCCACCGAGATGGGCAGCCCGGCGGTGAGCCACGCGGTGCGGGCCACGTTGAACCCCTGCATGCCGACCTGACTCACGCACCCCCCGACCACCTGCCCGACTTCGGCCGGGTCGATCCCCGATCGGTCGACGAGCTCCTTCAGCACCGTTGCCAGCAGGTCGGCGGAGTGCAGGGTGGACAGGCCACCGCCGCGTCGGCCGATGGGCGAACGGACTGCATCTACGATCACCACGTCACGCATGCAGCGAGCCTAAACGCCGTGCGCGGCGCCCGCTATTTGCGCTGGTGCGGCTGCGTCAGGCGGCGCAGTGCCCGCCGTGGTCGTCCTGCTGGCGCCGGCGGGCCGCCGCCGCCAGCTCGGCCCGGGCGTGGGCGACCCCGCGGCGCCCCACCGACCGGGTGCGCTCGTCGAGCGCCCAGTCGCGCGGGGCGGGGTGGGGATCGACGAACTCGCCGTCGGCCTCGGGCTCGAAGTGGCTGCGTGGTGTGGTGTCGAGCAGTCGTAGCTGCGCTTCCATGGTTCCAGTATGCGGAGGGGGTGTGACAACCTGCCCGGGTCGAACGTCGCGTCGGGATGGGACATCGGTCACCCCGGGCCCGGGAGGCGCCGGCATGGGGCGATCAGATCAGCTGAACCGCTCGCTGACCACGTCCACGAGCCGTCGGCCGGACTCGAGGGGTCCCGAGTCGGTGCGCTCCATGGCGATGCCGGCGCCCAGCAGCGCCACGCCGCCGGCGGCCAGCCAGGCCCACGTGGGCACACCGGCCGTCACGGCGAGGGTCTCGTAGCCGGCGACGCACACCACCAGGACCGTGCCGGCGACGAGCGGGCCGACGAGGCGGCGGGCCCCTCCCACGGCGACGCCGAGCAGGCCCACGGCGCCGGCCACCACGGCGTGGATCCCGGCGCCGCCCGCGACGCGCTCGGCCAGGGCCGGGACCCCGAGCAGCAGGAGCGCCGGGGTGTAGGCGACCCAGGAGGTGGTCGGCCGTTCGCCGGCGCGGGCCGCGGTTCGGCGCACCCGGGCCCCGGCCACCACCAGGCCCACCGCGACGGGGGCGACGTAGGGCTCGCTGACCGCCACGTCGGCTGCGTCGAGCGTCAGCCACGCCCCGACGGTGGCCGCCGTCCACCCGCCGGCCACCACCGGCCAGCTCCTTCGCAGCAGGCCCGCGCCGGCGAGGCTCGCGCCGAGCAGCATCGTCGTCACGCCGAGACCGGTCTCGTCGTGCTGCGCCAGGGCGATGGCGGCCGCGGCGCTGACCACGGCGCCCAGGCGAACCGGCAGCTGCCAGGACCGGTGCGTCGGAGCAGCCAGCCACTCGAGCAGGCCGTCGAGGGCCAGCGCGCCGGCGGCGACGAGCGCAAGCAGGACGGCGAGCTGCGATGGGCCGGCGCCGTGGGCGGCGGCTGTCGCGGCGACGGCGGTGGGCGTGGCGAGCGCGCTGACCACGGCGATGACGGGCTGGTCGCGCCGCAGGGCGTCCACCAGGGCGAGCACGGCCAGCAACGTCGCCAGCCAGGCCAGCTCCGACCAGGCCAGCACGGGCACGCCGACCAGTGCCAGGAGGCCCCCGACGCGTGCGATGGCGCCGAGCTCCGTGGTCGCAGGTGAGCGCTCACCCCGGTCGAGCACCGCGGCGAGGCCCCAGCAGCCGACGACCCAGCCGCCGAGCAGCGCCAGCGGGGCCGCCACGTCCGCGACCGACGCGGCGCCGATCAGGGCCGGGACGAGTGCGGCCAGCGCCAGCAGCCAGATCGGCGTGGCCTGGGCCTCGGTGGTGGTCGCCGTGCAGCGCCGTGTGGCCGACCAGGCGACGAGCAGCGCACCGGCACCGCCCAGGGACGAACCGATCCACGGGTGGCCCAGTGCCAGCAACGGGGCGCACGACGCCAGCGCCACCGTGAGGGCGGCGCCGACGCGTCGCGTCGCCGTGCCGGCCACGGCAACGGCCAGTGCCGTCGCCGCGCCCGCCACCGGGGCCACGCCACCCACCGCCGCGGCGACCGTCGCTGTGGCCATGGCCCACGACGCCGGTGGCCAGGGCCGGCCGTGGACGGCGAGCTCCACGATGCCGCGGTCGTTCGGGTCCGAGACCCGCCGCAGGTCCGCGACGTACCACCCGACGGCGAGCAGCAGCGCGGTCCCGGCGAACCAGCCGTCGGGCGTCGCGGGATCGAGGCCGGTCACGTCGCCCAGCGTGCGCGCCGCCGCGGCGACGGCGAGCAGGGCCGTGGCGAGCGCGGCGCCGATCTCGGTGGGCACGGCCAGGCCGGCGGTGATGCCACCCCAGAACCGGTCCCGCCGCAGCGCCAGCGCAGCGAGCTCCACGGCGACGACGAGGGCCGCCAGGCCGGTGGCGTCGGCGTCGCCGCCCGGCTCGAGCACGAGCCAGGCGTCGACGATCCCCACGACGAGGGCGCCGATCGCCACCAACGCCAGCGCCGGGTCGGCGCGTCGTGACGCGTTGCGGGCCAGCACGCCGGCCGAGGCGACCCCGACGGCCAGCGCCACCAGCCGGCCGCTCTGCGCCGTGCTCTCCAGACGGGCGAGCAGGCTGTCCGGCTCGCCGAGGGGGGCGAGCGCGTGGGTGGCCAACGACGCCACCGGTCCCAGCCCGGCCACCGCGGCCCAGGCGATGGCCGCCCCGTGCCGGCTGCGGACCTCCGCAGCGACCGCCGCGGCGACCAGCGCCACCGATGCCGGCACCGGCGTGGTGGCCCCGATCCCGAGCGCCAGCGTGACCACGGCGGCCGCGGTGGCCCAGGACAGCACCACCGAGCCCAGACCCCGGTTGATCGTCGCCCAGGAGGCGGTGGCCAGCGCGGAGGTGGCCAGCAGCAGCGCGGGCCACGTGAGCTGCAGGTGCACGCCGATGGCGGCGCCCACCACCGCCACGAGGAAGGCCCCGAGGTGCTCGAGGGCGCTGGCGGTGGCCGGCAGGTCGGGGCGCAGCCGCCGCCCGGCGAGCAGCGAGGCGCCGCAGGCGGTCCCCGCCACGGCCAGCTTCACGACCTCGGGGATCTGCTCCCAACGGACCGCGACGAACACCGCTGCGGCACAGAAGAGCAGGAAGGCACCGGTGCCGGTGACCCACACGGCGCCGGCCCTCGAGCGGTCGGCGGCCGCCTCGGCGGGCTCGGGCTCCGGCGGTCGCGGCGGTCGGGTCGGCGGGAACGGCGGCGGCGGGAGCAGTGGCGCGGTCATGACGCAACCGTCCTCCCGTGTGGGCCCCGCGCCTATCCGGGTTTGCCCCTATCGGCGGTGGGGGATCCCCTCATCCGCGTCCCCGTCGGCGGCGAGCGGGCCGGTCGGGCAGGGCGGTCGCCGGGTCGTCACTCGATGCCGTGTTCGAGCGCGTAGCGGATGAGCTCCTGTCTGCGGTTGAGGTGGAGCTTGTCGAGGATGTTGCGCACGTGGTTCTCGACGGTTCGGGTCGAGATGAACAACTGCTCGCCGATCTCGCGGTAGCTGTGGCCCCGGGCCACGTACTGCAGCACCTCGCGCTCACGCGCCGAGAGCGGCTCGGCGGGACCGGCGCTCTGGCGGAGCCTGCGGAACTCGCCCAGCACCAGCGCGGCCAGGGCAGGCGAGAAGACGGGCTCGCCCTGCGCGGCCCGCAGCAGGTGCTCGCGCAGCTCGTCCGGCGCGGTCGACTTCAGCAGGTAGCCCAGCGCGCCGGCGGCGACGGCGTCGAGGAGGTCGCGCTCGGTCTCCGACACCGTCAGCATGACGACCCGGGTGTGCTCGGCCGTGGCGCGGGCCACTCGCAGGCCACCGCCGCCGGGCATCGACAGGTCGCACACCACGAGGTCCGGTGTCGTCCGGCGGATCAGCGCGATCGCGGCCTCGGCGTCGCCCGCCTCGCCGACGACCTCGAAGGCCGGCCCGAGGTCGGCGCGCACGCCCGAGCGCCAGATGGGGTGGTCGTCCACCAGCACGACACGGATCGGTCGGGTGGTGTTCGTGGCGCTCACGGCACCCACAGTCGCACCTCGGTCCCGCGGTCGGGGCGACCGTCGATCTCGACCCGGCCACCGACCTCGACCACCCGGGCCCGGATGGAGCGGCGGATCCCCTCGCCCTCCACGACCGAGGTGGGGTCGAAGCCCCGTCCGTCGTCCTTCACCGAGCAGAAGACCGTGCCGTCGTCGTCCTGCTCGACGTAGACCGTGGCGGTCGCGGCACCGCCGTGCTTCGCGGCGTTGGTGAGCGCCTCCGCCACCGCACCCACGACGGCGGTGGTCGTCGCCGGCGAGGTGCGGGGGTCGTCGGCCAGCACCACCTGGGCCCGCAGCCCGTGGTGGCGCTCGGCCCGGGAGGCGACCTGGCGCAGCCCGGAGCCCAGTCCGGTGGGTCGGGCATCGGCCCCGAAGAGGTAGTCGCGCAGCTCGCGCTCCTGGTCGCGTGCCAGCGACACCAGATCGGGATCGTCGGAGCGGCGCTGCACCACCGCGAGGGTCTGCAGCACCCCGTCGTGCAGCGTGCGGGCCACCTCCTCGCGGGCGCGGGCCGCCGCGATGCGGCGTTCGGCGTCGCGCAGCCGTGCCGCCGCGAACCCGGCCACCGCCCCCGTGAGGCCGAACAGGACCACCGAGCCCCACGCGGCCAGCGTGCGATCCCCGCTCCAGCGTCCGGGCTCGAACCACAGCTCGCCCAGCCATCGCAGCACGCCCAGGAGCAGTCCGGCCGTCGCGCCCCCCGGGGCGCCGAGCACGAGGCCGATGCTCATGACCGCGGCCAGGGGCCAGGCCGAGCCCAGCGACTGCGAGTGGGCGCTGCCGTAGGCCCAGTGGTCCGCGAAGACCAGGCTCCCCGCCACGGCCAGCTCGGTGGCGAGGGCCGGTGGGCGCAGCAGGACGGCCGGTCCGGTGCGCACCATCACCGTCGCCCACGCCGTGAAGGCCAGCGCGGCCAGCACGAGCGCGGTGGCGACGGGGAGGTGGACCAACGAGTCGTTGCGGGCGTCGATCACCAGCACGACGGCCATCCACGCCCAGGTCCACCAGCGGAAGGCGGCGATGGCGGCGAGCAGGCCGCGTTCGAGCGCGATCTCGTTCTCGGCCCGTACCGGCGTCGCCTCCACGACCCCGATGCTAGGAGCGGCACGGCGGGGCGTCCGGGGAGCGCTAGCTTCGCCCGCGATGGATGCACGCGCCTGGCTGGGCCTCCAGCCGACCCACAACCCCATGCGGTGGTACCTGCCCGTCGTGCCCGGCATCTCCACCGGTGGCGGGTTCCTCTTCGGTGGGTGCGCCCTCGGGGCCGCGATCTCCGCCATGGAAGGCAGCACCGGCCGACCCGTCGTGTGGGCGACCGCCCAGTACCTCTCCTTCGCGCATCCCGGCTCGGTGCTCGACATCGACGTCACCGTCGCCGCCAGCGGCAGGGCCACCACCCAGGCCCGGGCCATCGGCCACGTGGGTGTCACGGAGATCCTCACGGTCAACGCCGCCCTGGGTGAGCGGACGTTCCCCCAGTCGGGCCAGTGGGCCGAGATGCCGGTCGTGCCGCCGCCCGCCGAGTGCCCCCGTCGCGAGCCCCGTTGGAACACCACCAACTCCATCCTCAACCGGCTCGACCAGCGGTGGGCCGACCAGGGGTCGGGCAACGGGCGGTGCTCGGTGTGGAGCCGGATGCCCGACCTGCTGGGGGTGTCGGCGCCTGCGCTCGCCGTCCTGGGCGACTACGTCCCACTGGGGCTGGGCGTGACCATCGACCACGAGATCCACTCCAACAGCCTCGACAACACCATCCGGGTCGCGAACGTGGTCCCCACGGAGTGGGTGCTCGTCGACATCCGCGTCGACGCCGTGGCGCACGGCTTCGGGCACGGCACCGTCCACCTCTGGGCCGAGGACGGCACCCTCATGGCCACGGCCAGCCAGTCGGCGCTCATCCGACTCTGGGAGGGTGAGGGCTACCGCCCGGCCACCCCTGCGGAGGGGGACGCCTCCTGACCGGCCCGGTCGTCGGCCGTCGTCACCGACCTCGTCGGGCGTGCGCGTCGAGCACCAGGGCGACCGCGGCGGTCACGTTGCGAGCGGTGGGCAGGTGGAGGAACTCGTTGGGTCCGTGGGCGTTCGATCCGGGCACGAGCACGCCCACGATCAGGAACTGCGCCGCCGGGAACCGCTCGCCGAGCATGGCCATGAAGGGGATGCTCCCTCCCTCGCCGGTCACGCGTGCCGGCCCCCCGAAGGTGGCGCGGGATGCGACGTCCACGGCCTCGGCCAGCCAGGGGGCCGTCGGCGGCGCCTCCCAGCCGTCCTCGGCGCCGTGCACCTCGACCTGCACCTGCGCGCCGTAGGGGGGCGCGCTCGTGAGCCGCTCGGTCAGCGCCGCAGCAGCGGCCCGGGCGTCCACGCGCGGCGGCACCCTGATGGCCAGGTCGAGCGACGTCCACGGTCGCAGCACGTTGCCGCCCTGGCCGGTGCCGGGAAGGCCGCCGGCCCCGATGACGGCGAGGCTGGCGCCCCACCAGTTGGCCTCGAGCAGCTCGGCGGTCGTGGCGTGCTGGGGCCGCATGCCGGCCACGAAGGGTTGCTCGGCCGCGATGTCGCCGAGCAGGTCGGCCGTCTCCGCGATCTGGCGCCGGCGCTCCTCGGGCACCGTGGTGTGCAGTTCGGGCAGGAGGAGCTCGCCGGTGTCGGCGTCCTCGATGCGGTCCAGCAGGGTGCGCAGCACCCGGAACGACGAGGGCACGATCCCGCCGGCGCTGCCGGAGTGCACGCCGTCGCGCAGCACCTGGACGCGCAGGGTGGCGTGGATGAGGCCCCGCAACGAGGCCGTGACCCACAGGTGGCGGTCGTCGTTGGACCCCGAGTCGAGGCACACCACGAGGCTTGGCGAACCGATCCGGTCCCCCAGGTGGTCGATGTAGGGGGGTAGGTCGGGGCTGCCGCTCTCCTCGCTCGCCTCGATCAACACCACACACCGGGCGTGCGCGCCACCGGCGGAGCGCACGGCGTCGATCGCCGTCAGCGCCGCGAACGCGGCGTAGCCGTCGTCGCCGCCGCCCCGGCCGTAGAGCCGGTCTCCCGCCACCACGGGGGTCCAGGGACCGAGTCCCTCCCGCCAGCCCTCCATGGGGGGCTGCTTGTCGAGGTGCCCGTAGAGCAGCACCGTGTCGTCGGTGGCACCCACTCCCGTCGGGGGTACGTCGACGAGCAGGACCGGGGTGCGGCCGGGGAGCCGCACCTCCTCGACGGTGGCCCCGTCGGGGGCTCGGGCGGCGAGCCAGTCGCGGATCAGGGCCACCGCCCGATCCATGTGGCCGGCGTCGGCCCACGTGGGGTCGAAGGCAGGGGAGACGTTGGGGATCCGGATGTAGTCCTGCAGCGCCGGGAGGATGTCGCGCTCCCAGCGGTCGGCGCACCGCGACGTCGTGGCGGCGGGGTCGAGCGTCATGGCCGGGAGTCTACGGGGCCCCGGGAGCGGCTCCCGGGGCCCCGTCGCGGGCACGCCGACGCGTCGTCGTGGCCGCGCGTGGAGGGTGGTCGTCAGGCCTGGCGGACGCCCTGGCCCTCGATCTCGATCTTCACCTTCCTGCCGACCAGCACGCCGCCGGTCTCGAGGGCGACGTTCCAGGTGAGGCCGAACTCCTCGCGGTCGATCTCGGTCTCCGCGGAGAAGGCGAGGCGCTCGTTGCCCCACGGGTCCCGCACGATGCCGTCGATCTCGAGCTCGAGCTGCACCGGACGGGTGACGCCCCGCACGGTGAGCTCGCCGGCGACGACCCAGTCGTCGCCCTTGACGTGGGTGACCCCGGTCGAACGGAAAGCCAGCGTGGGGAAGGACTCCACGTCGAGGAAGTCCGCCGAACGCAGGTGGGCGTCGCGATCGGCCTCACGGGTGTCGATGCTGGCGGCGTCGATGCTCACCGCCACCGAGGAGGCGAGCGGCTCCTCGGCCACGACGATGGAGCCTTCGAAGGCGGTGAAGCGGCCGCGCACCTTGGTCACCATGAGATGCCGGGCCACGAACCCGACGGTCGTGTGGGAGGGGTCGATGGCGAAGCTGCCGGGAGCGGGGATCGGCTCGCCCTCGAAGGTGCGGGTGCCGGGGGTCTCGGTGACGGACATGGCGGTTCTCCTCGGGTAGGTACTTGCTGAGTGAATAGTTGTAAGCGCAAGTATATAGGTAGAGCTTGCGAATGCAACAAGTTCGGCTAGGTTCTCCTCGTGGCCGCAGAACCCGCAACCGCCGACGCGGTCGAGGACGCGCTGGTCGATGACCCGCTGCTCGCCGACGATCGGATCACGGCCGTGGGCCTGCTGTTCGAGGCCAGCGCGCTGGTGGCGCGGGAGCTGGAGCACGGCCTGGTCGATCGGGCCGGTCTCACCTCGCCGTGGTGGGAGGTGCTGATCCGCCTCGGTCGCACGCCCGGTCACCGGCTGCGCATGAGCGAGCTGGCCCACGCCATGGCCAGCATCACCCCCAGCGGACTCACCCGGCTGGTCGACCGCATGGAGGAGGCCGGCCTCGTCGAGCGCCAGACGTGCGCGGAGGATCGCCGCGGCGCCTTCGCGGCGCTCACCCCGGCCGGGCAGGCGCAACTGCTCGCCGCGCTCCCCGATCACCTGGCCGACATCGACCGCGTCCTGGTGGGCGTGCTGTCGTCTCGGGATCTCGCCGCCCTGGAGCGGTGCCTGCGACTGGTGCGCGACCGCCTGCAGGCGCCGGTCGGGGAGGCCGACGCCGGCCACTGAGGTCGCTGAGCCGAAGTAGGGTGCGCCCTCGCAGGAGGTGCCGACGCGCCGTCGGGCATCGTCAGGAGGGGAGCTGCCGTGCAGCGCTGGGGGATGACCGTTCCGTTCGACAACGTCGCGCTGCACGCCCAGCGGGAGTGGTTCGAGGAGCTCGTCGAGCTCGGGTACACCGACGTCTGGTCGGCCGAGGCGATGGGCCACGACGCCTTCACGCCGCTCGCCCTGGCGTCGGTGTGGGCGCCGGAGCTGCGCCTCGGCACGGCCATCGTGCCCGCCTTCACCCGGGGACCGGCGTGCCTCGCGCAGTCGGTGGCCTCGCTCGCCGACGCCGCCCCGGGTCGCTTCGTGCTGGGGATCGGCACCTCGTCGGACGTGATCGTGGGACGCTGGAACGGGATCCCCTTCGAGCAGCCCTACCAGCGGGTGCGCGACACGGTGCGCTTCCTGCGCGCCGCGCTGGCGGGCGAGAAGATCACCGCCGACTACGACACCTTCTCGGTCAAGGGGTTCCGCCTGGGTGTGCGACTCGAGCAGCAACCGCCCATCCTCGTCGCCGCCCTGCGCGAGGGCATGCTCAAGCTGGCCGGCCGCGAGGGCGACGGCGCCATCATCAACTGGCTCTCGGCCGACGACGTGGCCCGTGTGGCGCCCATCGTGCGGGCCCAGGGCGACGACAAGGAGATCGTGGCCCGCATCTTCGTGGCCCCGTCGGAGGACCGCGACAGCGTGCTGGCCATGGGAAAGTTCGCCATCGCCGCCTACCTGACGGTGCCGGTCTACGCCGAGTTCCACCGCTGGCTGGGCCGGGGCCCGCAGCTCCAGGGGCTGTGGGACCACTGGGCCGCGGGCGACCGCCAGGCCGCCACCGCCGCGATCCCGGACGAGGTCGTGGACCAGCTCATCGTGCACGGCTCCCCCGAGCAGTGCCGGGCCCACATCCAGCGCTACGTCGACAACGGCGTCACCACACCGGCCCTGGCCATCCTGCCCTTCCCCGGCGTCGACCAACGGCAGGCCCTGCGCGACCTGGCCCGCTGAGGCGCCGCCCCGGGGCGGGGCTCACAGCTCGCCCGCGTCCAGCGCCGCCAGGACGTCGCCGGCACGTGCCCGGACGGCCTCGAGGTCGCGCAGCCGACGGAGGGACGCGAGCTGGTTGCCCATGCGGTGGTTCGACGCGAACCGGTCCCGGTGCCGGTCGAGGAAGTCCCAGTAGAGCGTCGTGAACGGGCAGGCGTCGGCGCCGACCCGGCGCCTGGGGTCGTAGCGGCATCCCCGGCAGTGGTCGCTCATGCGGTTGAGGTAGGCGCCCCCGGCGGCGTAGGGCTTGGTCGCCATCCGTCCACCGTCGGCGTGCAGGGCCATGCCCACCACGTTGGGCAGCATCACCCACTCGCCCCCGTCGACGTAGCTGGCCCACATCCACTCGTTCAGGGCCTGCGGCTCGACACCGGCCAGCAGCGCCAGGTTGCCGATGACCATCAGCCGCTCGATGTGGTGGTTCCAGCCCCGCTCCCGCAGGCCGGCCACGGTGTGGGCCACGCAGGCCATCTCGGTCGTGCCGTCGCGCAGCGCCGGCGGGAGCGGCCGGTGCGCGTCCAGGGCGTTCGCGGACCGGTAGTCGTCGACTCGGAGCCAGTAGCTGCCGTAGACGTACTCCCGCCAGCCCAGCACCTGGCGCAGGAAGCCCTCGGCCGACGCGACGGGCACCGTGCCGGCGTCCCACGCCGCCTGCACGGCCTCGCACACCTCCCGGGGGTGCAGCAGACCCAGGTTCAGCGCCGGGCTGAGCAGCGAATGGGCCAGGTGCCAGCTGTCGCGCAGCATGGCGTCCTCGTGGGGACCGAAGCGGGGCAGGACCTCGGCCACGGCATGGTCGAGTCGGGCCAGGGCCCCGGCCCGGTCGGTGGCCCACCAACCGACGGGGTCGGCACCCCAGGCGGTCGCGGGCAGGTCGGCCAGCACCGCGGCATCGAGGGCGTCGAGCGGGGTGCGCACCGGTGTCGGCCAGCTCCGTCCGTCACGGGGTGGTGGTTCTCGGTTCTCGGCGTCGAAGTTCCACCGCCCGCCCACCGGCTGGTCGCCCTCCATCAGATAGCCCAGTCGGGTGCGCTGCCAGCGGTAGAAGTCCTCCAGGCGCAGTCGGGTGCGCCCCGAGGCCCAGGCGGCGAACTCGTGGCGGTCGCACAGCAGCTGGTCGTTGGGCACGACCTCCACGCCCAGCCCGGCGAGCAGGCGGGCGCCGGGTTCGCTCAGCGGTTCCATGGCCCGCACCGACGACGGATCGCAGGCGGCCCGGTGCGCGGCCAGGCCGGCGGCCATCGTCGGTGCCCGGCGGTTGTCCACGTCGAATCCCTCGGCGCGCAGCTCGTCGCCGAAGCGCCGCATGGCGGTGAGCACGAGGTGCAGGCGCTGGCGGTGCCAGCGCTTCGAGGCCAGCTTGGCCTCGCTCTCGACCAGCAGCACCCGCGTGTCGGCGGGGGAGGCGTCGGTCAGGCTGGCGACGTCGCGGTGGAGCTGGTCACCGAGGATCCAGACGGTGCGCACGACGCGTCGTGCTCAGCGGTGGTAGCCGAGCACTTCCACCACGACGTTGGTGGCGACGTTGGCGAACAGGTTGCACAGCCCGTTGGTGTCGAGGGCCGTGAGCGTGGTGACGGCCACGGTCTGACCCGGTCCGGACCAGTTCAGGCTGGACGTGCCGGGCCAGACGATGCCGTTGCGGTAGACCGAGAGGAAGCCGCCGGTGGCACCCGTGGTGTTGGTGGCCACCAGGCTCACCAGCGCCGCGGTCGCGCCGGCGGGTACCCCCGAGCCGTTCGCCTTCAGGTCGCACGGGCGCGCCTGGCCGGCCACCAGCGGCGACTTGATGCCGACGGCGGGCGGGAACCCGGCTCGGGAGTCGTAGACCCGGACGGGGGTGTCGAGCGCGTGGAAGGCGCCGGCCGTCGACGGGCCCGAGAGCTTGCGCCAGGTCCCGGGGACGCCGCTGGCGACACACCACCACAGGTCGTTGTTGGCGTCGCGCACCACGGACCCCGCCAGGCGGAGAACGCCGGACGCCGGCGGCGCCACGGGACCGCCGCCGTCCATGGCGAGCACCAGGTGCGTCCCCGAGGAGGCGACCGTGGCCGTGACGGCCCGGCCCGAGAACGAGCCCGCCCAGACACCGGCGCCGTTGCTGGAGAAGCCGTTCACGCCGGTGCCGGAGGTGGAGTTCCCGTCGACGGCCACGCCGCTGGGGCTCGAGCCCGACACGCCCGTGCCGGAGGTGGACTCGCCCCGTACCCCGGTCCCGCTGCTGGCGGCGACGCCCTTCACCGCGGTGCCGAACGCGCCGCTGTTGCCGAGCACGCCGGTGCCGGAGACCGTGGTGCCGCGCACCGCAGCGTTGCTCTCCGATCCGGACGAGACCCCGATGCCGCTGGTGGCGGAGGCCAGCACGCCGATCCCGTTGCTGGTGATGGCCTCGAGCCCGATCCCCGCGGTCGAGCCGGCCCGGACGGCGGTGCCGAAGTTCGGCGACGCCTGCGCGACGAGTGCCGGGTTGCCGTCGAAGGTACCCGCCGCGGCCGCAGCCGGGGTCGCCTGGCCCAGGGCCAGGGCCGCGCCACCGGCCACGGCGCCGGCCGCCGCCGTGGCGGCACGGGTGAGCAGTTGGCGTCGGTCGCTGACGGCCGTCGTCGCGGGTGCGGCGTCGGTCGGCCCGGTCGAGGCTGGCGGCGCCGCCGACCCCTCGAGCCGGGCCAGGCGCGCCTCGAGGCTCGCCATCACCTCGCGCTGCGTCGCCAGCGCGGCGCGCAGCGCCCGGAGCTCGGTGTCGGTGTCCGCAGCGTCGGCGCCGTCGGGGTCCGTCACGGGTCCTCCTCCACCGGTGTTCGTGCGGGTCGTGCCCCGGCCCGTCTACTCGGCCAGCCCCACGGGGGAGCCGTCGACG
The DNA here is from genome assembly GCA_025456085.1 of Acidimicrobiales bacterium. Classification (GTDB taxonomy): domain Bacteria; phylum Actinomycetota; class Acidimicrobiia; order Acidimicrobiales; family Acidimicrobilacustridaceae; genus JALOLF01. The sequence goes on from JALOLF010000006.1 coordinate 28,588, forward strand.
ATCTGGTCGAGGTACTCCGACCAGCCGTAGCCGACGCGGCCGTCGGCCAGGGTCCACTGCGTGAGGCCCTCGGAGATGCGGGTCACGCGGCCCTCCCGGCGGTTGCGCAGGGGGATCAGGTTCAGCACCTCGCCGCGCACGGTCCACTCCTCGCCGTCGACGGCGCGCAGGCGAACGTCGAGGGAGCGGTGGTACCGGTCGTCGCCTTCCCAGCCGGTGGTGATGCGCACGTCGTCGCACAGGCGCAGCCGTTCGCCGTCCCACACGAACCCCGACCTCGTGCCCTCGCTGTCGGCCCGGGCGATGCGCGACCCCATGAAGCCGAACGAGTCGCCCATGTTGGCGGTGAGCCACCGGTAGTACCACGGGGCCTGCCAGGTGCGGGGGCCCCACGAGTGGTCGCGCAGCCCGTAGCCGGCGATCGGCCACGCCTGGTCCCCGACGGCGATCGAGCCGGTGGCCGCCACGAGCTGCTCGTAGTGGCCGCGTGCGAACTCCTCACCCGGCTTCTCGTGCGACTCCTCGGGCTCGCCGCCGAACATGTCGCTCACCCGGGTGTAGGTCAACGACGCCGAGCACGACTCGTAGGGGTTCTCGGTGAACGCCCTGCGGGGGTCGGCCATCTCGAGCGGGTCGTCGAGCAGCACCACCCGGCCCTCGTAGCGCACCGTGAGCTCCTCGAAGGGCTCGACGACGTCGAAGCGCAGGCCCGCGGCGTCGAAGGCGTCGTTGTGCGCGATCTCCGGGCGCTGGAACAGGAAGGCCACGCGCCCGTCGGGCAGGTACACGCACACCGTCATCTCGGCGTAGCCCTCGTTGGCCCGGTTGCCGACCCGGAAGAACGCCCCCAGCCCGACCGTCGGGTCGTAGACGTTGAAGTACATGCTCTCGTTGAAGGTCGACTCGGGGCCGAGGGGGTGGAGGTACTCGTCCTGGGGCTCGAGGCGTACGCGCATCGCATCACGCTAGTGGGGTCCCGTGGGTCGGTGTCGGTCCGGTTGCTACGGTTGGCCGGCCACGGGGATCCGTGGGCTCGGCCACGGGCGAGCGAAGGGGAGGACGACGGTGCAGCGTGGGACGGGGAGCGCGCCGCGGCGCGCGGTGTTGGCGGCCGTCGCCGCCGTGGTGCTCGCAGTGCCGCTCACCCCGGTCGCGTCGCCGCAAGTCGGCGCGACCGGCACCTTCAGCGCCGGCGGCAGCGTCGAGCAGGTGCACACCTCCGGCCACGCCCCGGGGGTCACCGTCGAGCTCGTCGACGCCGGCGACGTCGTGGTCGCCACCGGGGTGACCGACGCCCAGGGCGCCTTCCTCTTCCGGGAGGTGGCCCCGGGTGCCGGCTACGGCGTGCGCCGGGGCGCCGAGGAGGTCGACGGCCTGGACGTCCTCGCCCCGCGCGACCACCCCGACGCGTCCTTCTACGACGGTGTCGTGATCAGCGAGGGCTACGGCTACGTGCCGACCCGAGACGGCACCCTGCTCGCCGTGAACGTCACCTTCCCCACCAACGGGGCGCCACCACCGTGGCCCGTGGTGGTGGACTACTCGGGCTACGACCCGGCCCAGCCCGGCGGCGCCCCGGCCGAAGCGGCGCTGTTCCCGTTCCTGGGCTACGTCACGGTCGGGGTCAACATGCGGGGCACCGGCTGCTCCGGTGGCGCCTTCGACCTGTTCGAGACGCTCCAGAGCCTCGACGGGTACGACGTGATCGAAGCGCTCGCCGCCCAGGACTGGTCCAACGGCGACGTCGGCATGGTCGGCATCTCGTATCCGGGGATCAGTCAGCTCTTCGTCGCCGCCACCCGGCCGCCGCACCTGCGGGCCATCACCCCGCTGTCGACGCTGGCCGACCTGCCCCGGGGCATCGCCTACCCGGGTGGCATCCGCAACATCGGGTTCCCCCTCGAGTGGCTGGAGGCCCGGGACCAGGCGGCACGACCGGCGGCCGCGGGCTGGGCGCAGCAGCGCATCGCCGACGGGGACGTGGTGTGCGCCGACAACCAGGTCCTGCGGCTCCAGAGCCGCGACTTCACCGACGAGCTCCAACCGGACCGGCTCTACGATCCCGCCTTCGACTACCTCGTGCCCGACCTGTTCGTGGATCGCATCGCGGTGCCGACCTACCTCTCCGGCGCCTTCCAGGACGAGCAGACGGGAGGGTACTGGGCGACCATGGTGCCCCGGTTCGGCGACGGCCTGCCCCTGCGGGTGACCCTGACCAACGGCACCCACGTCGAAGGCCTCGGCCCCGACCAACTCCAGCACCTGGCGGAGTTCGTGGACTTCTACGTCGGTCGGCGGGTCCCGGTGCTGCCACCCCTCGTGCGGGTGGGCGCGTCGCTGCTGTACCAGGACCTGTTCGGCACGGCCGGTGTCACGTTCCCGCCCGATCGCTTCGCCGGCTACGGGTCCTACGGCGAGGCGCTCGCCGCCTACGAGGCGGAGCCTCCGGTGCGGGTGCTGTGGGAGAACGGCGCCGGGCGCAACCCGGGTGAGCCGTTCGCCACGGTCGAGCAGCGCTACGGCGACTACCCGATCCCGGGGACGACGGCGCAGGCCTGGTACCTGCAGCCCGACGGGGAGCTGGCGGGGCAGCCGTCGACGGTGACCGACGACGCCCACCGGGGGCGCACGACCTACCGCTACGAGCCCCAGGCCAAGGTGCCCCGCACCTTCGCGGGCAGCACCGAGGCCATCTGGAAGCCCCTGCCGGCGCTGGACTGGCGGGCGCTGGAGGAGGGGACGGCGGCGAGCTTCGTGACGCCGGCGTTCACGCAGGACACGGCGTACGCCGGTTCGGGCAGCGTCGACCTGTGGATCCGCCCCGGCGGTGTCGACGACATCGACCTGGAGGTGACCATCACCGAGGTGCGCCCCGACGGCCGGGAGACCTACATCCAGAGCGGCTGGTTGCGGGCCAGCCGCCGGGACCTCGATCCCGACCGCTCGACCGATCTGCGACCCGTGCACCCGGGCACGACGGCCCTGCCCCTCGCCGACGGCGTGCCCACCCTGGTGCGGGTCGAGCTCTTCCCCTTCGCCCACGTGTTCCGGCCCGGCTCCCGTCTGCGCCTCAACGTCGAGGTGCCCGGCGGCAACCGTCCGTTCTGGGTGGCCGAACCCCTCGTGTTCCCCGGCCCGGTCACCAACGAGGTCCTCCACACCGCGGCCTACCCGTCCCGGGTCGTGCTGCCGCTGCTGGACGCCGCCTCGACGCCCGACGTGCCGGACGCGTTGCCCGCCTGTCCCGGCCTGCGCGGCCAGGCCTGTCGCGACTACCGCCCGGCACGCATCCCGACCGCGGTCACGGCCACGAGCGTGGAGGGTGCCATCGAGGTCACCTGGCGGCCACCGCCGACCGACGAGCCGGTGCTCGAGTACCTCGTCGACGTGCTGGGCGGCGGTGCGGTCATCACCGTGCCCGGGGACACGACGACCCTGCGGTACACGGCGGCATCCCCGGGCGCGCTCTACCACTTCCAGGTCTCGGCCCGCTTCGCCGACGGCAGGGCGCCGGCCTCCAACCCGTCGCTGGGTGTGTGGGGCCCCGACCCCGCCAGCGTCACGACGACCACCACGGTGCCGCCGGCCCCGGCTCCCGCCCCGCCGTCGAGCTCGGGTGCGGTCCCGGCGACGGCTGCTCCGGCGGCGGCCACGGCCACCGGCACGTTGCCGTCCACGGGGAGCGACCCTCGCGGCACGGCCGTGGTCGCGGTGCTGCTCGTCGGCCTCGGGGTCGCGGCGTCGATGCTGGCGCAGGTCACCCGGCGCGGTCGGCGAGCACCGCGGCGGCCCGCAGGTGGTCGGTCAGCGCCGTGAGCGAGGCGTGGGCGTTCAGCCCGCTCGTGGAGGGCATGACGTAGGCGGGTCGTCCGCCGACGGTGCGGGACTGCACGCCGGCCCGGGCCCGCCGGTCCACCGCCTCCCGCCAGCCGGCCAGGCCGACGAAGCACACCGCACGGGGTGCGAGCCAGCCGGCCAGCCACTCCAGCCGGGCCATGCCCGCGGCCAGCTCACCGGGCTCGAGCTGGTCCGCCCGGTCGGTGGCACGCTTGGCCAGGTCCGTCAGGCCCACGCCGTGGTGCGCGAGGGCGTGGGAGGCGTCACGGTCGCGGCTCACCAGACCGGCGGCGAGGGCGGCGGGCCAGAACCGGTTCCCTGGCCGGGCGTAGCCCACGCCGGCCGCAGCGGCGTAGCGGCTCGGGTTCAGCCCGCACACCAGCAACCGCATGTCGGGGCCGACCGTGTCGGGGAGGGTGTCGGCGCGGGTGGCCCGCACCAGCACCCGGCGCGCCTCGTCGTGACGCGACGGTGGCACGACCTCGACGGTGAGGTCGCGGAAGCCGGCACCGACGACCAGGTGCTCGGCGTCGCGTGCCGTCGCCGTCGGGACGCGGCCCGGGATCGGTGCGGGCAGCTCGATCGCCGCCGCGACGTCCGGGGTCAGCTCGCGGTGCAGCCCGGCCAGCGCGAGCGGCAGGGCGTCACCGGCCAGGTGCCGGAAGCTGTGTGGTGCGGCGGGATCCACGGCGCTCACAGGAGGCGGAGCTGTTCGGTGCGGGCCACGCGCTCGCCGAGCGGTTCCCAGGCACGCCCGCCGCGTGGTCCGGTGACCGCGACCTCGATCTGCTCGACGGGGATGGCACGCGCCGCGCCCCGGGTGTCGCGCAGGCCGACGCTGCCGTCGCGTTCGCGGCGTTCGACGGTGGCCGACTTCCAGCGTTCGCCGTCCTGACGACGGAAGCGCACGGCCTCGCCGGGTGCCAGGCCCAGTTCGGCCAGACCGGTCTCGGGCCAGGGATCCCGGGGCGCCGCCGACTTGCGGGTCCGGCGGGGTGGGCTCACCGGCCGGCGGCGGCCCGGATCGTGTCCCGCACGACCGCGGCGCGGTCCGGACCCCACGGCAGGGGCATGACGACGGGAACCTCCACGCCGGCGTCGACGTACGCCGCGACGGCGTCGCGGACGTGGTCGGCGTCGCCGACGATGTCGATGGCGTCCACCATGCGGTCCGACACGGCGGCGACCGCGCCCTCCCGGTCCCGGGCGGCGTGGCGTTCCCGGATGTCGGCCACCTCGTCGGCGAAGCCCGCCCGCTCGAAGGCTGCGGCGTAGGCATCCACGACGGCGTAGGAGAAGAGGTCCTTGCGGCCCGCGGACAGCGCCGCCTGCCGGTCGCCCACCCCGACGTGGACGTAGGCGTACACGGTGGCGTCCCCGCCGGCGCGGACCTGCTCCACCGCCCACGGCACGGCGGTGGCGGGGAGGTAGTTGAGCAGCACGCCGTCGGCCACCTCGCCGGCGAGGCGCAGCATGCCCGCGTTCAGCGCGCCGACCACGATGCGGGGCCGTCGCTCCCCGAGGCGCACACCCAGTCGGAACCGCCGCACGTCGTAGAAGTCGCCCTGGAACGTGACGGCCTCGCCGGACAGGCAGGCCCGCAACACCTCGACGTACTCCCGCACCCGGGCCAGGGGACGCTCGCCGTAGGGCACGCCGTGCCACTGCTGGGTGACCACCGGCGAGGAGATGCCCACCCCCAGGAGGATGTCCCGGTCGGGGTGCAGCGCCTGCAGGGTGGCACCGGCCATGGCCACCACCATGGGCGTGCGGATCTGCAGGGCCAGCACGCCGGTGCCCAGATCCAGCCCGGGAGCGGTGGCGCCCGCGGCGGCGAGCACGGTGAAGGCCTCGAGCCCGACGGTCTCGGCCGTCCAGAAGGAGCGGTAGCCGGCCTCCCTGGCCCAGCCCGCCACCTGCGCCACGCCAGCGGCGCCCAACGCCGGCAGCGAGGCATAGGTGACGCCGAGGGCGTCCAGGCCGGTGGTGGGGGCCGTGTCGCTCATGGGCCGCGACCCTACCGGGCGGGTCCGGCTCCGGGCACGAGGTCGCTGCGGTACGGGGTGCTAGTAGGAGCCGGCGATCTCGAGGCGGTACGTGTCGGCGGTGCGCGCCTCGCCCGCCCAGCTCACCCGGAGCTGCAGCTCGGTGCTGTCGTCGCCGAGGCATTCCGGCTCCGTCAGCGACACGGTCGACCCGACGCCGTCCGTGCTGGTCGTGGAGGCCAGGATGGCGCCGCCCTCGAGCACGTCGAGGCGCATGGACGCCCCGGCCGGCGCGGTGAGCCGGATCGTCACGGTGCCGTCGCAGCTGAAGTGGAAGTCGTCCTCCACCGCGAGGGGATAGCGGTCGATGTCGTCGAGCGGCACCAGGTTGGCCTCGAGGGTGTCGTCCGGCAACGAGCCGTCGAGGTCGTCGGGCTCCGCCTCGCAGCCGTTGGTCCTGTCGCCGTCGTAGTCGGCGTGCTCGGCGGTGCAGTCGGTGCCATCGGTGAAAGGGGCGACGGGTTCGCCGCAGGCCTGGTAGGGCAGGGGGGTGCACGGCACCGTCGACGGTGCCGTCGTGTCCACGGGCTCCGCCGCGGCCCGGTCGCCGTCGGTCGTCGTGTCGTCGGGCCAGGTCGCCACCGCGGTCGCCGCGCCGGCCAGCACCACGACCGCCGCCGCGGCCACGGCGATCGCGGGCCAGCGCCGCCGTGGCGGCGTGAGCAGCGCCGTGCCCGCCGGTCCGCCGACGAGCGCCGCCGCCGTGGGCCGTCGGTCCGGGTTGCGGGCCAACATGGCGACGAGGAGGCGGTCGAGCGCCGGCGGCAGATCGGCCGGGAGCCGCACCGTCCGGCCCTGTGACGCCCGCAGGAGCAGGGCGCGCGGATCCCCCCGGCCCCACGGGCCGCTGCCCGTCAACGCGTACAGCAGCGTCGCTCCCAGCGCGAACACGTCACAGGCTGCGTCGGCCTGCTCACCCCGGGCCTGCTCCGGAGCCATGAACTCCGGGGTCCCCATGATCATGCCCGTGGCGGTGAGCCCCGGGGTGGTGTCGCGCAGGGTGGCGATGCCGAAGTCGGTGAGATACGGCCGACCGTCGGCGTCGAACAGGATGTTGGCCGGCTTGAGGTCCCGATGGACGATGCCCTGGCGGTGCGCGGCCGCCAGTCCCTCGAGCAGGGGTCCGGCGATGGCCAGGACCTGCCCGGGGGTCAGCCGACCGTGCTCGCGCACCTGGTCGGCGAGGGTACCCCCCGACAGGTAGGGCATCACCAGCACGACCTCGTCGGCCTCGTCGACGAGGTCGAGCAGGGGCATCACGTTGGGGTGTCGCACCCGCCCGAGCGCCTCGGCCTCCCGTCGCAGCCGCAGGCGGGCGCGGGCCATGTCGTGGACGCTGCCGTGCAGCTCCACGCGCTTGACGGCGACGACGCGTCCGGCGTCGTCGACGGCGAGGTCCACGACGCCCATGCCGCCGCGCCCCAGTCGATGCTGCAGGAGGTACGTCACCGTGGACCGAGGCTACAAGGCGTCGGTGCCGCCTCGGCCGCGCCCCGGGTGCGACCGACACCGCCTGCGTCCGGCCGGCACGGCGTGCAGCCCGACCCGGGCTGTGCCACGCTCTTCTCCACGTAGAAACATTCTGTTCACGAACGCTCGCTAGGGTGGCACAGGAAATGAAGTGGTCAGCGACCGGGCGCCTGTCAGGATGTGCGGGCAGCACCCGGTGACGGGGTTCACGGCCCCTTTCGGGAACAAACGGAATGCGCCGCCGCATCCAAACGGTTGGTAACGCGAGTAGACCCTCCAAGGAGACGACGACATGACGACCCAGACCCGGGATCGGGACGAGATGATCGCCGAGATCCTCCAGTTGATCGACCGGGGCCTCGGTGAGATGACCCATCGGGAGCTCGTGTCGACCGACGAGGTCGCCGACCTCCTCCTCGACGTGCGCTCGCTCCTGCTCGGCGACCCTTCGGCCGTCTCCGAGAACTGACCACGACCGCCGACCCACGTTCCAGACCGACCGGAGCCCCGCCACGAGCGGGGCTCCGTCGTATCCGCCGTGCGGCGCCGGCCGTCAGCGGAGCGCCGCCCCCGGTCGGCCGTCAGGTGGAGGTCCCGGCGACCGCCAACTCGGCGAAGGCCCGGGCCAGCGCCTCCCGCAGCAGCTCGGGTTCGGTCACGGCGCCGGTGTCGATGTTGAGCCCCATGTCGAGGCGACCCCGGTACGACATGAGCGTGAGGTTGAACGCCGTGCCGGCCAGCGGGCCGATCGGGTAGGTCGCCACGATCGAGGCGCCGGCGATGAACAGCTCGAAGGGCGCGGCGCGCACGTTCGACGTGGCGAAGTCGACCCCTGCGACCTGCTGACGTGCGAAGCGCACCAGCACCGCCGTCGGCAGGAGGTTGGCGAGACCGGCCACCGATCCGAGGATGCCCACCACCTGGCTGCGCCTGGCGTCGGTGAGCAGGCGGTGCGTGGCCCGGAAGCGTTCGATCGGGTCCTCGATCCCGGTCGGCACGGTCACCCGGGTCGGTACGAAGGAGTTGCCGGCGGCGGAGCGGTCGGCCCGGGTGCTCACGGGCATGGCCATGCGCAGCGTCGCCACGGGTGCGCCCATCATCCGGTGGTAGTCGCCCGCCGCCCCCGCGGTCGCCGTGACGAACAGGTCGTTGAGGCTGCCACCGAGGCGCTTCGCGGCCGCGTAGGCCTGGTCGAAGTCCACCTCGAGCACCTCGAGGCGCCGCTGCAGGGAACGCTCACGCCACAGGGGCGACGCGCCGTGGGTGGAGGGGGTGAGCTGGCGGATCGTGCCGAGGGCCGTGCCGGTGACGTCACCGGGTACGTGGACGAGTCGGCCGGGGTGACGGGCCAGGCTGCCGGCTTCGCCCAGGGAGCGCTGGGTCAGGTCCACCGTGCGGCGTACGGCATGGCCCGCGGTCTGGGACGCCGTGCCCCACAGGCTGTCCCCCGGCGGTTCGCTGGCGACGATGGTGACCGGCTCCACGTCGGGCGCGTCGCGGGACACGTCGATGAACTGCTCCGACATGCGCACCCCGCCCACCCCGTCGGTGATGGTGTGGTGCATCTTCTGGATCAGCGCCGCGCGACCGTCGGGCAGGCCCTCGACGACGGTGTGCTCCCACAGCGGTCGGGTCCGGTCGAAGGGGTCGGCCACGATCCGGCTGGCGAGGTCGTACAGGTCGCGCTCGCTGCTGCCGGCCGGCAGGGCCACGTGGCGCAGGTGGTAGTCGATGTCGAACTCCGGGTCGTCGAGCCACTCCGGCGGGGCGAGGCGCCCGAAGCCGTGGGACACCTTCTGGTGCAGACGAGGGATGCGCGAGACCATCCGCAGGAGGCGGTTGCGCAGCCGTGCCAGGTCGGGCACCCGGTCGAGGACGGTGACGCTGCCGAAGGTGGAGGACAGGAAGGGGTCCTTCTCGATCGTCCACATGAGTGCCTCGAGGTCGCTCATGCGTCTCGAGCTGCGCACCTCACGTTCCCGGCGTGGCGTCCCGTCGGCGCGAAGACCTGTCGCCGGCTCCGTCGTGGGCTCCGTCATGGCCACAGGCTAGGACGTGGCGGACTCAGTGGGGGATGGACGTGTGCTTGAACTCGTTGAGGGACGGCCAGCCGGCCGTCATGGCGACCAGGCGCTCGATGGTGGTACGCGACGCCGCGGGGTCGCCGGTGGCGCCGTGCATGAGCCGGACGAACACCGCGTCCTCGCCCACGAGGAACGTCGGCACCCCCCACACGTGGTGGTCGCTCGCCGCGGCCTCGTGCTCCTTGCGGATGGTGTCGAGGGGGCCGCCCTCGTCGATGGCCGCGAACACCGCGTCGGCGTCGATGCCGTGGTCGTCCAGCACGCCCCGCAGCAGGGACGCGTCGCGCAGGTCCCGCCCCCGCTCGTGGCGCAGGGCGAACAGGTCGCGGTGCACGGCCGGGAACCGGGCCGGCTCCTGGTCGCGCACCGCCACGCCCACCTGCAGGGCGAGCAGGCCCGAATCGCGCAGCGGGTCGTCCCACACGTCGGTCTCGCCGTCGGCCACGTGGGCCTGGCTCAGGGAGAAGGGCACGAAGCGCAGGTCCCAGTCCGGGTCGGTGTCGAGGGCCTCCACGAGCAGCGAGTGGACGTTGCGGGCGAAGGGGCAGCGGTAGTCCCAGGTGACGGCGAAGGAGAGGGGCACGCCAGCCCCAACCGCGGTGGGATCAGCGGGCATTCCCGCGGTGGCGCACGTAGCGGCGCAGGCCGCGCACGAACAGACCCAGACCGGTTCCCAGCACGACCCCGGCGGCGACGTCGCTGGGGTGGTGGATGCGGACGTAGGCGCGGCTGGTCGACACCGCCGCCGCGACCACGACGTAGAGCGGCCAGGCCGGGTCGTCCCGGCTCAACACGATCGTGGACATGAGCGCCGAGGAGGAGTGGCCGCTGGGGAAGCTGCTGGTGAGCGGGGTGCGGATCCGGTAGGGGCGCTCGAAGTCGGGGACCGGTCGCTCCCGGCCGAACAGGCGCTTGATCCCCTGGTTCACCACCAGGGACTCGACGGCCAGGGACCCGCTCAGCCACACGGCGTCCTCGAAGCGGCGCGGGTCGTACAGGGCGCGGCTCCAGGCGAGGAGGTGCCAGATGAGCCCGAAGTCACCGAGCTCGGTGGCGCCGTACAGCAACCGATCGGCCACGGGGTTGCCGCGCAGCCGGTCGAGCGCCTCGTCCACCGCCGCGTCGAAGGGCGCCAGTCGTTCGTGGATCTGGTGGACGGGAGAGGTGTCCGGCTCGTCGAGCGCGACGAGACCCTCGCCGAGTGCGTCGGATCCGGACGGTGCAGCGGTGGTCACGGCCGGATGCTACGTGCTGGGCGGCCCACCGGCCGACCCGTCGGGCTCCGCCGGCGGACGGTGCGCGGCGCGGGCCGTCGACGGATCCCCGCCCCAGACCGGGCAGAAGACCCGGAACGCGCACCAGTCGCACAGCCGGGACCGGCGCGGTCGGAAGTCCTCCTGCTCGCAGGCCCGCTCCACCGCCCGCCACACGGCGCCGACCTTGCGCAGCAGGGCGCGGGTGGACTGCTCGGTCGGCGTGGTCACCAGCGCCACCGGATCGCCGAGGTACAGCAGCTGCACCCGGGCCGGCCGTCGCCCGAAGACCCGCTCGCACAGCAGGGCGTAGAAGTGGACCCCGGTCATCCGCTCCTGCTCGTGGTCGACCCGGGGTGCGGCGCCGCTCTTGTAGTCGGTCACGACCAGCTCGCCCGCGTCGTCGAGCTCCAGCCGGTCGATGACGCCCACGAGGCGGAGTCCGTCCACCTCGGTCTCGAGGCGCAGCTCCAGGCCGATGGGTCGCACCCGGGTCGGGTCCTCCAGCTCGAAGGAGCGCTGCACGAGCACGTCTGCCTCGGCGAGCAGCTCCTGCTCGGCGGCGGCGTCGAGGCCGAGACCGGCGAGGTCGGGCTCGTCGCGCAGCGCCGTGGACGCGTCGGCGAGGCAGCGTCGGGCGGCGTCGCGGGTGCGCTGCTCGGGGACCAGGCCGAACAGCCGCTCGAGCGCGGCGTGCACGAGGGTGCCCCGGGTGGCGGGCAGCGACGGGGGTTCGGGCAGACGGTCGATGGCCGAGAACCGGAACGCCAGCGCGCAGTCGGTGAAGGTGGTGACCTTCGACGGGGACAGGGCGTGGGGCAGGGGGAGCGCCACGGCCTCAGCCGGCCCCGGGGTCCGCGCTGGGAGTCGCCGCGCCGAACGCCTCTCGCACCGCGGCGGCCAACCGGGCCGGTGCCTCCAGCGGCCCGAAGTGGCCCAGGTCGGGGTACTCCACGAAGCGTCCCTGCGGCAACGCTTCGGCGATGCGCTCGGCCACCGCGGCCGGACCGAATCCCGACACGGCTCCCCGGGCCACGGTGGTGGGGCAGCGGACCTCGCCGAGGTGGGCGAAGCCGTCGTGGGTGACGCCCATGCGGTACACCTGTGCCTCCACCTCGGGACGGCACTTCAACGCCACGCCGTCGGCGGCGCGCACGAACCCGTGCTCGACGTAGGCCCGCAACACCGCCGGGTCCAGCACGTCGAAGGGTGGCTTCGACGCGAAGTGGTCGACGGCCTCCTCGACGGAGCCGAACACGTCGCGCCGCCGCAGCGCTCCCACCGCCAGGGGATGCTCCTCGGGGAGGTCGACGGGTCGCACCGTCGGGAACACGACGGGTTCGTACAGCCACAGCCCGGCGAAGGTGCCCGGTCGGCGTTGCTCGGCCAGCAGCAGCGCCGCCCCGCCCTTGGAGTGGCCGATCCCGACCGGTCGGTCCAGCCCGAGCGCGTCGACGACGGCCAGCACGTCGTCGGCGAACCCGTTCCAGGCCATGGTCAGGGGCTCGGGCGCGGTGCTGTCGCCGTGGCCGCGCAGATCCGGTGCCCAGCGTCGGAAGCCGGTCAGGCCCGCCGCGAGGGGCGACCACACCCAGCCGTGGAACCCGGTGGCGTGGCACAGCAGTGCCGGAGAGCCGTCGCCGCCGAGGTCGTGCACGGCCAGGACCACGCCGTCGGTCGAGGCCACGTGCCGGTCGGGGCGCGGGCCCGAGGGTGCAGCACCCGGCGCGCCGTCGTTCAGCACGCCTCCGAGGTCATCTGCTCCGGCGACCACCGGCCCATCTTGTCATCGTGGTCGGTCACGGCCCGCCAGTCGTCCAACGACCCGTCCACGACGAGTCGGGCCAGGACGTCGAGGGTGCTGTCGCTCACCACGGTCGGACCCTCGACCAGGATCCGGCGGAGCAGGTCGAGGGGCACCACCGTGGTCGGCGCCTCCGTGACGACCCAGACCGGCGACCACACGGGGGAGACCACGATCGGGCTCACGAAGGGTACGAGGGGTAGGTGCTCGGCCAGCACCGCACGGATGCGGGAGGCGAGGGCGAGCAGTCGGTCGGCCTTGTGGCCCTCGGTGTCCTGCTCGTCGGCGACGAGGAACGCGCCGTTCGGGCCGGCCACGAAGCGCAACGTCTGCCGCGCGGCCACGACGTGGGACTCGGGCAGGTCGCGCAGGACCTCGTCGACGTCGGCCGGAGGCGACCGGAACGCGATCACGGTGGATCCATCGACACGTGGAGCATGGGTCTTTAGGCCCAGGCGTAGTCCGTTCGGCCCAGAGGGTGCCGATAGGCTCCCCGGGCGAGGCGGGAGGAGGTCGTCATCGACATCGACGACGTACGTGCGGACCAGGAGCAGCTGCTGCGGGCCAACCGGTCCTTCTACGAGGCCTTCGAGGCCCGGGACCTCGGGGCGATGAGCGATCTGTGGGAGCACAGCGAACGGGTGAGCTGCACCCACCCCGGTTGGCCGCCGCTGCACGGGTGGTCCAAGGTCGTGTCGAGCTGGTTCAGCCTGTTCCAGGGTCCCCAGCAGCTGCAGTTCATCCTCACCGGCGAGCACGCCCACGTGGCCGGCGACGTGGGCTGGGTGAGCGTGGAGGAGAACATCCTCGACGTCGGCCAGAGCGGCACCGTGGCCGCGCTCAACCTCTTCGTGCGGGCGCCGGAGGGGTGGCGGCTGGTCGCCCATCACGGCTCGCCGGTGTCGGGCTGACCCGAGCCGGCGGCGCCGCCCGGCGCGTAGGGTGTGGGCATGTCCGCCTCCGCCGTCGCCGGGACCGGCCGGCAGCTGTGGCCGTGGTTGGGCGAGCTGGCGCGGGTCCCGTCCGGCATCGTCGGGGCCTATCTGCCCGGCTCGGCCGGGGTGGCCGGCCGCACCCGCGAGCAGCTGGCGCTGGTGGTCGCCGACCGCTGCGGCTCCCGGGTCACGGTGTGGATCCACCGCAGCTGGCTGGAGTTCCTCGGTCGGCGCGACCTCGACGACGCGCTGGCGCCGCTGGTCGACTACGCCGCCGCCTGCGCCGCCGAGGGGCGGCCGCTCGACGCCACGACGCTGCGGGCCGTCTACCCCGACGCGGTGGTGCGCTCCGTGCGCGCCACGGTGGCCCTGGTGGGGCTGACCGTGGTGGGCGACGAGGCACGCTCCCAGCTCCTGGGCCGACTCCGCCGTCCGCTGCCCCCACGGCCGCTGGCCGACCTCGGTGCGTTGGCGGCCACGGCGGTGACCTCCCCCGTGGTGCTCGCCGGCACGGCGGCTGCGGCCGCCATGCGGGTCGGGCTCGGCGTCGCTCCCTCGATGCCCGAACCCGAGCTGCCGGAAGGCGACGAGGCCAACCTGGTGGCCCATCTGCTGGCCGAGGCCGCGCCGGCGTTGCTGGCGCACGCCCTGATCCGCACCGCGGTGCTGTGGTCGCCGGTCACCCTGGCCGTCGCCGCCCGCATGGAGGGCGCGTCGGCCACGCTGCGGCTGGGTCGGGGCCGTGTCGTGGTGCGCAACGGCGTGCAGCCCGACGCCCTCCTGGTGGTGGAGGGCGCGCTGGAGCCGTTGGTGCAGCTGGTGTCGGGGTCGGTGGGGCGACGGCTGGCCGACGCGGCGCAGGGGGATCCGGAGCCGCCCGAGCTCAGCTGAAGGCGTTCAGCCCGGTGATGGCCTGGCCCAGCACCAGGGTGTGGATCTCGTTGGTGCCCTCGTAGGTGGAGACGGACTCCAGGTTGTTCAGGTGGCGGATCACCGGGTACTCCAGGGTGATGCCGTTGGCGCCCAGCACCGAGCGGGCCTCCCGGGCCACCCACAGCGCCTCGCGCACGTTGTCGAGCTTGCCGAAGCTGACCTGGGCGGAGCTGAGCGCGCCGGCGTCCTTGCGTCGACCCAGGTGCAGGGCGAGCAGCGTGGCCTTGTTGACCCGCACCATCATCTCCACCAGCTTGCGCTGGGTGAGCTGGAACGAGGCGATGGGCACCCCGAACTGCACCCGCTCCCCGGCGTAGTCGAGCGCCGCCTCGTAGCAGGCCCGGGCGCTGCCTGCCGCCCCCCACAGGATCCCGTAGCGGGCTTCGTTGAGGCACGACAGCGGCCCGCGCATCGTCGCCACACCGGGCAGGCGGGCGGCGTCGGGCAGGCGGACGCCGTCGAGCACCAGCTCGCTGGTGACCGAGGCCCGCAGCGAGAGCTTGCGGTGGATGTCGTGGGCGCTGAATCCCGGTGTGTCGGTGGGCACGACGAACCCGCCGTAGCCGCCGCCGTCCTCGTCGGGGATGCGGGCCCAGATCACGGCCACGTCGGCGATCCCGCCGTTGGTGATCCACATCTTGGTGCCGTCGAGCACCCAGTCGCCGCCCGAACGTCGGGCCGTGGTGCGCATGCTGGCCGGGTCGCTGCCCGAGTCCGGTTCGGTCAGGCCGAAGCAGCCGATCGCCTCGCCGGCGGCCAGGCGCGGCAGCCACTCCTGCTTCTGCTCCTCGGAGCCGAAGCGCCAGATGGGGAACATGGCGAGCGAGCCCTGCACGGACACGAAGCTGCGGGCGCCGCTGTCGCCGGCCTCGAGCTCCAGGCAGGCCAGGCCGTAGGCCACGGCGCTGGTGCCGGCGCAGCCGTAGCCCTCCAGGTGCATGCCCAGCAGGCCCAGGGCACCCATCTCCCGGCCGAGCTCCTTCGGGAAGGTGCCGGCCTCGAACCAGTCGCCCACGTCGGGCAGGACGCGGTAGCGCGCGAAGCGGCGCACCGTGTCGCGCAGCAGCCGCTCGTCGTCGTCGAGGAGGGCGTCGATGCCCAGGAAGTCGTGGGCGTCGCCCTCGCCGAAGCGTTGCGGCGGGTCGTGTGCTGCACTCATGGAGCTCTCCCTCCAGCGGCCTGTCGTGGATTGTGCCGCGCCCGCTCCGCGCGCACCACCGCAGGGATCACCGGGAGCAGTCGCGGTGGCACGGTTAGCGTGGAGGGCATGGCCGTCGTCGACCCCCTCTACCGCCCCGACTCCGACGAGCACCTCGAGGCCGTGGCCCGTGCCGAGGCCGCGCTGCTCGACCCCGCCATGGGCCACATCGTGGACATGGTGCTGCGCGTCGACGGCGACGCCTACGAGGCCGCCTCCGTGGAGGGCCGGGTGCGCGTCCGACGCGAGGCCGACGGCACCGGCTGGCGCTACGTGGAGGAGTCGGTCGAGGGGCGCAACCCCCTCGCGAACCAGGACGCCGACCGGTTCGTGCCGCTGGCGGAGGAGCGGGCCAACCCGTATCCCGACCGCCGTGCCAACGCCTACCCCTTCGCCTACGACCAGCTCGGCCAGCTCTTCGACGCGCCGACGGCCCCCGATCTCATCGCCATCCACACCGCGGCGCACAACTGGCAGGACCAGGGCGGCCACCTCGGCGAGCACGGCTCCATCGGCGTGGTGCAGGCCCGGGCCCCGTTCGTGTTGTCCGGCGCCGGCGTGCGCCGCGACGGGTTCGTGCCCGGCGCGGCGCGCCTGGTCGACATCGCACCCACGGTGCTGGCGCTGCTCGGCGCCGAGCCGGGTCGGGGCGTCGGTGCCAACGGCGAGACCCGTCACGACGCCCTGCTGGCCCGCCAGGACGGCGAGGTGCTCGAGCACCTGCTCGACGACCGGGTCGCGCCGCCCGAGCACGTGGTCGGCTTCCTGCTCGACGGCGCCAACGCCAACGTGGTGTACGACCTGGTGCGTCGCGGTGAGCTGCCCCACATCGGGCGTCTGCTGGCCGAGGGGGTGGCGCTCGAGCACGGCGCCATGTCGTCGCTGCCCACGGTCACCCTGGCCAACCACACCTCGATCCTCACCGGCGCCCACCCCGGCCACCACGGCATCCTGCACAACGCCTGGTGGGACCGGGCCCGCCGGGAGCAGGTCATCACCAACTCCCAGACCACCTGGCTGACCGCCATGACCCACCTCTCGCCGGAGGTCGAGACGCTGTTCGACGCCGTCAAGCGGCACCGGCCGGGCTCGCTGGCGGTGTCCATGAACGAGCCGTGCGACAC
The DNA here is from genome assembly GCA_025456085.1 of Acidimicrobiales bacterium. Lineage (GTDB taxonomy): Bacteria > Actinomycetota > Acidimicrobiia > Acidimicrobiales > Acidimicrobilacustridaceae > JALOLF01. Next base: position 45,271 of record JALOLF010000006.1, read on the forward strand.
CGGCGCCGACTGGTCGGTGTTCGACCTCATGCGCCGCGGGGAGCGCCTCCTGGACCTGCCCCCGGCCGAGGCGCTGCCCGACTCGACCCAGCGCTTCGTGCGGCCCTCCAAGGACTACGCCTGGTCCTCCCAGGTCGACCACCTGGCCACCGTGCAGGCCGAGGGCATCTGGGGCGGCGAGTTCTGGGGCCGGGTCTGGCCCGCCCCCCGGTTCTGCTGGGTGAACTTCTCGCTCACCGACGCCGCCTTCCACGAGGGCGGGCCCTACTCGGAGATGGCCGCGGCCAGCCTGCGCGACACCGACGCCCGCATCGGCCGGGTGCTCGAGGCCGTGGAGCGGGCGGGACGCCTCGAGCGCACCGCGTTCTTCCTCACCGCCGATCACGGCATGGAGGAGTCGAACCCCGAGGTCCGGGGGAACTGGGCCGACGCGCTCGACGACTCGGGGGTCTCGTACCGGGACGAGGGCTACAGCTTCATCTACGTGAACCCCTGAGTCCGCGCCGACGCGGGAACACCACCTAGGTGTAGCACGTGTGTGACGTGTGCATCCTTCGTCCGTGGCCCGTACGAACATCGACATCGACGACGAACGGCTGGCCATCGTCATGCGCCGCTACGGCGTCCACACCAAGACCGAGGCGGTCGACCTGGCGCTGCGGCACCTCGCAGGGCAGCCGATGACGATCGAGGAGGCGCTGGCCATGCGCGGTGCCCGAGCCATCGAGGTCGTACCCGACGATGCCGGTCCCGCCGGGTCCGGCGACCCGTCCGAGCGCCCGTGATCCTGGTCGACACCTCGGCCTGGGTGGAGTACGACCGGGCATCCGGCTCGTCGGTGGAGCGCCGACTGACGGAGCTGATCACGACCGCCGGGCCCATCGCCGCCAGCGAGCCGGTGCTCGTGGAGGTGCTGGCCGGGGCCCGTGATCCCCGGCGGGAGCGTCAGCTCCGTCGCCTCCTCACCTCGTTCGGTTGGCTGCCCGTCGACCCGGTCGCGGACTTCGAGGGAGCGGCGTCCGTGTACCGCGCCTGCCGGCGTGCCGGGGTCACCCCGCGAGGGCTCGTCGACTGTCTGATCGTGAACGTGGCGCTGCGCCACGACGTCGAGCTCCTGGCGGTCGACGGAGACTTCACCCGGATCGCCGGGGTGCTGCCGTTGCGGCTCGCGCCCCACTGATCGCGGTCGGCGCCGGGCCCTCGTCTAGCGTCCGGTGGGTGCCGTCGAGCGACGCCGCAGCGATCGAGGTGGCCGACCTGCGCGTCGTGCGCGGCGACGTGCAGGCGCTGCGCGGGCTCACGTTCCGAGTGGCCCGCGGGCAGGTCGTGGGCGTGCTCGGCCCCAGCGGGAGCGGCAAGTCCACCCTCATGCGGGCCCTGGTCGGCGTGCAGGACAACGTGGCGGGCCGCTGCGAGGTGCTCGGCCACCCGGCCGGGCACCCGGCGCTGCGGCGGCGCCTCGGCTACGTCACCCAGGTGGCCGCGGTGTACGACGACCTCACCGTGCGGGAGAACCTGCGCTACTTCGCCGCCGTGATCGGCGCACCCCGCGGTGACGTCGAGCGGGTGGTCGACCAGGTCGGCCTCGGCGGGGAGGTCGACCGGTTGGCCCGCTCGCTCTCCGGCGGCCAGCACAACCGGGTCTCGCTCGCCGTGGCGCTGTTGGGCACGCCCGAGGTGCTGGTGCTCGACGAGCCCACCGTCGGTCTGGACCCGGTGCTACGCCGCGGCATCTGGCAGGTCATCCACGATCTCGCCGCCGGCGGGGCCACCGTGCTGGTGTCGAGCCACGTCATGGACGAGGCCCGCCAGTGCCAGCGCCTGCTGCTGTTGCGGGAGGGGCGGCTGCTGGCCGACGACACCGAGGCCGGGCTGCTGGCCCGCACGCACACCGACGACGTGGGCGACGCCTTCCTGGCCCTCATCGACGGAGCGGACACGTGAGGACCCCGCCGTGAACCTCGCCGTGCTGCTGGCCACCTCGGGGCGCGTCTTGCGCCAGCTCCGCCACGACCCGCGCACCGTCGCCCTGCTGCTGGTGGTGCCGGTGGGTCTGACGGGCCTGCTGGCGTGGATCCTCTCCGGCAACCCGGGGGCGTTCGACCGGTGGGGCGCGGTGCTCGTCGGCATCTTCCCGCTGATGGTCATGTTCCTGGTCACGTCGGTGGCGACGCTGCGCGAGCGCACCGGCGGCACCCTCGAGCGGCTCATGACCATGCCGCTCGGCAAGGGGGATTTCCTCGGCGGCTACGCCCTGGCCTTCGGTGCCGCGGCCACGGTGCAGGCCCTGGTGGTGAGCGTGTTCACCTTCGGTCTGTTCGGCCTCGACGTCGCCGGTGCCCGCTGGGCCGTGCTGGTGGTGGCGGTGCTCGACGCCGTGCTGGGCACGGCGCTCGGCCTGTCGCTCAGCGCCTTCGCCCGCACGGAGTTCCAGGCGGTGCAGTTCTTCCCGGCGGTGCTGCTGCCCCAGTTGCTGCTGTGCGGGCTCATCGCGCCCCGCTCGACGCTGCCCGGGCCGCTCGAGGCGGTGTCGGCGGTGCTGCCCTTGAGCTACGCGGTGGACGCCATGCAGCGCCTCACCGTGGAGCCGGGGGTGTCGGCTGCGGTGTGGCGGGACCTGGCCGTGCTGGTGGCGTTCATCGTGGGCCTGCTGGCCTTCGGCGCCACCACCCTGCGCCGCCGCACGCCGTAGGAGTCGCATCCCACCCGACAGGCCGTGCGTATCCCACCGACTCGCCACGAACGGAAATCGGGTCCTCCGGCACCGGAGACCGACGCCGGAGGACCCGATTTCGTCGAGCAGGGCAGTGGAGCGGGCGCCGGGGTCAGCCCTTGTTGCCGCTCAGGATCTCGAACAGCTTCTTGAGCTCGTCGTTCGGCCCCTCGGGCACGAGGTAGCCGGTCTCGTCGCGCACCTGGTCCCAGTGGTCGCGCACGTCCTCGACGGTCAGGTCGGGGTTGAAGTAGCCCTCGGTCAGACCGATGAAGAACCGGGCGATCACGCCACCGGCGGCCGAGTAGACCTCGCCCGTGGTGGGGCACTCCTGCGAGGCCAGCCACACCACCAGGGGGGTCACCTTCTCGGGGTCGAGCATGTCGCCCACCGGGCCGAGCAGCTCCTCGGTCATGCGGGTCTTCGCCACGGGGGCGATGGCGTTGGCGTGGATGTTGTACTTGCGGCCCTCGTTGGCCAGCACCCGGGTGAAGCCGACCAGCCCCATCTTGGCGGCGCCGTAGTTGGCCTGTCCGAAGTTGCCCAGGATGCCCGAGTTCGACGAGGTGTTGATGACCCGGCCGTAGGAGTTCTCGCGCATGATCTTCCAGGCGGGGATGGTCACGTAGAAGGCGCCCAGCAGGTGCACGTCGATGACCGGCTCGAGGAGCTCCTGGGTCATGTTGTGGAAGGTCTTGTCGCGCAGGATGCCGGCGTTGTTGACCACGATGTCCACGGTGCCGAAGGCGTCGACGGCCGTCTTGACGATGGCCTCGCCGCCTTCGGGGGTGGCGACGCTGTTGTTGTCGGCCACGGCCTCGCCGCCGAGGTCGCGGATCTCCTGCGCCACGGTCTCGGCGGGGCCCTTGTCGCCGCCCTCACCGGACACCGAGCCGCCCAGGTCGTTGATCACGACGCGAGCGCCGCGGCGGGCGAACTCGAGCGCATGGCAGCGGCCCAGGCCGCCGCCTGCGCCGGTGATGATCGCGACCTTGCCGTCGAAGCCGATGTCAGCCATTGCTACCCCTTGCTCCTCCGCCGGCTCCGGGCGCGGCGGCGTTGGACTCGAACGGCCGGAGCGTAGCGACCTGCCGCCCGCGCGCCGCAATCGGCACCGGGGGGCGGGTCAGGACAGGGGCGGGTCAGGACAGGGGGATGCCGAGGTGCTCGGCGGCGTAGCCCTTCATGCGCTTGTAGTCGACCTTGCCGTTGGGCGCCCGGCCGATGGTCTCGATGGTCACCACGTGCTTGGGCGCCTTGTAGTGCGCCAGCTTGGACTTCACGTGCGCCACCAGCTCCCCGGGATCGGCCGAGTGCCCGTCGCGGAACTCCACCACCGCGTTCACCGTCTCGCCGAAGCGGTCGTCGGGCAGACCCACCGCCACGGCGTCGAGCACCGCGGGGTGCAGCTTGAGCGCCTCCTCGACCTCCTCGGGGAAGACCTTCTCACCACCGGTGTTGATGCACACCGAACCCCGGCCCAGCAGGCTGAGCGTGCCGTCGGCCTCCACCTGGGCGAAGTCGCCCGGCATGGAGTACGTCTCGCCGTCGATGGTGACGAACGTGGCCGCCGTCTTCTCCGGGTCCTTGTAGTAGCCGATGGGCTGGTAGCCCCGGACCGCCACCCGGCCGATCTCCCCGGAACCGGGCGCCACGTCGCGGCCGTCCTCGGTGATGACCCGGGCGTTCTCGCCGAGCAGGAACTTGGCGGTGGAAGCGGCGGACCCGGCGGTCGACACCGACTGACCCATGCCCAGCGCCTCGCTGGAGGAGAAGGCGTCGATGAGCATCATGGTCGGGTTGTGGGCGAGTAGGCCGTCCTTGACCGACTGGCTCCACATGACACCCGAGGAGGTCATGGCCATCAGGCTGGAGAGATCCCAGCGGCCCGGGTGCTCCTCCAACGCCCGCAGGATGGGCTTGCCGAAGGCGTCGCCCACGATGACCAGGATGTTCACCTTCTCCCGCTCGACGGTGTCGAGCAGCTCCTCCACGTCGAAGTGCCGACCGGGCAGCGTCACCACGCTGCCCCCCTGCACGAGCGACATGAGGGCGGTGAACAGACCGGTGCCGTGCATGAGCGGGCAGCCCGGCAGCAGCACGCCGCCGGGGGCCGCGAGCCGGGCGCGGGCCGCCTCCCAGTCGGGGTCCTCGCGGTAGAAGGGGTCGAGCGCTCCCGGGACGCCGCGGATGTGGGTGTCCTGACGCCACATCACACCCTTGGGCATGCCGGTGGTGCCGCCGGTGTAGAGCATGAAGATGTCGTCGTCGCCTCGGCCCCAGGGGGCCACGACCCGCTCGGTGGGGGTGGCCGCGGCCTGCTCGTAGGGCACGGCCCAGTCCGGGCAGGGGCCCGAGCCGTCGTCGACCCACAGCCAGGTGCGCACCTTGGGCAGCTGGGTGCGGATGTGCTCGATGTGGTCGACGAAGGCGCCGTGGAACACGACCGCCACGGCGTCGGCGTTGTCCCACAGGTAGAGCAGCTCGTCGTCGGCGTAGCGGTAGTTGGTGTTGACGGGGACCAGGCCCGCCTTGAAGCACCCGAAGATGCTCTCGAGGTACTCGGGGCAGTTGTGGAGGTACTGCGCCACCTTGTCCTGGTGCTGCGCGCCGGCGTCGAGCAGGGTCCGGGCGATGCCGTCGGCGCGGCGGTCGAACTCGCCCCACGTCACCCGGCGGTCGCCCTGGACCTGGGCGACGGCATCGGGCAGGTTGTCGGCGACGATCTCCCACGTCGTGGCGTAGTTCCAGGCCCCCATCGATGACTCCCTCCGGTCCGTGGCGGTGCGACAGCGGCGGAGTCTAGGCACCGTGTCGGTCCACCCGCCGGCTGCTGCGGGCCCGTACCGTTCCGGGTGGCGCGGGCAGGGGAGCCGGCGCGCGACGGCCGCTCGGGTTGCCGGGAGGTCGCTGCGTCTGCTGTTTTGTTACGTTCATGTGTCGACCCGCGGCGCCGATGGAGATCCGGGCGGCGGGACAGGAGGAACACCACGTGCGACCACGGCAACGGGCCGCGATCCCTTCTCTGCTGTCCGTCCTGGTGCTCGTCTGCGCCGTCGTGACCGGCCTGCTACCCGTCGGTCCCCCCTCGACGGCGGGCCTCGGGACGTCCCCTGCGGCTGCCGCCGCGGAGGGCCCGGACTGGGCGCCGTGGGTGGGCAACAGCTCCTCGATCTACCTGACCTGCTCGATGGGCAACCCGAGCTCCACGGGCATCTGCGACAACTACCACCCGTACCCGGCGCTCGACATCTACATGCCGGTCGGGACGAAGATCGTGGCCGCCGGGGCCGGCACCGTGTCCGCCGTGGCCAACGACGTGGGACGCGGCGGCCTCTACGTGGCGGTGCTGCACCCCAACGGGTACACGTCGTACTACATGCACCTGTCGCGTCAGGACGTGACCGTCGGCCAGCAGGTCACCCGGGGCCAGCAGCTCGGGCTCTCGGGCCAGACCGGCAACGCGGTGATCCCGCACCTGCACTACCACGAGGTGCTGCCCGGCGGCGGCTACGTCCGGGTCGACCCGGGCCCCATGCAGGCCCGCCACGGCGACGTCGTCGTCACCTACCCCGACGTCACCGGGGTGACCTCCTGGTGGCAGGTGCCCTACGGCCGGGTGCTGCGCAACGACGGCTCGGTGGTGCTCCCCGGTGCGCCGACCGGGGTCACGGCAGCGCCGGGCAGTGGCCAGGCGGTGGTGACGTGGACGCCCCCGACCTCCGACGGCGGCGCGCCCATCACCAACTACCGCGTCACCGTCTCGCCGGGCGGCGTGGTGCGCGACACCGGGACGGCCACCAGCGCCACCGTCACCGGCCTCACCAACGGCACCGCCTACACCTTCACCGTGACGGCCACGACCGCTGCGGGCACCGGTCCCGCCTCGGCGCCGTCGCCAGCCGTGACCCCCAGCACCGCCTACGCGTCCGGCTTCCACCCCCGCACCCCGGTGCGCATCCTCGACACCCGTGACGGCACCGGCGGCTTCACCACCCCGTTCGGGCCCGGTGTGGCACGGGAGGTCCAGGTCACGGGCACCGCGGTCCCGGCCGGGGCCAGCGCGGTGGTCATGAACGTGACCGTCACGGGCGGGACCGGGGCGTCGCACCTCACCGTGTGGCCGACCGGGAACGCCCTGCCCACCGCCTCGAACCTGAACTTCGTGGCCGGGCAGACGGTGCCCAACCTGGTCGTGTCGAAGCTGAGCGGCACCGGCAGAGCGTCGATCTTCAACAACGCCGGCAACGTGCACGTGATCGCGGACGTGGTCGGGTGGTTCGAGCCGGCGGCCACCAACCCGACCGGCGACGGCATCGTGGGGGTCACCCCGACCCGAATCCTCGACACCCGCGACGGCACCGGCGGCCAGATCACGCCCTACGGTCCGGGCGAGTCCCGCGACCTCGCCGTCGCCGGGCTGGCGGGTGTGCCGGCGAACGCCACGGCGGTCGTGATGAACGTCACCGCCACGGGCGCCTCGGCCCCGACCCACCTGACCATCTGGCCGGCCGGCGAGGGTCAGCCGACCGCGTCCAACCTCAACCTGGCGGCGGGGCAGACCGTGCCCAACCTGGTCGTGGCGAAGCTGGGCGTCGGCGGGCAGGTGTCGGTGTTCAACAACGCCGGTGACGTGGACGTGCTGGCCGACGTCGTCGGGTACTACGTGGAGGGCGGCGGCGGGCGCTACACGCCGCTGGTGCCCGCACGCATCCTCGACACCCGCGACGGAACCGGTGCCCCGGCGGGCAAGTTGGGCGCGGCGTCGTCGCTGCACCTCGAGATCGCCGGCCGTGGCGGGGTGCCGGCCACCGGAGCGACGGCGGTGGTGCTGAACGTGACCGTCACCGCGCCCGACGCGCCCAGCCACCTCACCGTGTGGCCCGCCCACGACGCGATGCCCCTCGCCTCGAACCTGAACTTCGTGGCGGGTCAGACCGTGCCCAACCTGGTGACCCTGAAGCTGGACACCGACGGCCACGCCGAGCTGTTCAACAACGCGGGGTCCACCCACGTCATCGCCGATGTGGTGGGCTGGTACGGCTGAGCCGACCGGACCCGACCAGGGAGCGCCATGGACTTCGAACTGCCTGCCGAGGACGATCCGCGCCGCAGTGCCGTGCGCGCCTGGCTGGCCGAGCACCCGGCGCCCACCGGGCGCGAGCTTGCCGAAGCCGGCTACGTGGCACCGCACTGGCCGGCGCCGTGGGGGCTCGGCGCCGATCCCATCCACCAGCTCGTCATCGACGACGAGCTGCGTCGGGCCGGGGTGCGGCGCCCCCAGAACATGATCGGCATCGGCTGGGCCGGCCCCACGATCCTGCACGCGGGCAGCGACGCCCAGAAGGACCGCTACCTGTTCCCGCTGCTCGCCGGCGAGGAGATCTGGTGCCAGCTCTTCAGCGAGCCCGGCGCGGGCAGCGACCTGGCCAACCTCGCCACCCGGGCGGTGCGCGACGGCGACGTGTACGTGGTGAACGGCCAGAAGATCTGGACCTCGCTCGCCCAGTACGCCAGCCACGGGATCCTGCTGGCCCGCACGGACCCCGACGCACCGAAGCACCAGGGCGTGTCGTACTTCATCTGCCCCATGGACGCCGAGGGCGTCGAGATCCGGCCCATCATCGAGATGACCGGCGGGCACACCTTCAACGAGGTGTTCCTGACCGACGTACGCATCCCGGCCGAGAACCTCGTGGGGGAGGAGCACCGGGGCTGGTCGCTGGCCAAGGTCACGTTGGGCAACGAGCGGGTGTCGCTGTCGGGTGGGGGTGCCCTGTGGGGCAACGGCCCCAGCGCCTCGGACCTGTTCGACCTGGTGCGCGGCGCCGGCGGCGTCACCGATCCGCACCACCGCCAGCGTCTGGCCCAGCTCTGGATCGAGGCCGAGATCCTGCGCCTCATCCGCCTGCGCACCGTGACCGCGGCCGTGCGGGGCGAGCAGCCCGGCGCCGAGGCCTCGGTGCGCAAGATCCTCGCCGACGAGCACGGCCAGCACCTGATGACCCTGGCCCGGGACCTGACCGGCACCGCCGGGCTCCTCGCGGCCGGCGACGCGGACCTCGACGACAGCGTGCTGCAGGCCGACGGTGCCGCCTGGGCGGACCCCGCCTTCTGGTACTACGGGTTCCTGTTCTCCCAGGCGCTCACCATCGGAGGTGGCACGGGGGACGTCCAACGGAACATCATTGCGGAGCGGGTCCTGGGTCTGCCCCACGACATCGACGTGGAGGCCGGCCTCGCCTGGTCCGAAGCCCGGCACCTGGCTGCGGCCCGCTAGCCCCCGCGAAGCGCCCCCACCCCGACCGGAGCACAGGAACCCGACATGGCCCGCAAGACCAGCGATACCCAGACGTTCAAGCGCCACGCCAAGGTGGTGGCGGCCGTGGAGCTGCCCGGGGTGCCGGTGGGCACGCCCGGCAAGGTGCTCTACGTCGCCGGGCTGCGGTGGTTCCGCTACCACGTGCGCTTCGACAACGACGTCTTCCGCAGCTCGGTGGACGGCAACGACCTCGTCGCCCGCGACGAGTGGGAGCTGCAGCAGGAGGAGGCCCGGCGCGTCGCCCGCCAGGCCGTCGCCGCCGGCTGACGGACACCCCGCCGGTGTGCGCTACCGTGCGGCGCCGAGTCACAGGGGGAGCACCGTGAAGATCTCCATGCAGTTGCAGTACGCCGGCGGGTTCAAGGAGTCCGCGGCGCAGGTCGTGGCCTACGAGAAGGCCGGCCTGGACATCGTGTGGGTGGCCGAGGCCTACGGCTTCGACGCCCCCAGCTTCATGGGCTACCTCGCGGCCCGGACCGAGACGGTGCAGATCGCGTCGGGCATCCTGCCCATCTACACCCGCACGCCCGCTCTGCTGGCCATGACGGCCGCCGGCGTCGACGCCATGTCCGACGGTCGCTGCATCCTGGGCCTGGGCGCCTCGGGCCCGCAGGTGATCGAGGGGTGGCACGGCCTGGCCTACGACGCCCCCATCGGGCGCACCCGCGAGATCATCGAGATCTGCCGTCTCATCTGGAAGCGCGAGGCGCCGGTCTCCTACGACGGCCGCTACTACACGCTGCCCCTGCCGCCCGAACGGGGCACGGGCCTGGGCAAGCCGCTGAAGATCATCGCCCACCCGGTGCGCGACCGCATCCCGATCCACGTCGCGTCGCTCGGCGAGAAGAACGTGCGCCTCACCGCGGAGCTGGCCGACGGGTGGCTGCCGATCTTCTACCTGCCCGAGCGGGCCGACGAGGTGTGGGGCCCCGACCTGCGTGCCGGCGCCGCCAAGCGACCCGCGGAGCTCGGTGCGCTCGACGTGGTCGCCGGCGGCGTGGTGTGCATCACCGACGACCCGACCCCGATCCTCGACTTCGGCCGGGGGATGGCCGCCCTCTACATCGGGGGCATGGGCGCCCGCGACCGCAACTTCTACAACCAGCTCGCGTGTCGCTACGGCTACGAGGCCGAGGCCCGCAAGGTGCAGGACCTCTACCTCGACGGCCACAAGAAGGAGGCCGCCGCCGCCATCCCCGCCGAGTTCCTCGAGCTCACCAACCTGGTGGGCCCCGAGAGCTGGGTGAAGGAGCGCATCGCCGCCTACAAGGCCTCCGGGGTCACCACCCTCAACATCACCCCGCTCGGCGACGACCCCGTGGCCCTGCTGGCCAAGGTGAAGGAGTGGGCCTCCTGACGAGGCATGGGCCGCACCGTCACTGCGGCCGGTAGACGATCACCTCGGGCAGGCGCAGCGTCGTGGCGCCGTCCACGTAACCCGGCCGCTCGGTCGTGGCGACCGTGTTGACCTGCGCGGGGTCGGCCGTCGGCGTGGTGTCCACGGCCCGGTGCCACTGGGGATCGAACGGCTGTCCCGGCTCCACGGTGAGCTCCCGCACCCCCACGTCCTGCAGGGCCCGCCCGAGGCGCTCGCGGAGGGCCTCGCTGGGCACGCTGTCGCGCACCTCGATGACGGCGGCGACCAGCGCGGCGCGTTGCCCGTCGCCGGGGGTGGCGACGGCAGGCACCGCAGCGACCGGCACCGACGTCGACGACCCCCGGCGCAGCAGCGCCATGGCGCCGGCGCCGACGGCCGCCCCGCCGAGCAGTCCGACCAGCAGGCCGAGCACCAGCGCGCCGCCCTTGCCGTCGTCGTCGGAGCCGGCGTCGTCGCTCTCGCTGACCGGCGTGACGTCGTCCTGCTCCGCCGGCTCGGTCGTCTCGGTGGTCGACGTCCGGTCGGTGCCTCCCTCGTCCTCGTCCTCCTCCGCCTGGTCGCGCGGGTCGTCGGCGTTCGACTTCTCCTCGGTCGTGGAGGTGGTCTCCTCGTCCTCGTCGGTGGTGGGCGTGGTCGGCCGCAGGCCGGCCTGTTCGTCGAGCTGGGGCAGGTCCCCGCCCACCTCGAGGTCGGGTCGTTCCGGGCCGTCGGACGCCGTGGCGGCGTGGACGGAGGTCGTGCCGGCGGCGAGGGCCCCCACCAGCGCGGTGGCGACCGCCATCGCGCCGACCATCGCTCGCAGCGAACGGGATCCGATGCTGGCGGTCACTGCGCTGCTCCCTTCCTTCGTGCGGCTGGGTTCGTCCGTGTGGCTGCGACGACTCCGGCGCAGCCTGCGGGTTGGATGCCGATGGGGCCGGCGATGTTCCCGCCGGTCAGTCCCGGTCGGCCAGCAGGACGGCGAGACCCTGCCGGGCCCGGGAGATGCGGGTCTTCACCGTCTCGACCTTGATGCCCTGCGCCTCGGCGATCTCCTGGTACGACAGGCCGCCGTACTCCCGGAGCACGAGGGCGGCCCGGAAGTCCTCCGGCAGCTTCGACAGCGCCCAGCGCACGGACTGCACGTCGCCCACGGTCTCGTCGGCACCACGGGCGGTGCCCGCGGCCTGTTCGGCGAGCTCCCCCACGGGCTCGGGCCGGCGCTTGCGGATGGTGGCGAGCGCGGCGTTGTGCGCGATGCGGTAGAGCCAGGTCGAGAACTTCGACCGGTGCTCGAAGCGGCCGATGTGCTTCCACGCCGCGAGCAGCGCGGCCTGCGCCGCGTCCTGGGCGAGCTGCTCGTCGCCGGTGATGCGGTAGCAGATGGTCTGCAGCATCGTGCGGTAGCGGTTCACGAGCTGGCCGAAGGCGCGTTCGTCGCCCTCCTGGGCCCATGCGATGAGGTCGCGCTCGTCGGCGCCGCCGTACCTTCGCCGCTGCTGTGTCATGGCTTCTCGTCCCCGGATCGGAGCCCCGTGCGCCGCAAGCCTACGGGAACCGAGCGCGGCGCGGGGCGGGCGGAGGCTCGCCGGGGAATTCGGCGCCGTCGGGAACCTTCGCCGCTCCGGCGGCATCGTACGCAGCGAACGAGACCGCTCGACAGGGCGGCTGGACTCCGGTGGCTCTCGCCGGCACGTGGGGCCCTATGATCGGGCGCCACGGTCGAGCCGGCTGCCGCCCGGCACACGAGGACGCACGATGGACCACCAGCCCGAGATCCGCTTCCAAGAAGACGGGACGCTCGACCTCTCCGTCTTCCCCGACGTCGACCCCGACGAGGCGCTCGACCCGTCGGACCTCGAGTCGCTGCACGACACCCTGGTGTCGGATCCCGTGCCCGAGCTCGACCAGGACGCCTGGACCGGCATGCTGGACGAGGTCTTCGCCAGCGAGGGCACCGACGTCGACGACGAGCTCGTCCCCGACGACGACCCCTTCGTCCACGACGAGGACCTCGGCTCCGGTCTGGGAGGCGCCGTCGGCGACCTGGCCGACGAGGACGCCGACCTCGACGACGACGCACCCGACGTCGACGACGACGGTCCCTTCACCTTCGACGACGAGGTCGACGACATCACCGACCTGGTCGTCGACACCGCAGGGTCCGACGACCTCGCCGACGATGCCACCGTGGCCGATGACGCCTTCGCCGACGACGCCGACGAGTTGGCCGACGAGGAGCTCGGCGTCGAGGAGTTCGCGGACCTGGGGATGGGCACGCCCGAGTTCGAGGCCGACTACGCCTCGATGGACTTCGCCCCCGGCCTCGACGACACGTCGCTGTTCGCCGAGGCGGAACCGGAGCCCTACGAGTTGCCCGAGGACGGCATCGAAGACCTCGACTGGGAGTGAGATGGCGGGACGGCTGACCTCCCAGGTGGTGGCGATCTGCGACGAGGCGCTGGGGCGCCTCCAGCCCGGTGAGGCGCGCACCATGATCGAAGGGGTGCGCGCCAAGCTCGTCGAGCCGCTGCGCGTCGCGGTGGCGGGCAGCGTCAGCTCCGGCAAGTCCACGCTGGTCAACGCCTTCCTGGGTCAGAAGATCGCGGCGGTCGACGCCGGCGAGTGCACCCGGGTCGTGACCTGGTTCCGCTACGACCCCTACGAGCGCATCGAGGTCGTGCTGCGCGACGGCGGCACCAAGACCGTGCAGTTCCTGCCCGGCCACCGCATGCCCGAGTCCTTCGGCGTGCCCGTCGAGCAGATCGGCCGGGTCGTCGTGTACCTGTCGAACGAGGCGCTGCGCAACGCGGCCATCATCGACACGCCCGGGCTCAACACCGTCACCGCCGAGAACCAGGCCGCCACGGCCGACTTCCTCGGCCTGGCCGACGGCTCGAAGGAGTCGGTCGACTCCCGGTCGGCCATGACCCAGGCCGACGCCCTGGTGTTCCTGATGCCCCACGTGCGCACGACCGATGCCGACGTGCTCACGCAGTTCCGTTCGCTGTTCGGTGGGAGCGACCTGTCGGCGGTCAACGCGGTGGGGGTGCTGTCCAAGATCGACAAGCTGGTGGCCGACGGCGATCCGTGGCCCACGGCCCGACGGTTGGCGGAGCGGGCCCGTGAGGAGCTCGGCGACCTCGTGGCCACCGTGATCCCGGTGAACGGCCTGTTGGCCGAGACCGCCAACTGCGACCAGTTCACCGAGGCCGACGCGGCGGCGCTGCGCCAGCTCGCGTCCCTGGACGAGATGGACCTCGAGGACATGGTCCTGTCCCAGACGGACTTCCTCGACTCGGACCTGTCCGAGCTGTCCCGGGAGCAGCGACACCGCCTGCTGGGCCGTCTGGACCTGCGCGGCATCCAGGTCGGGGTCCAGCTCGTCCAGCAGGGCGTGGTGGGTGCCGCGGCGCTGCTCCCGCGGTTCCGCACCGAGTCCGGCTTCGATCCCCTCGGCCAGGTCGTGCAGGACGTCTTCCTGCGTCGCTCCGACGCCCTGAAGGCCCACGTGGGCCTGTGCGACCTGCGGCGCCTCACCTACCTGCGCTCCGACGGGCTGGCCGCGGACGAGCTCATGACCATGCGGGCCCCGCTCGAGCGGGTGGAGCTCGATCCGGGCCTGCACGACCTGCGCATCGTCGACGCCCTCAACCGGGCCTATCGGGGCGACGTGTTCCTGCCCGAGGCGCTCCTGGGCGACCTGCGCCGCCTGGCGCTGGAGCCCACCGCCGCCCGTCGGGTCGGCCTGGGTGACGCGGCGATCCCGTCGGACGTGGCCAACGCCGCCGCGCAGCGGGCCCAGGCGTGGGCCGTGTACGAGAACGACTTCCGCCGCAGCCCCGACGAGCGTCGCCTGGCCGGCGACGTGCGCGAGGGCTTCGAGCTCCTGTGGGACCAGGCGGCCAGCGGCGTCGTGTGAACGACAGCACACCGAGGCACACCACACCGAGGAGGGTCGCCAGTGAGCACAGCCGACGCCGCCGCACCAGCGGAGGACCCGAAGCCGTCGGGGGACGGGAAGGCGCAGGCGCCGCAGCTCGTGCCGGCCGTGCTCAAGTACGGCAACCGCCTCTACGGCTTCCTCAAGAACCTCGATCGTGACGAGCTCGCCCAGCGGATGGCCGACGAGGCCATGCGCTGGAAGGAGGACCGCACCTCCATCGTCGTGGCCGGCGAGATCAAGCGGGGCAAGACGAGCTTCATCAACGCCGTGCTGGGCCAGTCCCAGCTGCTGCCGGTGGACGCCGACGTGGCCACCAGCGTGCACCTGGCCGTCGGGTACGCGCCGCAGCTCGTCATCCGGGTCACCAAGAGCATCGACGACGAGGTCGATCAGTTCACGATCCGACCCGACCAGCTCGTCGACTACGGGTCGATGCTGGGCGATCCCGCCAAGCGTGAGGGGGTGGAGGTCATCGAGGTCGGCCTGCCGCACCCCCTGCTCGAACGGGGGCTCGTGCTGATCGACACCCCGGGTGTGGGTGGCCTCACCCCCGGGCACCGCGACATCGCGCTGTCGGCGCTCGGACGGGCCGACGCCCTGGTGTTCACCGTCTCCTCCCAGGAGCCGGTCCTGCGCTCGGAGCTGGACTTCCTGGCCGAGGCCAGCGAGCGCATCGACGAGGTCCTCTTCGTGCTGACCAAGGTCGACGCCAACGCCGACTGGGCGCGGATGCTCGACGAGAACCGCGACAAGATGCGCCAGTACCTGACCCAGCTCCAGGGGCGGGCGCACGGCCCCGAGGCCACCGAGCACGACAAGGAGATCGTGCGTCGGTTCCCCCGCCTGCTCGAGGACCCCTTCATCCCCGTGAGCGCCCGCATGGCCGAGCGGGCCCGCGCCCGGGCGGAGGCCGGCCGGGTGGAGCAGGCCGCGGAGCTCCACGCCCGCAGCGGCTTCGCGCCCATCGAGGTGGAGCTGGACCGCATCCTGCGCTCCCGGGAGTACGTGCGGCTCAACAACATCCTCCGGCTGGGGTCGTCGCTGCTGTCCCGGGTGGAGGAGGAGGCGAACCAGCGCATCCGCATCATCGACGGCGACCACACCGTCCAACAGGAGATGGCCGACAAGCAGGCCCTGCTCGAGGACCTGGTGTCCAAGCAGTCGCGCTGGCGGCAGCGCTTCGCCGGCAGCGTGCAGCGCATCCAGACCGAGACCAACCGCCGCGTGGGTCGGGAGCTGGGGCAGATCGAGCGCACGTACCGCCAGATCCTGAACGAGCACAAGCCGGAGGAGCTCGCCGACACCCTCCCCGAGGAGCTCGAGCGCTCGGTCTACGCGGCCTGGTTGAACCTCACCGGGTTCATGATCGCCGGGTTCGACGAGGCGCTCACCGAGCTGATGGGCAGCCTCGAGGTGGAGGGCCTCGACGTCGAGCTGGCCCAGATGTCGGTGCCGGGGGACATGCAGATCATCGGCATGCGGGACCGCACCAACGCCGAGGTGGGCAAGGGCAGCTTCCTCGACGACGGCCTGCCCCTCATCACCTCGGCCAGCATCTTCTCCAGCATGATCACCAAGGCCATCGGCGCGTCGGCCATGGGGGGCATGGGCATGATGTTCCTGCCCGGCCTGTTGGTGGCCGGACCGGTCGCCTACCTGCGCTCCAAGAAGCGCAAGTCCATGCAGCAGCGCGCCGAGTACCTGCGGGTCATGAAGGAGCTCCTGGTGGAGGTGCGCCAGGAGTTCCAGAGCGAGCTCAGCCTCAAGGTGCTCGACGTGCGCGAGAAGCTCGAGACCATGATCGACGAGGCGCTCGGCAACCGGCGCAAGGAGCTCGAGCTCCAGCGCAAGGACCTGGCCGGCCTGTTGAAGGAGGACACGGCGCGCCGGGCCCAGCTTCGGGCCGAGGCCAAGGAGCTGGTGCAGAAGGTCCAGGCCCACCGCGCCGAGGCGGACAAGCTCCGGGTGGCCGTCGACCGGGCCTCCCAGGCCGCGCTGGCCGCCGCGCCGCGGGCCGCGGCATCGGCCGCTGCGACCGATGTCGCCGCCTCCGCCGCAGCCGCGCCGGCGACGACCTAACCTGTCGCCGTCCGTGCACCGCTCGGACCGAGCCTGACGAGCTGAGGAGACCGGCTTCCCCCATGTGGCACCTCGCCATCGACTTCGGCACCACCTTCACCACGGGCGCCATCCTCGCCGACGGCAAGGTGACGAGCATCGAGATCCACGGGGAACGACGCATCCCGTCCACGGTGCTGCTGGCCGAGTCGGGTGAGCTGGTGGTTGGCCTGGAGGCCGCCAACCAGGCGACGGTGTACCCGGACCGGGTGGAGCGCACCCCCAAGCGCCGCATCGGCCGCCCGACCAACATGCTGCTCGGGGGACAGGCCGTGCCGGTGGTCCAGGCCGTGGGTGCGGTGCTGCACATGGTCGTCGAGGAGGGCAGGCGGCGCCGGGGCGGTGAGATGCCGGCGCAGGTCATCCTGACCCACCCCGTGCGCTGGGGGGAGGAGCGCCTGGCCGTGCTGCGCCAGGCGGCCGAATCCATCGGGCTCACGGCCATCAGCTTCTGCCCCGAGCCGGTCGCAGCCGCCGTCTACTACGCCGACGACCACCTCAAGGACGGGCACTACGTCGCGGTCTACGACCTCGGCGGCGGCACCTTCGACACCGCGGTGCTGCGTCGCGACGGCGCCGGCTTCGAGCTGGTGGGGGTGCCCGGCGGCGACGAGCGCATCGGCGGCGAGGACTTCGACTTCGAGGTCTACAAGCACTTCGGGCAGGTGCTGTCCGGGCTCGACCCCGAGTTGTGGGGCCAGTTCAGCACCAGCGACGAGCGCAAGTGGAAGCGGGCCAGCGCCGACCTGTTGGCCCAGAGCCGCACGGCCAAGGAGTCGCTGTCGCGTTGGCCCACCGCCCAGGTCTTCGTGCAGGTCGCCGACCGCGACCTGGTCGTGACCCGCGAGGAGTTCGAGGCGCTCGTCGAGCAGAAGATCGATCGGACCGTCGACGAGATGGCGCGCACCATCAGCCAGTCGGGACTCGCCGTCGACCAGATCGCCCGGCTGTACCTCTCCGGCGGCTCGAGCCGCATCCCGTTGGTGAGCCAGAAGATGATGGCCCGCTTCGGCGAGCGGGTGACGACCTGGGACGACCCCAAGTGCGTGGTGAGCATGGGCGCTGCCAAGCTGGCCGCGGCGCAGCTCAGCACCGCGCCGCCCGCGAGCGCGCCGCCCGCTGTCGCCGTGCAGCCCGTCCAGGCTGCACCGCAGCCCGGTCCCGCGGCGCCGCCCGTACAGCCCGTGCCGCCCCTACGGCCGATGGGCGCACCGGGGCCGGCCCCCTCGCCGGGTGTGCCCCCGTTGCAGCCCCTCGGTGCGGCGCCGCCGCCCGTCCAGCCCGTGGGTCCACCTCCGGCGCCGGTCCATCCGGTGGCGCCCGTGCACCCCCCGGCGCCCGTGCAGCCGGTGGCGCCCGTGCAGCCGGTGGGTCCGCCGCCGGGATCCGTCTTCGCGCCCGGTCCGGTGCAACCCGGTGGGGGTATGGGCTCGTCGGGCTCGGCCAAGCCGCCGGGGCGCGACAAGACCAACCTGGCCTGGGTCATGGCCGGCCTGGGGTTGTGCACCTGCGTGACCGCCTTCGTGGGCATCTACTTCGCCAACGAAGGCAAGAAGCAGGGCGACCCGCAGGCCCAGACGGCGATGATCGTGAACATCGTCGTGGCGGTCCTCGCGACGTTGCTGTCGCTGCTGTTGGTCCTGGCGTCGCTGAGCACCAGCACGACCACGACCAACAACGGCTTCTAGGGCTCTGACGGTTCGAGAGAAAGGGGGGCGTGGCGGGTCGGGTGGGGGGATCCCCGCGGGCCCGACCGATGCGGCGGACCTCCGCGGCGGTTCACGGAGATTCCCGGGAACCTCGGCGGGGCGCCGGGACTCCTATGGGCAACGGTGCGCACGGCAGAGTCCGGGCCACCGGGGCTCCCGAGCCTCCGGGTGGGGAGCGACCCACCCACACGTCCAGCCCTACCGGGCGGAAAGGATCAACAGATGTCCGAGTTCGAGATCGAGGGCGACTTCTTCTCCGTCGACGAAGATGTGGACGGCACCGACGACGCGATCGTCATGGACATGGACGGCGACGGGCTCTACGACGCCACGGCACTGGACCTCGACGACAACGGGACGATCGACGAGATCGACTTCGACTCCGATGGCGACGGGATCGTCGACACCGTCCTGCTCGACACCGATGGTGACGGCCACGGCGAGACGGTGCTCTACGACGACAACGAGGACGGCTACGTGGACGCCGAGGAGGTCGACTTCGACCGTGACGCCGACGTCGACGCCACCATCGTCGACGTCGACTACGACGGGTACGGCGACGTCGCCGCGGCCGACGTGGACGGCGACGGGATCGTCGACGTCGTGGAGGAAGGCCCCTTCACGTTCTGATCGGTGCGGCCGACGAGGTGAGCAGCCGAGAAGATCGGTGATCGCCCGCCGGGACGGCACCGCCGCCCGACGGGTGATCACCGGGGCACGAGCAAGCGCAAGAGGCACGGAACAGCGAGAAACCGCCCCACGGGCGACAGCAACCAACGACACTGCCCCAGGGGGCGGAAAGGGAAGGGATCACGATGTCGGACTTCGGGATCGAGGGCGACGCCCTCGGACTGGACACCAATCTGGACGGCCTCACCGACGAGGTCGTGATGGACGTCGACGGCGACGGCTACATGGAGAGCAGCGCCATCGACACCAACTACGACGGCTTCATCGACGAGGTCGACGTGGACACCGACGGTGACGGCTACGTGGACACGGTCGTCGCCGACCTCGACCAGGACGGCTACGCCGACACGGTGGCGCTCGACACCAACGCCGACGGCTACCTGGACATCGCCGAGGTCGACGCGGACGAGGACGGTGTCTCCGAGCTCATCATCGACGACTCCGACTACGACGGCGTCGCCGACACGGTCCTGGTCGACGCCGACGAGGACAACTACGTGGAGGCCATCGCGGCCGACACCAACGCCGACGGCGTCTTCGACACCGCGGTGGAGGACACCGATCTCGACGGCGACTACGACCTGGCCACGGTCGACCTCGAGAACGCCGGTCCGTTCGAGGACCCCACCACGACCGTCGACGACACCACGACGATGGGCTCCTGACGGCAGCCACGGCGATGGCACGGGGGCGCAGCCTGCGGGTTGCGCCCCCGTGGCGCGCAGGTGCAAGGGTGGGGCCGTGCACGGCGCGTCGCTCACCGTCCTGTGCCCCTCCTGGCCGACGGCGGCCCAGCGGTCGTGGTTCACCGCCGAGGCCGCCCGACGGGGGGTGGGCATCCCCCTCACCGCGTCGGGCCAGGCGCTGGAAGCCGAGCTCGGCTCCTTCACCCTCGCCCAGGTGCTCGATCTGACCGACGACGGCCTCGTCGAGCTGCTCGGGTGGAAGCCGATGGCCCGCATCGACCTCGTGGCCTTCGTCGCCGATCGGGGCCTGCACCGGGTGATGGCCCGGTTCGCTGCGGAGCTCGCCGTCGAGCTGGGCGGCGTGGTCGACCTCCAGGGGCGCATCCGGGGTGAGGTGGCGCAACGGCCGGGGCTGGCCCGTCTCCGGTCCGGCCTGCCCTCGGAGCGGTGGTTCGTCGACGGCGACTGGCTCCGGGACTGGTGCGCCGACCCGCGCTTCCGTCTGGTGTGAGGGCCGGTCAGCGGATGCGGTACGACCCGGGCCCGGTGAACATGCCACGGCGCCACCGGCCTGGGGTCAGCACCGTGGCGCGGGGGTAGTCCTCGAACAGCCAGCGGGCGAAGTTGCGACGCGTCCACGGGTGCAGATCGGTGAGCCGTACGGCTGTCTCGACCCCTCTGCGGTGGCTGAGCGCCCGGGCCAGCCCGGCAGACAGGCGGTGATCGGCCGCCAGGCCGCGACGCACCGTCGCGGTGTAGTCCCCCACCGCCCGGGTGGCGTCGTGGGGGCCGGCGCACAGGACGGCCTCGGCGGCCCACCGTCCCGTGGCCAGGGCCTGCCCGATGCCCTCCCCGGTGAGCGGGTCGGTGGCCGTGGCGGCGTCACCGGCGAACAGGACACGCCCGCGGGCCAGGACGGTACGGGTGACGCGGGCGGGGATGGGCCATGCCCGGAGCGGACCCTCGGGGGTGGCGTCGGCTCCCAGCAGGGCGCGGACGTGGGGCCGGGCCAGGACCTCGGCCCAGAGGCTGCCCATGGCGCCCACGGGGTGGCTGCGGCCCCGCAGGATGCCGAAGCCCACGTTGGCGACACCGTCGGCGAGGGGGAAGGACCAGAAGTAGCCGGGCAGGAAGTCGGGTTCGAAGAACACGAACAGGTCGCGCTGCGCCTGTTCGGAGACGTGGTGGTGGTACTGGCGCACGGCGTGCCACTCGCCCCGGTACCGCGGCTCGCCGAGCCCGAGCAGGCGGCGCACGGGCGACCACATGCCGTCGGCGGCGATGACGTAGCGCGCCGCGAGGCGTCGGCCATCGCCGAGCGCGACGTGCACCCGGTCGGTGCCGGGCACCACGTCCACGACCGGCGAGCCCTCGGCGACCACGGCGCCGTGGGCGCGAGCCAGCTCCACCAGCGCCGCGTCCAGCTCCCGTCGGCGGGCCACCGCGGCGAACAGGCCGTCGTCGGGCAGCGGATAGCTGGCCTCGTGGCCCCGTGGGGTGCGCAAGTGGATCGTGTCGACGGGTCGCCAGGAGGGCACGGCCTCGGGTCGCAGGCCCAGGTCCTCCAGCAGGCGCAGGGCACCGGCGGTGAGGCCGTCGCCGCACGACTTGTCGCGTGGGAAGGTGGCCCGGTCCACCACGACCACCTGGCGGCCGGCACGGGCGAGCGTGGTCGCGGCGGCGCTGCCGGCGGGACCACCGCCGACGACCACCACGTCCGCGGTCGCGGGCAGCGCGCACGACGACATCGGTGCCGAGGCTACGGGTTGTCGGGGGCGCCGCCAACGCCGGGCGCCGGCGGGCGGCCCGGCCCCCAGGGGTCCTCCTCGACCGCGGCGACGGGGTTGCCGTCGAGGTCGTACTCGGTCTCGGGCGGCTCGCGGTCGTCGTCCGCGGGCGGCAGCCGGCCGAAGGCCTCGAGCGGCCAGTCCCGGATGCGTCGGGGCATCGGGTCGGTCGGGGTCCAGATGCCCGCCGCGCCGTCCAGGATCGGCAGGACGCCGCCGGCCGCGCCGGCCCCCTCCGCGGGCACCGGCATGGCGTCGGTCCCGGCGCCCTCGGGGAAGCGCCCGTAGAGCTCCCACACCACCGGCGGGACGCGCTCGAGGAGCTCCTCGGACAGCCGCAGCAGGCCGGGGAACAGCCCGGGTTCCAGTCGCTCGGTGGTCAGCAGCAGGAACCGCCCCCGGCACTCCACCCCGATGCGCCCCTCGGTGCCGAGCAGCAGCTCCATCATCTGCGGGTCGAGCAGGTCGGTGGCGAAGCGGGGGTCCTCGCACTGCACGACGAACAGGCGGTTGAAGTCCTCCGACTCGAGCTCGATGTCGGGCAGGCCGAGCTTCTGCACGGCCCGGTCCCAGGCCCGTTCCCGGGTGACGCGCAGCGCGGGCCACCGGCCGTTGTGCTGCACCAGCGCGCAGGTGACGTACTCCCAGACCTCGCGGGTGGCGCCGTTGGAGTCCCGGCGCACGACGTACCAGGCGTAGTCGAACACCCGGCTGTGGGGGGGCGGGTCGCCGGGATGCCACATGACGTTCTCGACCAGACGGCCGTCGCCGGCGCGGAACAGATCGAAGGCCACGGCGGTGCAGTTGAAGGGGTCCTCCGCCCCCCACACCAGTCCCGCTCGTCGCGCCACGGCCGGGAACGCCTGTTGGCGTCGTTGGCGCTCCCAGGCGCCCCACGTCAGCAGGAGCCCGACGACGGTGGCCACGAGCGCAGCGACGATGGGGAGCGCGTTGTCGCCCACGGCGAGCGGCGTCAGCCCGATCCGGGTTCGTAGTCCAGCACGGCCCTGTTGTCCCAGTGATCCGGGTGCTCGGCTGCGTCGCGGTCGAAGCGGGCCAGGATCTCGTGGGCCGGTTGGGGTCGGCCGAACTCGTAGCCCTGGGCCAGGTCGACGCCGAGGCTGCGCAGGATCGTCGCCTGCGCCGCGGTCTCCACGCCCTCCGCCACGGTCACGAGGCCGAGGTCGTGGGCCATCGCGGTGAGGTGACGCACGATGGACTGGTCCTCGCCGCTGACCTCGATGCCCTCGATGAACGTGCGGTCGATGCGGATGAGATCGAGCGGGAACTCGCGCAGCGAGTCGACCGAGGACACACCGGTGCCGAAGTCGTCGAGGCCCAGCTTCACGCCCGCCTGCTTGACGTCGCGCAGCGCCGCCCAGGCCGAGGACCGGTTGAAGCGCAGCGCCTGCTCGGTGATGTCGAGGCACAGCCCACCGGCGGGGATGCCCGCCCGGCGCACGGCGTCGAGCACCTGCTCGGCGAAGTCCGGTGCCGCGAGCTGACGGCCGCCCAGGTTGCAGGTGACGAACAGGGTGGCCCGTGCGCCGAGGACGCTGTTCCACTCCGCGAGCTGGCGGCACGCCTCGAGGACGGCCCAGTTGCCGACCTGGGCCCCGAGGCCGGTCTTCTCGAGCATCCCCAGGAAGTCCTGGGGGAACAACAGCCCGGTGCTCGTCGCTCCGGGGGCGTTCCAGCGCAGCAGTGCCTCCGCGCCCACCACGTCGGTGGTGTCCAGTCGCACGATCGGCTGGTAGTAGAGGAGGAACTCGTTGCTCTCGATGGCCTCGATCAGCCGGGACTCGTTCACCCGTGTGGTGTAGCGACCCCGCTTGGTCTCGTCGTGCACGACGTAGCCCGTGCCGTCCTCGCGGGCCTGGACCACCGCGTCGTGGGCGTCGTTCACGAGCTCCTGGACGGACGGGTAGTTGTCCGTGCTGAGCGCCAGTCCGACCGAGGGGCTGATGGTGAGGCGCTCGCCGCCGACCTCGAACGGCGGGGTGAGCAACTCCATGAGGTACCGCGCGACCTCCTCGGCGGCGGACAGGTTCGGGATCTGCTCGAGGACCACGGCGAACTGGGCGCCGCCGTAGCGCAGCGCCCGGGTGCCGGGCAGGTCGATGGAGCTCAGGCGCTGACCCACGGCGTGCAACAGCAGGTCGCCCGCGTCGGCTCCGTAGCTGTCGTTCACGTCGCGCAGCAGACCGACGTCGACGAAGGCCACGACCCCCCTGGCGCTCGACGGACGGCTCCGGGTGATGGCCTCCTGGGTCCACTCCTGCAGGGAGGCCCTCGTGGGCAGCCCCGTGATCTGGTCGACCGCAGCCGTGGGCGGAATGCCGCCCGACGTCGCTTGCGTCGAACGTCGCAACATCTCGGTCCTCCCCGATGACCTGGCCGCGGCGGCAGCTTAGGCGCGGGTGCTACTCGTAGGCAGCGAGCCGCGCCTGCACCTTCGCCAGCAGCTTCGCCAGCTCGGAGTCCGCACCGGCGTTGTCGTCGACGTGCAGCTCGGTGGCGGCGCTCGCGGCCATGATGTCGTCGGCCGAGGAGACGTTCTCGTCGATGACGACCTCGTCGACGTACAGCGTCGGGCCCTCGTCCTCGGGGATCTCCTCGGCGAAGACCTGCTCGAGCTCCTCGTCCAGGGTGTCGAGCTCGACCTCGAAGCTGCCGATCACCTCGTCGTCGGCAACGGCCTCCTCGAGTTCCGGGGCATCGGGCGTGTCGGTCTCCCACTCCCGTTCCCACGCCTCCCAGCTCGACTCCTCGGCCTCCTCGGCCGGCTCCGCGACCGCGGTGCCCGACCCGGTCTCGTCGTCGGTGCTCGTGTCGGCGAGCTCGTCGAGCTGCGAGGGCGTCCACGCCGGCAGGCCACCCCAGGTGGGGAGGGCTTCCTCGGAGCGCGCGGTGGTGCGGGTCCGTCGACCCTGGCCGCTGCCGTCGCCGTCGGTACCGGCGTCGCCGTCGGCCCGGGCCTTCCGACCACGCTTGCGGCCGTGCTCGCGACGCGGCCGGGCCGGCGTGTCCTGCCCCGTGCGTCGCAACACCACCACCAGCGCCAGCAGGCCGACCACGGCGACTGCGATGGGGATGAGGGGGGTCGTGGTCAGCACGGCAGCGCCGAGCACTGCGATCGCCACGATGGCGCCACCCCCGAGCACCTTCTTGTCCATTCGGAACCTCCGCGCGGCTCACGTGCACCCCTGCCGACAGAGGGGTGCGCCGTTCCTATCGGCAGAGCGCTGACGTTCTGCAGACAAATTCTCGCGGGTCCGACGCGACGGTGTCGTGTCCTCAGGCGCCGAGCGCCTCGAGCAGGTCGCCGAGCCGAGCCCGCGACCGCTCGATGACCGCCGCGTAGCCCTCCTCGTCCACGGCGGGACCCAGCACCTCGAGGTCGAACCAGCCGTCGTAGCCGGCATCGAGCAGGAAGCGCAGGATGCGCTCGAGCGGGACATCGCCGTCACCGGGCACCAGCCGGTCCGGCGTGCAGCGGGTGCCGACGCGGTAGTCGCTGACCTGGACGAGGCCGATCGAGTCGATCGCGGCCCCGATGGTGCCGGCGAGGTTGCGCTCCGACCAGCAGGCCTGCACGTCGAGACACACACCCATCCCCACGCGCCAACCCAACTCCACCGCGTCGCGCAGCTGATGCACGAAGCCCAGGTCGGCCCGCAGGGCATGGGTGGGCTCCAGCAGGACCGGGAGGTGCTCCCGCTCGGCCTCGCGCATCGTGCCCTGCAGGACGTCGGCGAAGGCATCGGCGGCGCGTTCCCACGTCGCGGCACCGGCCGGCCCCGTGGTGAGCACCAGGGCGTCGGGGCGGGCGGCGAGCGCCGTGTCCATGATGGTGTCCATGGCGGCCCGTTGGTCGGGCCAGCGCTCGGGACGGTCGAGCGAGAAGGGACCCCGGGCCAACAGCCCGGTGACGTGCACGCCGCTGGCGCGCACCCGTTCGGCGGCGGCGACGGGGTCGCCCGTCGCCGCCAGCTTGTCCATGGCCAGACCCACCGCGGGGATGCCGGCCGACTCCCAGTGGGCGAGGTCCTCGTCCAGCGACCACGAGCGTGTCGTCCACTGGTGGACGCTGATCCGGGGGTGTCCGCTCACGCTGCCCGTCCCTGCTCGCCGCGGAGCCAGGTGGGGTCGACCTCATCGGGTTGGAGCGGGTGCATGCACAGCTCGATGGCGAGCCACAGGGTCTTCGAGGTGGGGAAGAACAGCAGCGGTCCGAGCAGGGCCACGGCAGCGGCGGCGGTGGCGATGGGTACGACGGCGACGTCGGGCCAGGTCGCCAACGTGCCGCCCAGCAGCACGACGAACAGCAGGGAGAACACGACCATCGTGTTGAGCCCCAACGCGCCGCTCCACGTCCCGTCGGCCCGCTCGAACCGCAGTCCGCAGCGTGGGCACCGTTCGACCATCCGCAGGTGCCGGAACAGCCCCCGCCGCCCGCACACGGGACACCGCCGCAGCAGGCCGCGCCGCAGCATCACGGCTCGTGACGTCGTCGTCGGCGTGTCGGGGGCGTCGCCCGGATGGGTCATGGCGGGATTGTCGCGCCTGGGCTCCCGCCCCGACAGCCACGGGACTAGAACCCGTTACAGTCCTGGGTCGTGGACGTCGCCGACTCGCCCGCTTCTCCGATCCCGGCTACGACGCCCACGCCCTCGTCGATCGCTGTCGGGACTGGCAGCGCACCCTGTTCGAGGCCGGGTGGGCGGGCATCAGCTTCCCGTCCCGCTACGGCGGTCGGGGCGGCACCCCCGTCCAGGAGCTCATCTTCGTCCAGGAGATGAGCCGCTTCGGCGTGACCAACGGGTCGTTCTCGGTGGCCCACAACATGGTGGCCCCGGTCGTGCTGGCCCTCGGCACCCAGGCCCAGCGTGAGGCGTTCCTGGTCCCGATGTGGCGGGGCGACGACGTGTGGTGCCAGCTGTTCAGCGAGCCCGGTGCGGGCAGCGACCTGGCGGGTGTGGCCACCCGGGCGGTGCGCGACGGCGACGAGTTCGTGGTGAACGGCCAGAAGGTGTGGACCAGCCACGCCGACCGGTCGCAGCGGGGCATCCTGCTGGCGCGCTCCGATCCCGATGTGCCCAAGCACCGGGGGCTGACGTACTTCCTCGTGGACATGGACACGCCGGGCATCGAGGTGCGCGTCCTGAAGGAGATGACGGGCGGCATCCACTTCTGCGAGGTCTTCCTCACCGACGTGCGGATCCCCGCTTCCCGGGTGCTCGGTGGCGAGGAGCAGAGCGGCAACGGTTGGCGCGCCGCCATGCACACGCTGGCCAACGAGCGGGCGATGATGGGCACCGCCCCGACCGACGACGACGTGGAGAAGCTGTTCGCGCTGGCCCGTCGGGCGGGACGACTCGACGACCCGCTGGTGCGCGTGGCGCTGGCCGACGCCTGGATGGGCGCTCGCATCATCGACTACTTCGGCTACCGAGCCCGCACCGCGCTCGGCCGGGGTGAGCAGCCCGGGCCGGAGTCGTCGGTGGTGAAGCTCTTCTACACGAACTACCTCAAGCGCATCGCCTCCCTGGCCATGGAGCTGCGCGGGCCGGAGGGGATGCTGGCCGGCGAGGGCGACGGCGCCTACTTCCGCCACCGATTCCTCTACGCGCCGTCGCTGGGCATCGCCGGCGGGACGAGCGAGGTCCAGCGCACGGTCATCGGCGACCGGGTCCTGGGTCTTCCCTCCGAACCGCGACCCGACCGCGACGCGCCCTTCCGCCCTGCGACGGACGGTGGTCGGTAGGCTCCCGCGTCGACCATGACCGAACAGCTCGCCCTCACCCGCAGCCAGGAGATCCGCCGTCAGCGGGTCATCGAGGCCGCCATGGCCCTGGCTGCCGAGGGCGGCTACGACGCCGTCCAGATGCGCGACGTGGCGGCCCGGGCGGGGGTGGCCCTGGGCACGATCTACCGCTACTTCCTGGGCAAGGATCACCTCCTGGCCGCGGTACTGGTGTCGTGGGCCGCCGACCTCGAGCGCCGGGTCGCGGTGCGCCCGCCGCGCGGCGGCGACGTCGCGGAGCGCATGGTCGACATCCTGGGCCGTGCCACGAAGGCCATGGAGCGTGAGCCGCGCCTGTCGGCTGCGGTCGTGTCCGCGCTGTCGTCGCCGGACCCCCAGGTGGCCGAGTGCCAGCTCGACGTGAACCGCATCATGTTCCGGATCCAGGCCATGGCCTTCCCCGAGGACTTCGACCCCGATCTCCAGGCCCGGATCTCGCGCACCCTGGGCCACGTGTGGTTCTCGTCGCTGGTCGGGTGGGCCAACGGGTGGATGGGCATCAAGGAAGCCGGCGAGGAGCTCGCCATCGCCGCCCACCTCATGCTCGACCAGTACGGCTGAGCGTCGTCCGCGCCACCTAGACTCCCGCCGTGACCTGGACGCGCACGCCATGACGGATCGGCTGCCGATCGACCTCGGCATCGAGGGCCTGACCGATCCCGAGGAAGTCGGTGTGGGGGGCTTCGCGACGGTCTACAAGGCGTACCAGCCGGCCTTCCGGCGCACGGTCGCGGTGAAGGTGCTGGCCACGCTGAACCTCGACGACGCCGCACGGGAGCGCTTCGAGCGGGAGTGCCAGGCGATGGGTTCGCTCTCGGAGCACCCCAACATCGTGACCGTGTACGGCGCCGGCTTCACCACCAGCGGCCGCCCGTACCTGGTGATGGCCTTCCTGCCGGGCGGTTCCCTGCAGGAGCGTCTGGAGCGCGACGGGCCGGTGCCGTGGCAGGACGCCACGTTGTACGGGGTGCACCTCGCCGGCGCCCTCGAGACCGCCCACCGCGCCGGCGTGGTGCACCGCGACATCAAGCCCGGCAACGTGCTGCGCTCGTCCTACGGCGATGCCCAGCTCACCGACTTCGGCATCGCCCGCATCTCCGGGGGCCACGAGACCCGCAGCGGCGTCATCACCGCCAGCATGGCCCACGCGCCACCGGAGGTGCTCGACGGCCAGCGCCCCACCGTGTCCGCCGACGTGTACTCGCTGGGCTCCACCCTGTTCGAGCTCATGTACGGCCGGCCCGCCTTCCAGGCCGAGGACGACGAGTCCATGGTCCCCATGCTGCGACGGATCCTGACCCAGGCGCCGCCCGACCTGCGTCCCCTGGGCGTCCCCGACGCCGTCTGCGAGGTCATCGAGCGCTCGATGGCCAAGGACCCGACACAGCGACCCTCCAGCGCCGCGCAGCTCGGCCAGGAGCTGCAGGCGGCCCGTCGCGGCCTCGGCCTCGAGTCGGGCAAGCTCACCGTCCCGGCCGAGGTGTCGATCGATCCGGTGGCCGACAGCCAGGCCATCCACCTCGTGTCGTCCACCACCGGCCCCGCTCCGGCGTCGGTCACCACGGTGGGGGTCGCCCCGGGCGCCATCCCGCCACCGCCGGTGCCGCCCACCTATCCGGGTGACGCCGCGGCGGCGCCCGCCGAGGTCGCGGCGCCGAGCACGGGCGAACCGCGGGGCAGGGGCCGGCTGGCCCTGGTCGTCGGGCTGGTGCTGCTGCTGGTGCTGGGTGCCGCCATCGGCGGGTTCGTGCTGGTGTCGGGTGGCGACGACGAGGAGCTCAGCGATCCACCCGTCACCGAGGTCGCCCCGACGAGCGACCCGCCGAGCACCGACGAGACCACGGACCCGGGCGCCGGCTACACGATCGAGGTGGAGCGCAACTTCGTCGACGTGTGCCTGCAGAACCAGGACTTCACGCGGGCGTTCTGCCGCTGCGTCTTCAAGGGCATCCGTGACACGGTGCCCTTCGAGCGGTTCCGGGAGCTCGAGGCCATGAGCCGCAGCGGGGAGTCCCTCGAGGGGACCGAGCTGGACGCCATCGTGGACGGCTGCGTGCAGTAGTGCGCAGACGTGGCCGAGGCGAGCAGTCGCTGCACCGGTCCGTGACCCCTCGACCAGCGCGGTGGCCGGTTACCCTGCGTGACAGGAGTCGCACGGACGAGCGGGAACTCCCCGGTGCCGAGCGGACTCCAACCGGCCGACGACGTGGATCCGGGCGCACGCCGGTGGACGAAGGGATCGGGGAGAGCGATGTGGTACCTGGCCGTTGATTTCGGGACGTCGTTCTCGGCGGGCGCGATGCTCGTCGACCGCGGGGTGGTGGCCCTCGAGATCGCCGGTGCGCCGCGCTCGCCGTCGGCCGTGCTGCTCGCCGAGGACGGCACGCTCGTGGTGGGCAACGAAGCCGTCAACCAGGCGGTGGTCTTCCCGGAGCGGGTCGAGCGCACCCCCAAGCGTCGCATCGGGCGCTCCTCGTCGCTGCTGCTGGGCGGGCAGGCCGTCCCCCTGGCCACGGCGGTGGGGGCGATCCTGGACCAGTTCCTGCAGGAGGGCCGTCGCCGTCGGGGGGGCGAGTCGCCGGCCGAGGTGGTCCTCACCCATCCCGTGCGGTGGGGTGCCGAACGCCTCGACGGGCTGCGCCAGGCCGCCCAGGCCATCGGCATCGCCAGCCCCAAGTTCGTGCCCGAGCCGGTGGGCGCGGCGGTCTACTACGCCGACGAGCACGTGGGGGACGGCCAGTACGTGGCCGTCTACGACCTCGGCGGGGGCACCTTCGACACGGCGGTGCTGCGCCGGTCCCAGTCTGCGTTCGAGCTGGTCGGCCTGCCCGGCGGCGACGAGCGCATCGGCGGCGAGGACTTCGACTTCCGGCTGTACCAGTACATCGGCCAGATGCTGGCCAACGACGATCCCGGTCTGTGGAACGAGCTCACCACGAGCACGGAGCGCAAGTGGAAGCGGGCCAACGCCGAACTGATGGCCGAGGCCCGCAAGGCCAAGGAGAGCCTCTCGCGCTATCCGACGGCCCGGCTGCTGGTGCGCGAGGCCGACCGCGACCTGCTCATCACCCGCGAGGAGT
>JALOLF010000158.1 GCA_025456085.1 Acidimicrobiales bacterium
GTCGCCAGGTCGTCGGCGGGCGGCTGCGGGCGTGGTTGCGCGTGGTGCTGTCGGATTCCGACAGTTGCTCGCGGCGCCAGGTCGTCGGCGGGCGGCTGCGGGCGTGGTTGCGCGTGGTGCTGTCGGATTCCGACAGTTGCTCGCGGCGCCAGGTCGTCGTCGGGCGGTTGCGGGCGTGGTTGCGCGTGGTGCTGTCGGATTCCGACAGTTGCTCGCGTCGCCAGGTCGTCGGCGGGCCGGGCCGTGGCCTGGCCCGCCCTCGGGTCAGGGCGGGCTGCGGAAGGCGATGGTGCGTCGCCCGAGCAGCAGGTGGCAGCCGGGTGGGAGCGGCGTGGGCAGACCAGCAGGGAGCGGCTCCCACACCGATGCGCCGGGAAGGGCGATGAAGGTCCCGTTGGCCGAGCCCAGATCCGTGGCGAGGACCTCCCCGCCGGACACGGTGAGCTGCAGGTGGACGCGGGAGATCTCGGGCTCGGTGTCGGGGAAGGCGAAGGCGCGTGCCCGTCCGGCGGCGACGTCGGGATGGCCGCCCGGCTCGCGACCCAGGATGTGCTCGCCTTCGAGCGGCACGATCGTGCCGTCGTCGCAGATCAGCACACCGACGGGCAGCATCGACGTCGACGGGGGAGGAGGTGGCGGCGGAGGCGGAGGGGGCAGCGGTGGGGGAGCGATGGCGCCGGCTCCCGGATCTGCGGTGTCGAGTCCGGCGAGCGCCTCGGGCAGTGGTGGTGGCTGCAACGGCGGAGGCGGGGTGATCGCCAGGTCGGGCACGGGGCCGGACTGGGGGAGATCGAATCCCGGTCCCGGTCCCGGTCCCGGTTCTGGTGCCGGTGGTGGCGCGGGTGGCAGCGGACCGACAGGTCCGGTCGGGTCCGGCTGCACGACGGCCGGCTCTGCTGGGGGCGGCGGTGGCGGCGGCGGGATCACCGGGTCCGGCAGTTCGGGCTCCGGTGGCGCCGGTGGTGGTGGCGGCGGTGGAGGGATGGCCGGCTCTGGCGGGGCTGGCGGCGGTGACGGCGGGATCGGTGGGGCCGGCAGTTCGGGCTCCGGCGGCAGCGGTGGTGGGGGTGGCGCCGGTGGAGGTGGCGGCAGCACCGGGGCTGGCAGCTCGGTCTCCGGTGGCGCCGGTGGGGGTGGCGGCTCTGGCGGCTCTGGCGGCGGGGGTGGCGGCGGGATCGGCGGCGCCGGCGGCGGAACGGGTGTGTCCACGGGCGCTGGCTCGGCCCCGGGTTGGACCACGGTGAGCCCGTCTCCTGTGTTCACCCCCGAGCGCAGCCGCTCACCGGACGCCGGCCGCACGACGCTCGACCCCAGGGCACGCACGACGAGTTGGCGGAACGTCTGGTCCACGAACACGACGATTCCCCCGCCCGGGTCGCCGACCGTGGTCTCCACGCGTCCGTCGGCAAGGGAGACGAGCAGTTCGACGCGCCCGTGGAGCAGCACCGACAACCCGCCCTCGGCCGGGGCGATCAGGCTGCACGCCGGCACCACGTCGCCGGGCGGTGCCGGTGCCCAGGCGTCGGCGAGTCGGCGGGGGGCGCTGGCTCCGGGCGGATCGTCGGCGATCGCCCAGTTGACCCACTCGAGGAGCTGGTCGGTGGCCATCGCGTGCTCGGCTGCGCTGGGCAGGCACACCACGATGACCTCACCGAGCCAGGCGACCATCCCCGATCCGGGATGCACCTGCAGCGACGGCCCGCTCTCGGTCACGACGCGGATCCCGCATCCACTCGTCGATCGTGCGCCACGATGCCCTCCGTCGGTGTCACCCCTGCGCCTTCCCTGTGTGCACCTCTCACGGTAGCGCGCCTCTTCTCGGGCCGAGTCCGCCGGTCCTCAGGTCGAGACCGCACGGGCCGTCTCGGCCGCCTCGGCCGGCGTGCGGGCGCAGGCCAGCGTCGTGCCCCGGAGGTCCCGCTTGGCGAGCCGGCTGAGCACGTCGCCCGGCCCCGCCTCGACCACGGCCGTCGCGCCCAGGCCGAGCATGCAGGCCATCGTCTCGCTCCACCGCACCGGCGACACGACGTGCACCCGCAGGTTGGCGCGGATCGTGTCGGGGTCGGTGGTGGGCGCGGCGCTGACGTTCTGGACAACCGGCACGGATGCAGGTCGCAGCTCGAGGGTGTCCAGGGCGGCGTCGATGCGGGATCGGGCCGGCTCCATCAGTGGGGAGTGGAAGGCGCCGGCGACGTTGGGCCGCAGGGCCTTCGCCCGGCGGGTCTTGGCCAGCTCGGCCGCCCGCTCGATCGCGGTCGGCTCCCCGGCCAGCACGGTCTGGCTGGCGTTGTTGAGGTTGGCCACGACGAGCACGTCGGCCCCGGCGGCTTCGGCGCACAGCTCGGCGGCGTCGTCGGGTGACAGGCCCACGATGGCCAGCATCGTGCCCGGGCGCCGTTCGCCCGCCTCGCCCATGGCCAGGGACCGCTCCCGCACGACGTGGAGCATGGGTCCGAAGTCGCACACCCCCGCCGCGACCAGCGCGGCGAACTCGCCGAGGCTGTGACCGGCGACCGCCACCGGCTCCAGACCCTCGGCGGCGAGCACCCGGTACGCCGCCACGTCGGCGGTGAGCACCGCCTGCTGGGTGGTCTCGGTGCGCGCCAGCGTGGCCTCGTCCCGACACAGGGCGGCCAGGTCGGTGCCCAGCACGTCGTCGGCCTCCTCGAGCACCGCACGCGCTGCGGGATGCGCCTGCCAGGTGTCGAGCATGCCCACGGCCTGTGAGCCCTGACCCGGGAACACGATCGCCACGCCCATCACCCGAGACCTCCTGTCGTGCGTGCGGCCGCCGACCGTAGTGCACCGGTCGGCGGGTCCGTCGGGCGTCGGCCCGTAGGTGGCCGCGGGGTGGCGAACGCGTCCCCGGGCCACCGGCCCGGCGCAGCGGGCGCAGCGGCGCGCACGGCGCCGGTGGCCGTTGCGTGGATCGGCGCTCAGCCTGCGAGCGTGGCGGTGACCTGGGTCGCCCCGTCGGCGTCGCGCAACGTGAGCACGTTGCCGTCGATCTGGTACGTGGTGGCGGCCTGCAGCGCCGCGCTGTACTGCGCCTCGAGCTGCTCCACATCCGGGTCGCACGCCATCATCGTGGTCTGCAGCGGGCCGATCTGGATGCCGTCGGTCCCCGTGGTGGTGAAGGGGCCGCCGAGCTGGTTGCACCCACCCGCACCGCTGAAGGTGCCGTCGTCGCCGAACTCGGCGGTCAGGGCCTCGGTCAGCGCGGTGGACTCCACCGCCTCCCTGCCGTTGTTGACGCCGGTGACCTGCCAGGACGTGCCGACGAGCCCGGAGAGGCCGGCGGTGTAGGTGAACAGCGTGGTCCCGTCCTCGGCGGTCAGCGCGAGGGACTCGCCCTCGATCGTGTAGCCGGCGGTCTTCGGCAGGTTCTGGGTGAGCGCCGTCTCCTGGGCCTGCAGCGCCGGGTCCTCGCACCCCCGCAGCGTGGTGGGTCCGAGCGTGATGGTGAGGGTCTCGCCGTCCACCGTGTAGCCGCCGGCGAAGACGTTGCAGCCCGTGTTCCCGTTCAGCGAGCCTTCGTCGCCGAACGACAGCGTCGCCGCCTCGCCGCCGACCGCCTCGACGGCGGCGCCCTGGGCGTCCTGGTAGCTGGCCAGGACCCACGAGCTGCCGGTGAGTCCGGCGTCGGCGCTGCGGTCGCTGCCGGCGTCGGCGGTGCCGGGCGAGCCGCCGGCGGTCGAGCCGGGCGAGCCGCCGGCGTCCGTGGTCTCGTCGTCTCCGCAGCCGGCCAGGGTGAGCGCGCCCAGCGCGGCCAGGATGCACAGGAGTCGTAGACGCATGGAGGTCAGCCCTTCGGTCGGTCGCGCCACCGTCGGCGCGCCGTGCCATTCTGATCGGCGACGGCGTCGTCGTGGTGTCATCCCCGTGTCCCGGCCGGCCGGCCGGTCGTGGCCCGCCACTCCACCTCGGCTGCCGGGCGCTCCGGCGAGGACGAACCGGGCCGGAGGCGACGGGAGGAGGCGTTGGTAGGGTGCGCCTCCGACCGGGTGACTCGCCGCCGTGGCAGCCGCCGGAGGGGGAGGACGACGTCGTGGACGCAGCGAAGCTCGACCGCCTGTTCGACATGGACGACCGGGTCGTGATCGTCACCGGCGGAACCCGGGGCATCGGTCGCGCGCTGGCCGAGGGCTATGTGGCCGCCGGCGCCAAGGTGGTGGTGGCCAGCCGCAAGGCCGACGCCTGCGCCGAGACCGAGGCCCACCTGCGGGCGATGGGCGGGGAGGCGCTCGGCGTG
Source organism: Acidimicrobiales bacterium (assembly GCA_025456085.1). Classification (GTDB taxonomy): domain Bacteria; phylum Actinomycetota; class Acidimicrobiia; order Acidimicrobiales; family Acidimicrobilacustridaceae; genus JALOLF01. Next base: position 4,253 of record JALOLF010000158.1, read on the forward strand.
CCCACCCACATGGGGGACCTCGACGATCTGGCGGCGCTGGTGCAGCGGACCGTGGACGTGTTCGGCGGCGTGGACGTCGTGGTGAACAACGCCGCCACGGCCCTCGCCCAGCCCATGGGTCAGTACACCCCCGACGCCTGGCAGAAGTCGTTCGACGTGAACCTGCGGGGCCCGGTGTTCCTCGTGCAGGAGGCCCTGCCCCATCTGAAGCAGAGCGAGCACGCCGCGATCCTCAACGTGATCTCGGTCGGTGCGTTCATGTTCTCGGGCTTCGTGTCCATCTACGCCACGGCAAAGGCCGGCCTCCTGGCCCAGACCCGGGCGGCGGCGGCGGAGCTGGCGCCCTTCGGCATCCGGGTCAACGCCCTGGCACCGGGCACCGTCGACACCGACATGGTCCGGGCCAACACGCCCGAGATGCAGGCCGTGATGGGCGAGCTCAGCCTGCTGCGGCGCATGGCCGAGCCCGACGAGCTGGTCGGCCCCGCGCTGCTGCTCACCTCCGATGCCGGCAGCTTCATCACCGGCCAGGTCCTGCTCGTCGACGGGGGCACGGTGCCGCACTGACCGGCGGCGCCGCCCGAACCACGGATCAGCACGGGGCGACCGGTCGCCCCGCCGCCGCCACCACCCATCTGTCGCGCATCACGCTGGTCGTCCGCGACCGGCGCCCGACAGATAGTTGACAATATCAAATAATAGCCCCTAGCCTCACCGGCGATGGGGAAGCGGGGAGCCGACGTCGTGGCGGCCGAGCAGGCGCTCGAGCGGCTGTTCCGCCTCACCTCGAACCGCACGGTCCACGCCCGCCAGGCCGCCGCGGTCGGGGTCGAGGTCACCCGGGCCGGCTATGCGGTGCTGCGCAGCGTGGACGAGGCCGGTCAGTCGGCCCTCGGCGAGGTCGCCCGGGAGTGCTCCATGGATCCGGCGGCGGTGACCCGCCAGATCCGTGCGCTGGAGCGCCACGGCTTGCTGGAGCGGGTCGCGCACGACGGCGACGCCCGGGTGATCGTGGTCCGCCTCACCGCTGCGGGCCGCGACGTGTACCGCCGCATCGTGACCCTGCGCACCGCCTACCTCGCCGACGTCCTCGCCGACTGGTCCGTGCAGGACCGTGCCACCCTGGCCCGCCTCGTGGACCGTCTGGTCGACGACCTGCGGGCCGCCCCGTTCCGACCCGTCGAGGAGCCCCAGCCATGACCACCACCGGTTCGCCCCGTCGCATCGACTACGCCGGATCCGTCCACGACGAGCGCGAGATCGCCGCCGTGGTCGAGGTGCTCCGGGGAGGGCCCACCGCGCTGCGCATCGGCCGCAACGTCCGGGCCATGGAGGCCCGGGTGGCGGCTCTGTTCGGCAAGCGGCGCGGGGTCATGTGCAACTCGGGCAGCTCTGCGCTGTACCTGGCCGTGGAGGTGCTCGGCCTCGAACCCGGCGACGAGGTCGTGACCTCGGCGGTGACCTTCTCCACCGACGTCGCACCCATGCTCCGAGCCGGTCTGGTGCCGGCGTTCGTGGACGTCACCCCCGACACGTTCCAGATCGACGTGGACGCCATCGAGGCCATGCTCGGTCCCCGCACGAGGGCCATCCTGGCGCCGAACCTGATCGGCAACGCCCCGGACTGGGACGCCATCCGAACCATCGCCGACCGTCACGGCCTGCTGGTGGTGGAGGACTCCTGCGACGCGCTGGGCCTCACCCTGCGGGGCACGCCCACGGGCACCCGGGCCGACATCAGCCTCACCAGCTTCGCCCTGTCCCACATCATCACCGCCGCCGGCACGGGGGGCATGGTGTGCTTCGACGACGACGCCCTGGCCGACCGGGCGTTGCTGCTGCGCCGTTGGGGGCGCCGCTCCGAGGTGCAGCTCTTCGGCTCGACCAAGGGCGTCGCCAAGCGCTTCTTCAGCACCATCGACGGCGACCTCGAGTACGACAACCTGTTCATCTTCGACGAGGTGGGTTGGAACTTCGAGCCGTCCGAGCTGTCGGCCGCGTTCGGCCTGGTGCAGCTGGACAAGCTGGCCGACAACCTGGTTCGCCGGCAACGCAACTTCGAGCTCACGAGCGCCCACGTGGCCCGCTGGCCGCACCTGTTCACGCTGCCCCGACTGACCGACGGGGTGGAGACGGGTTGGCACATGTTCCCGTTCCTGATCGAGCCCACCTCGGGCATCCGCCGCGCCGAGCTGCAGGAGTGGATGGAGCGCAAGGGCGTCGACACCCGCATGGTGTGGACGGGCAACGCCGCCCGCCAGCCCGCCTTCCGGGACCGGCCCCACCGGGTGCCGCCGGGCGGGCTGCCCAACGCCGACCGCGTGATGGAGTGGGGCCTGGTCCTGCCCAACAACCACTCCATGGGCGACGAGGACTGCCACTACATCGGCGAGTGCCTCGAGGGCTTCCTGGTCGAGCAGGGTCTGGCATGAGCCGGCAACGCTTCGCTGGTCGGCGGGCCCTGGTCACCGGGGCCAGTCGCGGCATCGGGGCCGGCATCGCCGAGCGCCTCGCGGCCGAGGGCGCCGACGTGGCGATCGTGGCCCGCACCCTCGACCAGCACACGCACCTCCCCGGCAGCCTCACCGAGACCGCCGCGTGCCTGCGGCGCTACGGGAACGTGGTCGCGGTGATCGCCGCCGACCTCACCGACGAGACCGACCGCGCCCGGGTGGTGCCCGAGGCGATCGAGGCACTCGGCGGCCACGTCGAGATCCTGGTCAACAACGCCGCCGCAGCCATCTACGGGTTGCTGGCCGAGTTCCCCCTGAAACGGCGCCGCATCCTGTTCGAGGCCAACGTGTTCGCGCCGCTCGACCTGGCCCAGGCGGTGGTCCCGGCGATGGTGGCGGCGGGGGAGGGGTGGATCGTGAACGTCTCCAGCGCCACGGCCCGCCCCTGGGACGGCCCGCCCTTCGCGACCGGTCCGCAGGGTTCCACCACCGCGATGTACGGGGCCTCCAAGGCGGCGCTGAACCGGGTCACCAACGGTCTCGCGGTGGAGCTCGACGGCACCGGGGTCCGGGTCAACACCGTCGAGCCCCGCGCCGCGGTGCTCAGCGAGGGCGCGGCCCTGCTCGTCGGCGCCACCCTGCGACCCGACCAGATCGAACCGCTCGAAGCCATGGTCGAAGCGGTCGTCGCCCTGTGCGACTGCCCGCCGGAGACCACGGGCCGGGCCGCGGTCAGCCTGGACCTGCTCCAGGAGTGGGGCCTCACGGTCCACGGCCTCGACGGCGCCGCCGTCGCCGGATGACCGATCGTCGGCCGGTCCGGCGGCGCGAGCAGGGACGGTAAGGTCCCCGCCCGGAGACGTCCGGCCCGCGTGCCGGCCCGCCCGTCCGTGCTGTCCCGAGAGGAGCGTTCGATGCCCACGACCACCCGTGCCGCCGTCCTGTGGGGTGTCGGCGAGGACTGGAAGATCGAAGACGTCGAGCTCGACGACCCCAAGGCGGGCGACGTGCTCGTCTCGATGCGGGCGGCGGGGATGTGCCACTCCGACGAGCACGCCGTCACCGGCGACCTGCCGGTGCCGCTGCCGGTGATCGGTGGTCACGAAGGTGCCGGTGTGGTCGAGGCCGTGGGCCCCGGCGTGAAGAACGTGGCGGTGGGCGACCACGTGGCGGTGTCGTTCGTGCCGAGCTGCGGGCGGTGCAAGTACTGCTCGACGGGCCGGCAGTACATCTGCGACGACGGCGCCAAGCTGTTCGACCTCGGCATGATGAGCGACGGCCGCAACGCCCACCACTGCCACGGCACCCCGGTCGGCCGCTACGCCCAGGTGGGCACGTTCTCCGACACGATCCTGGTGAACGAGAACTCGGTGGTGAAGGTGGAGCCCGACCTGCCCTTCGACGCGGTGGCGCTGGTGTCGTGCGGGGTGGGCACCGGCTTCGGCGCTGCCACCGAGCGGGCGGGCACCAAGCCCGGTGACACCGTGGCGGTGATCGGCATCGGGGGCATCGGCATCAACGCCGTGCAGGGGGCCCGCATCGCCGGGGCGAAGCGGGTCATCGCCATCGACCCGGTGGAGCTCAAGCGTGAGAAGGCCATGGAGTTCGGCGCCACCCACACCTACACGTCGCTGGAGGAGGCGCTGCTGGCCGTGCCGGAGCTGACCTGGGGCGAGATGTGCGACCGGGTGATCCTGTCGCCCGGCGTGGTCCACGGCGACATGGTGGAGCCGGCGCTGAACCTGACCGCCAAGGGCGGCACGCTGGTCGTCACCGGTCTGGCGCCGATGCTCGAGACCGACGCCCAGATGAACCTGTTCATGTTCTCGATGCTGAACAAGGAGGTCAAGGGCACGATCTACGGGTCCAGCAACCCCCGTGCCGCCATCCCCGGCCTGCTGTCGCTGTACCGGGAGGGCGTGCTCAAGCTCGACGAGCTGGTCACCCGCCGCTACACCCTCGACCAGGTCAACCAGGGCTACCAGGACATGCGCGACGGCCTCAACATCCGCGGCGTCATCGAGCTCGGTTGAGCGACGCCCTGCCGTCGCTCGAGGGCGCGTCGAACCCGAGCAGGCATCCCGCCACGGCGTCGGCCGCGCACGGCCCGATCCGTGCTCGGGCGCCAGGGCGGGGCAGGGGAGAAAGCCTCTGGCGGGGCCGGTGCCGTCGTGTGTCGACTGGCAGGTGGAGCGCGTGTGGTGCGCCGGGCCCGTCCCCGAGCGCCGGGTCCGTCGCCACCAGGGGTAGGGAGGCCGACATGGTGCCCCGGATCTTCGAACGGTCGAGCGGGCGGTGGCGCCACGGTGGGCCGGTCCTGGCCGTGCTGGTCCTGGTGGCGGCGCTCGTCGGAGCCGTCGCGGCCGCGCCGGGAGCCGACGCCGCGACCGCGGTCACGGTGAGCCCGGCCGACGGGCTCTCCGGCGGGGATGTCGTCACCATCGAGGCCGCAGGGTTCGTGCCCGGTACCGTCGCCGGCTGGTGCCAGGGGGTGGACCCTCCCGGCGCGGCGTCCTTCGACGACTGCGGGGTGAACACCACCTACAGCCGCACCGTCGAGGCCGACGGCTCGTTCACCGGACAGGCCGCGGTGGAGCGGTTCATCTACGTGCCGTCCCTCGGTCGGTGGGTC
>JALOLF010000256.1 GCA_025456085.1 Acidimicrobiales bacterium
TCGAACCCAACTGGTCGTGATGCAGGTACTCCACGACACCGTCACGGACCTGAGCGTACGCGAGCCCCCCAGGCCCATACAGGTACCTCGTCGTCGACGTCGGGCTGATCTCCGCGACCAGCAACGGCAGGGAACCCGAGCGGTCCCACACGAACCGGGTCACCGTCCCGTCCGGCGCCACCTTCGTGCGCCGCAACCCCGTCGGGTCATAGGTGTAGGTCTACTGTCGCGCGATTCGCGCCGTCGGTCACCGACGCCACCCGATCCCCCGCAGGGTTCCACCCGACCGTCAGCGTCCGCTGCGAATCGTCGTCACGGATCGTCTCCAACCGCTGCGTCGACGAGTTGTACGTCAACGACGTCACATACCCCAGCCGATTCGTGATCGACACCAACCGCCCCGGAACCGGCCCCGCCGTCGCGTAGCGGTAACGGGTCCCGTCCAACAACGTGAACGCCCACACCGACGACGACTCACGCACCAACGTCGCCGACACCCACGGCCCCGCCACATAGCCCGCCACCCCACCCGACCCGTTCGGGGCCGGTGAGAACACCACCGGCGCACCCCCCGGCTGCCACACCGTCACCTCCCCCGCCGACGGCGCATCCACCTGCACCCGCGACGACCAGTTCCACGACCACCCCGGGCCCAACGAACCCGACGACCCCGACAACAACGAGTTGTAACACCGCCCCACCGACAACTGCCCACCCCGCGACGGCACCTCCAGATCCACCGCCGACATCACCTCCGCCCCCGTCGCCGTCGACACCGGCTTCCCGACCCCCGCCGACCCATCCCCCAAACCCGGCGACGCCTCATTGCACGACTGCGTCCGCTCCACCACCGACGGCGAACACGCCCCGCCACCTCCTGCGACAGTCACCGTCCAAGAGCCGTCGTGGGTGCTCGTGTCAACGACGTCGAGGCGATACCAGCCAGCCACCGGGAAGGCCGAGGACGGCACTGTGGCCACAGTGATCTGGACCCTTGTCGAGGACTGCGACGTCGGGTAGAGCACGTCGTGGTCGAGGAGCTTACGTCCACCCCCCACGGGTTGATCGAAGCGGCTCAGGAATACGTCATTGTCGATGAACTGCCGAGCAGTTGTGAACAGGGTGTTGACCCCCGTCGTGGTCAACGTCGTGGTTCCCGACGGCAAGTAGACCGAACCGAACCGACTCGACTTCTGCGGTCCACCCAAGGCTCCTCCGGAGCAGAGCTTCGGCGGAGCAGACGGATCCTGCGACCCTGGGATCGTCACCGGAGGTGCAGCCTGCGCCGCCGCCACCCTCGGGGTCATCCCCGACCCGATCACTACGACACCGGGGACCAGGACGACGATCACCATGAGGCTCGTCAGCCAACGGCGCACCCCCCCCGCCGTGAACCACCTCCACGGAGCGAACCTGCGACGCCGACCGTTCGAGTCATCTACTCCCCCGAGTGACAAAGCCCCGCTCGGGGCGATGTGGTGAGGCGACTGTCGGCGCGCTGGAGAACGACGTCAAGCAAACATCCCCAGACCGCCGGCTCGGCGCGGGGCCGGGCACCCGCGCCCGCTGACGGTAACGTCACCCGACGACACGAGGGGGCGTTGATGGCCGACGAAGAACTGGCACGGCTCGACGCGTGCGGGCAGGCGGAGCTGGTCCGCAGCGGGGAGGCGTCGCCCCGCGAGCTGGTCGACGCCGCCATCGAGCGGATCGAGGCGCTGAACCCGCAGCTCAACGCGGTGATCCACGAGCGCTTCGACACGGCGCGCGCCGAGGCCGACGGCCCGCTGCCCGACGGCCCGTTCCGAGGTGTGCCGTTCCTGTTGAAGGACCTGGGACTGCGCAGCGCCGGCGACCCGATGCACTCCGGCTCGTCGCTGTTGAAGGACCTCGGCCACACCCCGACCGTCGACGACACCCTCACCACCCGGTTCCGCCAGGCCGGGCTGGTCGTCGTCGGGCGGACCAACACCCCCGAGTTCGGCACCACCATCACCACCGAACCACGCGCCCACGGCCCCAGCCGCAACCCCTGGAACCCCGAGCACTCCACCGGCGGCTCCTCCGGCGGTAGCGCCGCCGCGGTGGCGTCGCTCATGGTGCCCGCCGCCCACGCCTCCGACGGCGGCGGGTCCATCCGCATCCCGTCGAGCGAGTGCGGCCTCGTCGGCCTCAAGCCCACGAGGGCCCGCACCACCCTCGGCCCCGACCTCGGCGAGTCGTGGGCGGGCGCCACCATCCACGGCGTCGTCACCCGCACGGTGCGCGACGCCGCCGGGCTCCTCGACGCCATCGCCGGACCCGAGGTCGGCGACCCCTACGTCGCCCCTCCCCTGCCCCGGCCGCTCGCCGACGAAGTCGGCGCCGATCCGGGCGTCCTGCGCATCGGGGTGCTCGACCACCCCCTCATGCCCGGCATCGACGCCGACCCCGACGCGGCCACCGCGGTGACCACGACCGCGACGCTCCTCGAGCGGATGGGCCACCGGATCGAGGTCGCCCACCCCGAGGCCATGGGCGACCCCGACTTCACCAAGGCGTTCCTCACCGTGCTCGCCGCCGACCTGGCCACCGACCTCGCCGAGTGGGAGACGGTCGTCGGTCGCCCCATCACCGCCGACGACCTCGAGCCGGGCAACGCCGGGTTCGCCGCCTACGGCCGGGCGCTCAGCGCCATGACGTACCTCGAGGCGGTGCGCTGGCAGGAGCGGTGGATGCGGCGCATGGCCGAATGGTGGGCCGGCGGCTACGACCTGTTGTGCTGCCCGGTGCTGAACGGCCCGCCGCCGCCGATCGGGTGGTTGAGCGACCCCGACGAGGGCCTCGGCCGGGTCACCGCACTGATGCAGTACACCGCGCAGTTCAACGTCACCGGCCAACCCGCCGTCTCGTTGCCGCTCGGGTGGACCGCCGACGGCCTCCCCGTGGGCGTGCAGCTCGTGGCCGCGTTCGGACGCGAGGACCTGCTCGTGCGTGTCGCCGCTGCGCTGGAAGCCGAGCTCGACTGGCCGGCGAAGGTGCCCCCGATCCACGGGTGAGCGAGGGGGCTCGACGTCCTCGGGCGTGGTGGCCCAACTGGTCATGGCCCGGATCTCGTGTCGGGACGCGTCCCACTCCCACACGAACGACCACGCCTGCAGGTCGGCCACGGCGGCCGCCGACGGCAGCGTCACGAACACCGCGTTGACCTCCGGCACGACCGGCGGGTCCACGACGCCCCCGGCGGACAGGCGGTCGGCCAGGCGACGGGCCATGGCGTTGGCATGTGTGGCGCTGCGCAGCCACAGGTCGTCGGCGAGCAGCGCCGCGAACTGGGCGCCGAGGTAGCGCATCTTCGAGGCCAGCTGCCCGGCCTGCTTGCGCACG
>JALOLF010000041.1 GCA_025456085.1 Acidimicrobiales bacterium
CCTACGCCGAGATCGTCGCCTCGCAGCGCTCGGCCCAGGAGGCGGCGGCATGACCACCAAGATGCCCGCCGGGGAGTCCCGCACCGGGATCGCCAACCGCTTCCACGCCGCGGGCATGCCCGTCGAGAAGTCCGACAGCTTCTGGGCCTCGACGCGGCGCCTCGTCGACCGGCTCCGCCCCGAACGGGCCCGGGTGACCCTGGTGCTGGTGTTGGCCGTGGTCAGCGTGGTGCTCTACGTGCTCGGCCCACGGATCCTCGGCGAGGCCACCAACGTGATCGTCGACGGCCTGCTGACCCAGGGGGGCGAGATCGACTTCGCGGCGCTGCGGCGCACGCTCGCCACGGCGGTCGCCCTCTACGTGGGCTCGGCGCTCACCGCGCTGCTGCAGAACCGCATCCTCACCGGTGTGGTGCAGCGCACCATGCACGGCCTGCGGGCCGAGGTCGAGGACAAGGTGCACCGCCTGCCGCTGCGGTACCTCGACGGCCAACCCCGGGGCGATCTGCTGAGCCGTGTCACCAACGACATCGACAACCTGGCCCAGAGCACGCAGCAGACGCTCAGCCAGACCCTGACCTCACTGCTCCAGATCGTGGGCGTGCTGGTGATGATGTTCACCATCTCGGTGCCCCTGGCGCTGGTGGCCGCCATCACGATCCCCGTGTCCACCTACACCATCAAGGCCATCGCCAAGCGGTCGCGGGGCAAGTTCATCGCCCAGTGGAGCCACACCGGCACCCTCAACGCCCAGGTCGAGGAGGCCTTCACGGGCCACACGCTGGTCAAGGTGTTCGGGCGCCAGGCCGAGGTGGAGGAGCGGTTCCGCGTCGAGAACGAGAAGCTCTTCGAGGCGTCCTACGGCGCCCAGTTCATCGCCGGCGTCATCCAACCGGCCATGACCTTCCTCGGGAACCTGAACTTCGTGGCCATCGCCGTGATCGGCGGCCTACGGGTCGCCAGCGGGCAGATGACCATCGGCGACATCCAGGCCTTCATCCAGTACTCCCGCCAGTTCACCCAGCCCCTCACCCAGCTCGCCTCCATGTTCAACGTCATGCAGAGCGGCGTGGCCTCCGCCGAGCGGGTGTTCGAGTTCCTCGACGCCCCGGAGGAGGTGCCGGTAGCCGTGCCCGCCACGCTGTCGTCGCCGACCCGGGGACGGGTTGCCTTCGACCACGTGTCGTTCTCCTACGACCCCGCCTCACCCCTCATCGAGGACCTGTCGCTCGTGGCCGAACCGGGCGAGACGGTGGCCATCGTCGGCCCGACGGGTGCCGGCAAGACGACGCTGGTCAACCTGATCATGCGCTACTACGACCTCGACGCCGGCGCCATCACCCTCGACGGCGTGGACATCGCCTCGGTCAGCCGACAGGACCTGCGCTCGCAGATGGGCATGGTGCTGCAGGACACCTGGCTCTTCTCGGGCACCATCCGCGACAACATCGCCTACGGCAGCCTCGACGCCACCGCCGACGACGTGCGTCGCGCCGCCCGGGCCACCTACGTGGACCGCTTCGTCCGCATGCTGCCCGACGGCTACGACACCCGACTCGACGACGAGGGCACCACCGTGAGCGCCGGCGAGAAGCAGCTCATCACGATCGCCCGGGCCTTCCTGGCCGACCCGGCCATCCTGATCCTCGACGAGGCCACGAGCTCGGTCGACACCCGCACCGAGGTGCTCATCCAGGAGGCCATGGCCGCGCTGCGCTCCAACCGGACCAGCTTCGTGATCGCCCACCGGCTCTCGACCATCCGGGACGCCGACACCATCCTGGTGATGGAGCACGGCCGCATCGTCGAACAGGGCAGCCACGACGAGCTGCTGGCCGCCGACGGCGCCTACGCCCGCCTGTACAACGCGCAGTTCGCGGGCGCCGCCGTCGACATCGACGGCCCCTCCACCTGAGGCGCCGCCGACCCCGCCTGCCGCCTCGCGCCCCCGCACGCCGCTGCGCCGGCGCCTACGATCCCGGCCATGCGAATCCTGGTCGTCGGTTCGGGCGGTGTGGGCTCCGCCATCGCTGCGGTCGCCGCCCGTCGGGAGTTCTTCGACCGGCTGGTGCTGGCCGACATCGACGAGGCACGGGCCCGCCGGGCCCTGCCCGGCGGCGGGCGCGACACCCGCTTCGGCGCGGCGGCGCTCGACGCCACCGACCCGGCCGCCATCGTGGCGCTGGCGCGGGCCGAGGGCGTCGACACCATCGTCAACGCCTGCGACCCCCGGTTCAACGAGCCCATCTTCGACGCCGCGTTCGAGGCCGGCACGACCTACCTCGACATGGCCATGCACCTGTCCGAGCCGCACCCCGAGCGACCGTACGAGCAGACCGGGGTCAAGCTGGGCGACGGCCAGTTCGCGGTGGCCGACCGGTGGGAGGCCCGGGGGCAGCTGGCCCTCGTCGGCATCGGCGTCGAGCCCGGCAGCTCCGACGTCTTCGCCCGCTACGCCGCCGACCACCTGTTCGCCTCCATCGAGGAGGTCGGTGTGCGGGACGGCGCGAACCTCGTGATCGACGGCTACGACTTCGCGCCCACCTTCTCGATCTGGACCACCATCGAGGAGTGCCTCAACCCTCCCGTGATCTGGGAGCGCGATCGGGGCTGGTACACCACCGAACCCTTCTCGGAGCCGGAGGTGTTCGAGTTCCCCGACGGCATCGGCCCCGTGGAGTGCGTGAACGTCGAGCACGAGGAGGTGCTGCTCATCCCCCGCTGGGTGGACTGCAACCGGGTCACGTTCAAGTACGGCCTGGGCGACGAGTTCATCGACGTGCTGCGCACGCTGCACAAGCTGGGGCTCGACCGGGTCGAGCCCGTCTCGGTGCGGGGCCAACGGGTGTCACCCCGGGACGTGGTGGCCGCGTGCCTGCCCAACCCGGCCGAGCTCGGTCACCGGATGCGGGGCAAGACGTGTGCCGGCACCTGGGTGCGGGGGACGGGCCTCGACGGGCAGCCCCGATCGACGTACCTGTACCACGTGGTCGACAACGAGGAGGCCATGGGCGACTACGGCCACCAGGCGGTGGTGCTGCAGACCGCGCTCAACCCGGTGATGGCACTCGAGCTGCTGGCCGACGGCACCTGGTCGGGCGCCGGGGTGCTGGGGCCCGAAGCCTTCGACGCGGTGCCCTTCCTCGATCTCTTCACCCCGTACGGGAGCCCGTGGGGGCTGCGCGACGACCCGGTGTGAGCCGCTACCGGCTCGAGGTGGCCCAGAACCGGAGCAGCGCAGCAGCGCCGGCGTCGGGGTCCTCCACCATCCACCAGTGCCCGAGGCCGTCCAGCACGGCCACCTCGGCGCCGGCGACCGTCGCCGCCCGTCGGGCCAGGTCCACCCCGCCGGTGAAGAGGTCCCCCGTCGGCGCCAGGCACAGGCCGGGTCGTGATGCGGCGTCGGCGAGGTGCGCCGCCGCGTAGTCGGCCATGGCGGGCTGCGTCATCGACCGGTACAGGGCCAGGATGCACCGGTTCATCTCGCTGTCGACCGCGGCGGCGATGTCGGCGGCGACCTGCTCGGGGATGCCCGCCCCGAGCAGCAGCCCCCTGCGATCGGCCACCGGCAGGTCGGTGAGTGCAGCCACGGTCTGCTCGCCGACCTCGGGCGTCTGCCAGAGCTGGGCCATGTCGTGCCACACGTAGCCGGCGTCGAACAGCCCGAGGACGTCGGAGGCCCACGTCTGCACGAGGTCGGGACGCTCGCAGGCCACGCACACCGTGAAGATGCCGCCCAGGTCGTGACCCACGAGGTCGACGGGCCGGCCGGTCTCGTCGCGCAGCCGCTCCAGGCGGCCCACCAGCCAGGTGAGGTAGTCGGCCAGGGTGGCCCCGAAGTCCGGCGGTGCAGCCCCGCCGAATCCCGGCAGCTGGAGCAGCCGCACCGCACGTGAGCCCAGTCGCGGGACGAGATCCCGCCACACCGCCGGCGTCTCGGGGTTGCCGTGCACGAGCACCACGGTGGCGCCGGAGGCATCGGCCGACGGGGCCGGCGTGGTGGACGGGGAGGGATCGACCATGGAGGCATGTTGACACGGGCCGGCATGCCCGGACGGCGGCGCCCGGTGGGCGAAACTGGGGCGATGGACGAGATCGTGCTCGGCGACTTCGTGCTGCGCCTCGACGGGACCGTCGTGGAGGTGCTGCACCGCACCGGCCTGTTCCACCGCTTCCACGTGAACCACGTCGCGGTCGAGGCCAAGCCCCGTGGTGACGGACTGCGACTCACGATCGGCATCGAACAGGCGGGGATGATCATGAACGGCGACCGCATCGACGTGCCGGGCCCGCTGGTGCCGGCGGTGACGGCGCTGTTCGAGCGGGCGAAGGCATTGCGCACGGTCTGAACCCCGAGCGAGCGCTCAGGGGTCGCCGCGCAGCACCTCCTGCGCGGCGTGCCAGCCGCACATGCCGTGCACCCCGCCACCGGGTGGGGTCGACGACGAGCACAGGTACAGCCCCTCCACCGGTGTGCGCCACGGGTGCAGCCCCGGCACGGGGCGGGCCACGAACTGGCGCAGGTCGGCCCGCCCGCCGTTGATGTCCCCGCCGACGTAGTTCTCGTCGTGGCGCTGCATGGCGGCGGGACCCATCACGTGCCGGACGAGGATGCGGTCCCGGAAGCCGGGCGCGAACCGCTCCACCTGGGCTTCGATGCGCTCGGTCAGGTCGACGGTCGACCCGTTGGGGACATGGCAGTACGCCCACCCCACGTGCACGCCGGCGGGCGCCCGGCTCGGGTCGAAGGCGGAGGGCTGCACCACCAGCACGAAGGGACGCTGCGGGTGACCGCCGCGTTGGACGGCCTCCTCCGCCGCGGCCACCTCGGCCAGGCTGCCCCCGACGTGCACGGTCGCGGCCCGGGCGGCCCCGGGCGCCGCCCACGGGATGGGACCGTCGAGCGCCCAGTCGACCTTGTGCACACCGGGCCCGTAGCCGAAGCGCGCCAGCCGACGGCGATAGCGCGCCGGCAACCGGTCACCGGCGAGCGCCACGACCTGGCGTGGGGTCAGGTCGAGCAGCACGGCCCGGGCCCGGGGAAGCTCGTCGAGCGAGGCGATCCGGCGACCGCACTCGACCCGACCGCCGTGCGCCCGCAGCAACGACACCAGCGCGTCGGCGATGCGCTGCGAACCGCCCTCGGCCACCGGCCAACCCACGAGGTGGCCCAGCATGCCCAGCAGGAGCCCGTAGCCGGCGGTGACGGGCTCCTCCAGGGACAGGATGGAGTGCGCTGCCAGACCGGCGAACAGGCCTCCCCCCTCGTCGGTGCGGAACCGTCGCCGGGCGAGGGCAGCGGCCGAGCGGACGCCCCGGTGGCCGAAGCGAGCCAGCGCCACGGGATGTCGGGGAGGAACGGTCAGCGGTGCGAGCAGCCCGTCGCTGAGATCGAGGCCCGACGCCACCAGCGGCGCCAGCAGACGACGGTAGGCGGACCCGTCGGCGCCCAGGCCCTCGGCCGTCTCGTCCAGCGAGCGGTGCAGCAGCGCGGCGCGGCCACCGTCGAGGACGTGGGCCAGCGGCACCTCCGGCTGCACCCAGCGCAGGCCGTGCCCGGCGAGCGGGAGCGACCGCAGCGCGGGCGAGGCGAGGCCCAGGGGGTGCACGGCCGAGCAGACGTCGTGCACCACGCCCGGCAGCGTCAGCTCGACCGAACGGGTGCCGCCGCCGGCCCGGTCCGCCGCCTCCACCACGAGCACCCGCCGGCCCGCCATCGCCAGCGTGACCGCGGCCACCAGGCCGTTGGGGCCGGCTCCCACGACGACGGCGTCGAGCTCAGCCATGGGAGGAGCGAGACCGGAGGTCGGAGCAGGGCACCGGACCATCCTGACGCATCCATCCGGCGCCGGTGAGCCCGGGGCATGGCGTGGCCGGGCCCGGCGCGCCGGGCGGGCGAGACCGAGAACGTGGTGCATGCTGTTGCGCCGGGTCGAAGGCTGACGCCGTCTCCTTCCCCTCGGTACCCGATCCGAGGAGTCCGTCACGCCATGTGGGCCGCGTTCCTTCTGAGCTTCGGCGTGATCTTCGTCGCCGAGCTGGGCGACAAGAGCCAGCTCATGGCGCTGGCCTTCGCCACCCGCTACCCGGCGCTGCAGGTGCTGCTGGGCATCACCATCGCCACGGCGCTGGTGCACGCGGTGTCGGTGATCGTCGGCGCCGTGCTCGGCGCGGCGCTGCCCACGACGGCCATCGAGATCGCCGCCGCACTGGCCTTCGTCGGCTTCGGCATCTGGACCCTGCGGGGCGACGAGCTGAGCGAGGACGAGGAGGCACGGGCCGAGCAGCCGGCGCGCAACACGGTGCTGGCCGTCGGCGGTGCCTTCTTCCTGGCCGAGCTGGGCGACAAGACCATGCTCGCCACCATCACGCTGGCCACCGACGAGGGGCTGTTCGGCACCTGGCTGGGCTCGACGCTCGGGATGGTGGCCGCGGACGCAGTTGCCATCGTGGTCGGCCAGCAACTCGGAGCGCGTCTGCCCGAGAAGGCGATCCGCATCGGGGCCGCGGTGGCCTTCTTCGCCTTCGGCGCGGTGCTGCTCGTCGACGCCCTGGCCTGACCGTGACGGCGACGGCTCGGACCGCTTGATCCGAGCCCGCTCGCGAGTGGGTCACCGGCCGGGGACGACCGCGACGGCGTCGTCGAAGCGCACCACCGCACCGTCGGGAACGTCCACCAGGCCGAGCACCATCGAGGCATAGGAGCCGAGGCCGTCCGCGTCCTGCGTCCACAGCACCGACCGGCCGTTGACCCAGCCGCTCAGCTCGACGTCGCTGCCGTACGGGTCGGGGGTGCAGCCCAGGCGCAGGCTCCGGAGAGTGCCGAGCCCGAGACCGGTGGCGCGGTCCAGGGAGTCGGCCGAGACCCGTCCGCCCTCGAGTCGGGCGATGCGGACGTCGGACCCGTCGGGGCCGGCCAGCAGGACGTAGCCGCGCTCGCCTTCGCGGTCCGCACAGCCCACGCCGATCTGCGAACCCGGGCCCACGGCGCCCTCGACGTCGACCACGTCGACCGAGGTGTCGGCCACGTAGGCCGTCCGGGCGTAGGAGGCGAAGCTCGACCCGCTGGCGGTCGACCCGCTCACGTTCGTCCCGACATAGGCACCGTCCTGCACGGCCCAGGCCACGTCGCCGAACCGACCCGTGCCGAAGGTCCCGGCGTCCTGCGCGAAGTCCTCGCCGAGGAGGTCGTGGGTGATGGCCTGGTCGAGGCCGACCCCGACCAGCGCCAGGCACCCGCCGACGAGCGACACCGCCACGAGGCCGACGACGGCTGCCACCGCCGCCAGCAGGCCGGGAGCGGGCGAGCGGCGGGGTAGCGGCGGCGACGTCCACGGCCCGATCGGTTCCGCGCCGGGAGGAGAGGATGGTCCGTCGGCCCGGCCGGCCGGGCGGGGACGTGCCGCACCGACCTGGTGCGGCGACGGCGGTGGCGACGCGCCCGGGGGCGACGTCGAGGGCGTCGGTGGGAGCGAAGTCCGGCTCGACATGCGAGCACCTCCCGTACGGTCGGTGCACCAGCCCCATGCCAGTGGACGCCAACCGGGCTCGTCCCGCCAGGGCCGGAAGTCCCGGCCCTGGCGGGACGGCTCAGCCCTCGTCGAGCAGCTCCGGTGCCACGATCCGCAGCCCCAGACCCTTGGTTCCCTCCGGCGCCGCGATCTCGACGACGGGCTCGGGCCGGTCGTCGTACTCGAGGCGCAGGGCGCGGCTCATGGTGGCGTGCATCTCGTACAGCGACGTGATGTAGGTCAGCTCCAGGATCTGCTCGTCGCTCAGGTGGGCCCGGAGCGCGCCGAACAGCTCGTCCGCGACCCGGCCACCGTCGTAGACCAGGGCGTCGGTGTAGGCCAGCACCGCCCGCTCGACCGGGGAGAACACCCCGTCGGGCGCGGTCGACCAGGCCGCGATGGCGGCGATCTGCTCCTCTCGCAGGCCCACCTCCCGGCAGGCCTTGCAGTGCTGGGAGAACACGAACTGGCTCCCGCGGGCCCACCCGGCCCGGGTCTGGCCCAGCTCCCGCAGCTTCGGATCGAGCAGCCGGTCGGGGCTGCGGTAGAGGGCGAAGCCGGCCACCGCGTGCTCGAACACCGCCGGCACCAGCGCGAACACCGTCCACCAGTCGCCGGGCGTGCCGGTCGCCGTACCCGGATCCGCCACCGGGTCGCGGTCGGCACCGAAGAGGAAGTCGTACATGAGCCGGACGGTGTCGGAGCTGACCTCGGCGCGGGGCACCTGACGCAGACGGGGCACGGTTCCTCCCTGGGCACTCGGGCACGTGTCGGCGCCCGGGCAGCCGACGCTACCGGGTGTCGGACACCTGCCGCCGGGCCACCTCGGTGATCAGGCTGCGCAGCTCACGCTCGAACAGGGCCGACGGGTCGAGTCCCAGGTCGTCGAGGTGCCCGTGCAGCTCCAGGTCGACGAGGCCGTGCGCCCGCGACCAGCCGCGCAGCGCCAGCGCACGGGCCCTGGCGGTCTCCTCCCCCACGCCGGCCAGCTCCGCCCACAACCGCACCAGCACGGCCAGCGCCCGCCGGGCCGGGGCCCTCGTGGCGTCCTCGGGGGCGCGGTAGTCGGGCAGCGGGGTGCCGAAGAGCAGGTCGTAGCGCTCGGGATGGGCCAGGGCCCAGCTCCGGTAGGCACGGCCCACGGCGCGCAGTCGCACCTCGGGCGACCCGCGCTGCGCCGCGGCGCGTTCGAGCACCTCGGCGAACTCGCCGTAGGTGTCCACCAGCAGGAGGGTCACCAGCTCGTCCCGGTTGCGCACGTAGCGGTACAGGGCCGGGCCCGTGAGGTGCAGGTCCCGGGCGATGGCGTTGAGCGACAGCGAATGCACGCCACCGGCAGCGACCTGCGCCATGGCCAGCCGCTTGACCTCGTTCAGATCGGTGGCCCGCCGCCCCGGGCCACGTCCCGCCACGTTCACATCCCCTGGGATTGACAGCCTCGAAGCATTGTTAGATGCTATAACTTGTTAGAGGGTATAACACAAGAGGACGGCACGTGAGGAGCAGACGATGAGCGAGCAGCAGCGAGCCGAGGTGAGGCCTGCGGAGGGCCTGCACGTGGTGCTGGGCGCGGGCCCGGTGGGGTGGTCGATCGCCGAGGAGCTGACGCAGCACGGCGCGCCGGTCCGCATCGTGAGCCGGCACGGCACCGGCCCGGAGCGGTCCGGCGTCGAGGTGGTGGCCGCCGAGGTCGGCACCGCGGCCGGTGCCGTCGACGCCTGCCGTGGCGCGGCGGTCGTGTACGCCGCAGCCCAGCCCGAGTACCACCGGTGGCCCCAGGAGTTCCCGGCCCTGCAGCAGGCCATGCTGGCCGGCGCCGAGGCCGCAGACGCGGTGTACGTGGCGGTCGAGAACCTCTACGCCTACGGCCCCGTCGACGTGCCCCTCACCGAGGACCTCCCCTTCGCCGCCGAAACCCGCAAGGGGCGGGTGCGGGCGGCGCTGGCCGAGGAGGTCGCCCGGGCCCACGCCGAGGGCCGCGTGCGCACCGTCGCCGGCCGAGCCTCGGACTTCTTCGGCCCCCGGGCCGAGGGATCGGCCGTCGGCGACCGCTTCTTCCCCCAGATCGTGGCCGGCAAACCGGTGTCGGTGGTCGGCGACCCCGAGGCGCGTCACACCTTCACCTTCGTGCGGGACTTCGCCCGCGCCCTGGTCGTCCTGGGCAGCACCGAGGAGGCGTGGGGACGGGCGTGGCACGTGCCCAACGACGAGACGCTCACCATCCGGGGCTTCGCCGAGCGCGCCTACGCCGCCGCGGGGACGAGTGGGCGGGTGAAGGTGACCCCACCGTGGGCGCTGCGGGCCGTGGGGCTGTTCGTGCCCGGCGCCCGGGAGACCGTCGAGATGCTCTACGAGTTCGACGAGGACTTCGTGGTCGACGACCGCGCCTTCCGCGACGCCTTCGGCTCGACGGCCACACCTCTGGACGAGGCGCTGGCCGAGACCGTGGCCTGGTGGCGGGCTGGGGCCGATGGTGGCCGCGCCGCCGCCTGATCCGCACCGACCCCGCGGTGAGCCGACACCGGCGGGCCGACGCCAGGGACCGGTCGCATCCCGGGCCTCCCCGAGGAGCAACGACCGAACCGGTGACGTCCGTGCGCGCCCTGGACCGTCGGCGCGACCATGGCTCCATGACCCGCGACGACGGCGCGTTCGAGCTGGCGAGGATCCCCGTGCACCTGGGCCTGGGCGCCACGGTGGTTCCCCAGGAGCCCTTCACGGGCGAGATGTCGTGGTACCAGCGCTACGAGGAGCGCACCACGGGCGACGGGATCGAGGGACGGCTCGTGGCGTGGCACACCTTCACCGAGTCCTGGGACTCGTGGGAGGTCCATCCCCACGGCGAGGAGCTGGTGGTGTGCCTGGCCGGGGAGATCAGCCTGATCCAGGAGGTCGAGGGCACGACCCGCGTCGTCACCATGGGCCCGGGTGAAGCCGCCGTGAACGCCCCTGGCGTCTGGCACACCGCCGACATCGAGGGCCATGCGGCCGCTCTGTTCATCACCGCCGGTTCGGGTACCCGGGGGCGCCCCCGCTAGGCTCCGCCACAATGACCCAGGAAACCCCCCGACTCCCCCGACTCATCCAGGTCGCGCAACACGCCGAGGATCTGGAGCGTGCCGTCGCGTTCTACCGCGACACCCTCGGGCTCCACCTGGACGCCCGATTCGATCCGCCCGGCATGGCCTTCTTCCGGCTCGGCCGGCTCCGCCTGCTGGTCGAGGCGGCCGCCCCCTCGACGTTGCTCTACATCGAGGTCGAGGACATCGAGGCCGAGCGCGCCCGACTCGAGGCGGCCGGTGTGGTGTTCTCACGCGAGCCGCACCTCGTCTACACCCACGACGGCACCTTCTCGCCCGCCGGGCTGCAGGAGTGGCTGGCCTTCTTCCACGACTCGGAGGGCAACCTCCTGGCCCTCGTGGAGCGCCGCCAGAGCTGAGCTCCCCGCCGGCGTGCTACGCCGCGGCACCCTCGAGTCCGACGAGGGCCTCGGCGCGGGGGGTCACCGACCCGTCTCGCTCGGCCTGGCGTCGGTAGGCCCAGCCCGGACCGCGCACCACGAACGAGATCCGATCGCGCCAGGTCCGCGACCGCGCCACGTCGCGCAGCATGTCGGCGTGCTCGTGGGACGCCACGCGCACCGGGTTGAAGGTCTCGATGTTCTTGGTGAGGCCGTAGACCACCGGCTCGTCCTCCCGTTCGAAGGTGCCGAACAGGCGGTCCCAGCTGATGAGGATGCTGCCGTGGTTGCGGTCGAGGTACTGCCGGTTGCTGCCGTGGTGCACGCGGTGGTGTGACGGCGTGTTGAGCACCTCCTCCGCCGGACCCAACGACCGGATGGCGTCGGTGTGGATCCAGTACTGGTAGAGGAGGTTGATCCCCCGGGCCTGGGCGATGAGCGTCGGGCGGATGCCCAACAGGGCGAGCAGGCTGTAGGGCACGAACGTGCCCAGGGCGTCGGCCACGGGCTGACGCAGCGCGGTCGACAGGTTGTAGTGCTCGCTCGAGTGGTGGACGACGTGGATGGCCCACATGTAGCGGGCCTCGTGCATGAACCGGTGGTTCCAGTAGTAGATGAAGTCCCAGCCCAGGACGGCGGCAGCCAGGGCGGCGGGACCGGAGCCGAGGTCGGGCAGGATGCGCCGGGCCCACATCCGGTCGGCCGTGGTGCGTGACGCCACGGTCGTGGTGACGGCCAGGCCGCCGGCGACGACCGAGGCCACTCCTCCGACCGCGGCCACCCTGCGGGCCGCTCGGGCGACCCGGCGCCGGCGTGCCCGAGCGGGAGTCTCGGGGACGTCACCGTGATCGGTTGCCGGCGCAGCATCCGGCGATGCCGCCGGTCCGGCGTCGCCCGACTGGTCGAGGCGAGCGAGCGCGTCGGCCAGCGTGGTGACGGCGATGGCCCCGCCCGCGGTGGCGAGCAGGGCCTTGCCGTATCGGCCCTTGCCCGGGGTGACGGGCCCGAACACCTTCGGCACGACCAGGGGCGCGAGGAGACTGCCGACGCCCATGGTGAGGCTCGTCACGGTGTCGCGCTGCTCGTAGTCCGCGGCCGACGGTCCGCGCTGCTCGGCCCGGCGCTTGAGGTAGAGGTACTCGAGTCCCATGGTGCCGAAGTACGTCGGGATGGCGACGACGGTCAGATCCATGCTCGTTCCCCTCGGGTCCATGGCCCCCGGATCGACGGCCCCACTGTGAGCTGACGCCATTGTGACCGCGACGGGACGACGCGCACGATTCGAGCATCGAGCGTGCGAACGGGAACCGCCCGCCTAGCGACCGAACGTCTCGTCGAGGATGGCGATGGTCGGTTCGATCTGCTCGCTGAACTGCGGATCGGCGTGGACCGCACCCGGCAGGATGGTGAGGGTCACCTCGGCGCCGGCCTGCTCGAGGAGCTCGGCGAACTCCTGGGACTGGCCGGTCGGGATCTGGCAGTCGCTGTCGCCGTGGGCGATGACGAAGCGCGGCAGCGTGGTGGCGCCGGACACGTACGTGACGGGGCTGGCCGCGTCGGCGAGGTCGGGAACGGTCTGGATCGGTGCGCCCAGATAGGCGGATTCCGGCGAGTCGGCAGCATCGTGGCTGTCCGGTGTCGTGCAGCTCGTGGTGGCGAACTGGCTGTCCATGGCCAGGAAGTCGACCGGACCGAACCAGTCGACGACCACCTGGACCGCGCTGGAGACGTCGGCGTTTCCGAGCGATGCGTCGTCGAGCTCCGTCGTCTGGTCGCCCGTGACACCCAGCAGGGCGGCCAGGTTGCCTCCGGCCGAACCGCCCCAGGCCACGAAGCGCTCGGGATCCAGGCCGTAGGTGCCGGCATTGGCGCGCAACCATCGAACCGCAGCCTTGACGTCCTGCGGTGCAGCCGGGAAGAGCGCCTCGCCCGACAGCCGGTAGTTGATGCTGGCCACGGCGTAGCCGGCGTCGAGGAGCTGGCGGACGTTGTCGGTCGCCATCGACTTGTCCAGCGCCTTGAAGGCTCCGCCATGGATGTTGACGACCAGCGGTGCGGGCTCCGCACCCTCGGGCAACCACAGATCCAGCTTCTGTGCCGTCGACGTCGTGGCGTAGGCCAGGTCCGCATGGGTCGGCGTCGGCGCAGTGGAGGCGCCCGGCATGCCTCCCCGTCCGACAGGTGCGGGGGATGCCGTCGTCGAGGAGGTGGATGCGGGGGACGGCGACGTCGAGGTGGCCGCAGCAGTGGTCGAGGAGGTGGCTTCGACCGCGACGTCCTCGTCGCCGTCAGAGGAGCCGCAGGCGGCGAGGAGCAGCCCGAGAGCCAGCACCAGGATCGCGAGCGCGTGTCGGCGGGATCCTGGGTTCATCGTCGGCTCCTCGGCGGGCGCGGGGTGGGGGCTGACGCGCCTCGCGGGACGATGTTCGCAGGACGAGGTGACGCGGAGGCGAGATCCAGGTTGGAGTTCGGTGTGAGACGGGCCGATGAGCGCGCCGGAGGATCGCCACCGCGCCGTCACCCCGGGGCCTCCGCCCACCTCAGGATGAAGGGCGTGCCTCGGCGCCGCACCCCGGGGAGGTCCACGAACGTCATGCCCAGCAGGGTGTCGGCGTCGAGGCGACGGAACTCGTCGCGCACCCGGCGCCAGGGCAGCCGCTCCCGGGGCCCGTAGTGGACCGCCAGGCAGGTGAAGCCGTCGTGCCACGACGGCTCGAGGCGGGCCGTCATGGGCATCGACGCGACGAGGTCGCCGGCACGCCTCCCCTCGACGGGCCGCAGGAGGTTCACGCCACGGAGCTCGTCGCCCTCGGTGGGCGGCTCGAACCGCTTGCCGAACCACCGGGGCAGGCCCACGAGGCCGAGCCCGGGTGAGGCGATCCGGCGCAGCACCGTCGGCCCGACGAAGGCGGCCTCGTGGGTCCCGACGAGATCGTCGAGCACCGGCGCCGGCAGCGCCGCGTACCGACGTGTCCACTCGACCAGCGCGGACCCGATCGACAGCGCGGCGGCCCGGTCGTCGCCATCGACGCTCGCTGCCGGCCCGGGTGCCCGTTCCTTCGCCGGCATCCGATCGGCGAAGCGCTCGGCCAGCGCGGTGATGGTGAGGCTGGGGTTGACCCCCAGGTTGGCGGGGATGGCCGACGCGTCCACGACGTAGAGCCCGGGATGGCCGAACACCTGGTGATCGACGTCCACGACGCCCTCCGTGGCATCGGCTCCCATACAGGCGCCACCCAGGATGTGCGCGGTCATGGACAGCCCGCCCACGCTCTCCACCAGCAGGTTCAGGGGGCGTCCACCGGACGAGGCCGCGAAGGCCCGCGCTGCGTCGTTCGCCACCGGCAGGTAACTGGGGGCGCGACCTCCCGCCACGTCGGCCGAGCGCAGCACCCGACGCCACGGTCGCACGGCGGAGCGGGCGAAGCGGAAGCCGACGCGGTTGTCGTGGTCCTGCATCACGGTCAGGGCGCTGAGCCGTCGCTCGAAGTTGCGGGCGCCGACCACCCGGAGCTGGCGCACCGGGTGACGGACGATCTCGGCCAGCACGGCGCGGGCACGGACCCGCGGCTCGTCGCCGTCCACGAGCGGACCGAGCTGGAAGCGCAGGTGCCAGCCCCCCATGTAGCGGTTCTGCGTGATGTGGGTGTGCGGATCGGGATGGAAGTCGCTCGAGATGGTGGGACCGTGGGAGAGGTCCGCGGCGGGGTCGGCGTCGAGGATGGCGGTGACCGCCTCGGAGTTGGTGCGGACCCGATGACCGAGCATCGGCGAGAGGTGGGGCAGGGTGCGCAGCTCGTCGCGGCACCGGAAGAGCAGCTCCAAGGTGCCGAGCACCCCGGCGGCCACCACGACGCGCGGCGCCCGCACCGACGCTCGGCCCGCGACGGCCAGCTCGTAGCCCCCTCCGGGTAGGGGCTTGACACCGGTGACGGGGTGCTCGGGTCGGATCTGCGCACCGAGCCGCTCGGCCAGGTACAGGTAGTTGCGGTCGAGGGCGTTCTTGGCGTCGTGGGGACAGCCCACGAGGCAGCCGCCACAGCCGATGCACCCGGTGCGGGCCGGACCGGCGCCCCCGAAGAACGGGTCGGGTTCGGTGACCCCCGGCGCGCCGAAGTAGATGGCGGTGGGAACGGGCCCGAACGTGTCGCCCGCGCCGAGCGCCACGGCGGCAGCCCGCAGGTGGTCGTCCATCTCGCCGTGCACGGGACACGTCGTGCGGCCCAGCATCGCCGCCGCCCGCTCGAGGTGGGGCGCCAGCTCCGTGCGCCAGTCGTCGCTCAGGTGGGCCCAGTCGGGCGCGTCGTAGAAGGCGTCCTTGGGCTCGAGCAGCACGCCGGCCCACACGATGCTGCCGCCGCCGACGCCGGCTCCACCGATGATGGCGACGTCGCGGAACACCCGCTGCCAGAAGAACCCCCGTCGCAGGCCCAGCTCGGGTTGGTAGAGGTAGCGACGGGGATCGCGACGGGCGGCGAGCAGCTCCTCGCGGGTGTGACGACGGCCGGCCTCCAGCACGACGACGCGGTAGCCC
Source organism: Acidimicrobiales bacterium (assembly GCA_025456085.1). Classification (GTDB taxonomy): domain Bacteria; phylum Actinomycetota; class Acidimicrobiia; order Acidimicrobiales; family Acidimicrobilacustridaceae; genus JALOLF01. Next base: position 15,506 of record JALOLF010000041.1, read on the forward strand.
TTCTCGGCCAGGCGCAGGGCGGCGGTCGCGCCGCCGAACCCGCTGCCGACGACCACGACATCGGCGTCCCATGCGTGCATGGGGCCATCCTGGCAGACCGCGACGACCGCGGGGTCCCCGGCCCGTCGCCGACGAAGGCGTCGTTCAACCCCCAGGAGGGGAGAGACGACGCCTTCGTCGCAGGGATCGCTCAGGCGCCGCCGGTCCAGGTGCCACCCGTCCCGGCGACGAAGGCGTACACCAGCGCGTTCAGCTCCGCCGTCGTCTGCTGGAGACCCTCCATGCCCTCGCGCACGTCGGGATCGAGCTCCCCGGCGAGCGCGTCGGGGTCGAGCATGCCGAGCTCCGACACGTCCAGGCCGGCGTCGGCCATCACGTCGACGCGGAGGTCGAGCTCGGGTCCGGTGAGGTGCAGGCTGTGCACCCGTTGCTCCGTCGAGGTCCCGTAGGAGACGTAGTGCGTGTGGCGATGCTCGAGGGTGGCGTCGATCCGCACCCCCTGGCGGGGCCAGACGGCGATCTCGTCCTTGACCTTGGTGCCGGTCCGACTGCCGAGTCCGTAGAGCCGCAGCGCCGTCGGCGTGAGCACCAGCAGGTTGTTGGTGTTGAGGCGGGAGGCGACGCTCTTGGAGCCGAACAGCCGCTTCAGACCGCCGCCGCCCGTGTCGGGGTTGCGGTGCACGAGCACCGCCGACTCGATGACTTCGGGGCAACGCGAGCCGAGCGTGGCACAGGCCTGCTGGACGTACTCGAGTGACATGTGGGGACGACCCTTCGTGCGTGGTTCGTGAGCGGGACGGGAGCGGCCGAACCGGGTTACGCCCGCCGCAGCGGTGCACCCCGGCTTCCGGCGCGCCAGTCCCCGTCCCCCGCGTCAGCATCCGCCGGATACGGCCGTGGAGGTCCCCGAACCTGCGACACTGTGCGGGCCATGGCCGTGGAACCCCCGGTGCTCGACGCCATCGACCGTGACATCCTCCGTGAGCTCGGCCGGGACGGACGCGCCACGTGGCAGCAGCTCGGGCCCCGGGTGGGGCTGTCCCCCAACGCCGTGGCCGAGCGGGTCCGCCGCCTGGAACGGCGCGGGGTCATCGCCGGCTACGGCGCGCGGGTGGACCCCGTGGCACTGGGCCGCAACCTCGAGGCGCTCGTGCTGGTGCGCGTGATCCCCGGGATGCCCCGCGAGCCCTTCGAGGCCTTCGTCGTCGACCATCCCGCCGTCGACGACTGCGTGCACCTCACCGGCCCCCACGACTACGTGCTGCGCGTCCACTGCCACGACACGGCCCAGCTCGACGAGCTCCTCATGGCGGTCAAACGTGAGGTGCACGTCGCCGAGACGGAGACCCGCGTCGTGCTGCGACGGATCCCGTGACGCACGACCCCGCGGTAGCGTCGTGTGCGATGAGCCGACGAGCGGGGAACTGGCTGCTCGCCCTCCTGATGTCGACGGCGCTGACGGCGGCCTCGTGCGGCGGCGGCGACGCATCGGACGGGACCACCGGCGACACGGCAGCGGGACGCTCGCTGCCCCCCTGTCCGCTCGAGGCGCTCGACGCGGCCGAAGAGCCGGTCGAGGTCGTGGTGTGGCACTCGCTGCAGGCCAAGCAGGACGACACCCTCGTCGAGCTGGCCGACGAGTACAACGCCTCGCAGGACAAGGTGCGAGTGCGGATGGAGAACCAGGCGGCCACCGACGAAGAGCTGCTGCGGACGTTCACCGCCGCGGTCCCCTCCCGCCAGCTGCCCGGGCTCTTCGTGGCCAACGACACGATGACCCAGCTCCTCATCGACAGCGACGTCGTGCTCCCGGCGCAGTCGTGCGTCGACGCGTCCGGCTACGACCTGCGCCCCTTCGCCCCGACGGTGCTGGCCTACTACACGGTCGACGGGGTGCTCTGGGCCGGCTCTGCCAACCCCGGCTCGGCGCTCGTGTACTACAACAAGGACCACTTCCGGGAGGCCGGCCTCGACCCCGAACAGCCACCGCGGACGCTCGACGAGCTGCGCACCATGGCCGAGCAGATCAGGGCCGCCGGCGTGACCGAGACGCCGTTCGTCCACGAGGTGGCGTCGTACAAGACGGAGTTCTGGCTCACCGGCGCCCGCGCCCCGATCGTCGACAACGACAACGGGCGCAGCGCCCCGGCGACACGGGCCACCCTGTCCGACAACCCTGCCGCACTCGAGCTCTTCGAGTGGTTCGCCGGGATGGAGGCCGACGGCCTGCTGCTGCCCGTCCCGGTCGCCGAGGGGCAGATCAACCAATACCTGGCCATGGCCACGGAGCAGGCGTCGATCATCGTGGAGTCCTCGAGCGCGTCCACCTCCGTGGAGGCGTTCCTGGTGGGGGACCTCGACGCGTCGGAGGCCGGCCTCGGCTCGGACGTGGAGCAGGTGGGCTTCGACGTGGGGGCCGGGGCCTTCCCCGGGATCGACGAGCCGGGACGCACCCAGATGGGCGGGCCGGCCTGGTACATCATGTCGACCACCCCGCCCGAGGTGCAGGCGGCGGCCTGGGACTTCCTCACGTTCATGAACGCCGAGCACGCGCAGACCCGCATGCTCACCGGCGGCTCCTTCCTGCCCTTCCGCACTTCGGCCGCCGACACGCCCGAGGCCCGGGAGTTCTTCGCGTCGAGCCTGGCCGGGAGCTGGCTGGAGGTCGCCAACGAGCAGGTCGGCACCATCGACCCCACCTTCCCCGGACCGCTCATCGGCCCCTACGACCGGACCCGGGACACGTTGCGCGACGCGCTCACCCGGGTCGTGCTCGAGGGGCAGGACCCGCGTGCGTCGCTCGACCAGGCCCAGCAGGAGGTCGACGACGCGCTCGGGGCCTACGCCGCCGGCGGGTTCTGAGCCGACGCCTCGACGAGCCAGACGCCGCCGCCCCGGCGCTTGGCCACCAGTTGGGCACGGTCGGCCAGATCGAGCAGCGGTTCGCCGGCCGTACCGCAGGCGACACCCACGCTCGCCGTGACGTGCACGGAGCGGTCGTCGAGCACGACCGGGTGGGCGACGCGGCCGGCGAGTCGGTCGGCGGCCAGCAGAGCCTCCTGCTCGGTCACCCCCCGCAGCAGCACGGCGAACTCGTCACCACCGAGTCTGGCCAACACGTCGCCAGGTCGAACGGCACCCCGGAGCCGACGGCCGATCGCCACCAGCACCCGATCCCCCACGGCATGCCCGAAGCGGTCGTTCACCGGCTTGAAGTCATCGAGGTCGAGGTAGACGATGGCGTCGGCGCCACCGGGGCGTGCCAGCTCCTCGAAGAAGGCGGCCCGGTTGGCGAGCCCGGTCAGGGCGTCGTGGGTGGCCGCATGGCGCAGCTCGTCCTGCTGGCGGTGCCATCCCAGGATGAGCGCGACGAGGCGCTCGATGAGGCGCACCGAGTGCTCGGCCACCGCCACCGACACATCGGCCCGCAACGTCCACACCGTGAGCAGCGCGGGGTGGACGTCGACGGGCACGGGCACGGGCACCACCCAGGCGGTGTGCACGCCGCAGCCCTCGGCCAGCGCAGCCAGCTCGGGGGACAGCTCGCTGCGGTGGGCGGTCCGCTCCCTCCCGTCGGTGCGGACCACCTGCCACGGGAAGGCGTCCACCTGCGCGCCGCTCAGCTCGGGGAGCACCCCGTCGCCGGCCATGCGCACCGAACCCGTGTGGTCCTCCCAGACGAGCGCGGCCACGAAGAGGTCGGCCCGCCAGCCGAGCAGATCGACCACCCGCCGCATGGGCACGAGGAGATCCTCCCCGCCGAGCAGGGACGTCATCACCTCCGCCAGCACGAACGAGTCGTGGGTGCGGCGCAGGTTGACCACGAACCCGGCGGAGGCGTCGGATGGGTCGATCATGCTGCCGAGCACCTCGAGGGTCTGGCTGGAGCCGTCCCCCGTGCGGAACCGGAAGCTGCCGGGTACCGCCGACGCGCCGTGGGTCAACGCCGTCGACAGGGTCTGCAGGGCTCGTTCGACCTCCACCGGTTCCAGGAACTCGAGGAAGCTCCGACCCACCACCGCCTCGGCCTGCAGACCCAGCAGCGTCTCGACCGCGGGGTTCACGTACTGCACGACGCCGTCGGCTCCGAGCCGACAGACCAGATCGCGTGACCGCTCCAGCAGCAGTAGCGGGTCATCGGCTGTCGGTCCGTCGGCAGCCTTCCGTGCGCCGGTTCGGTCCGGCTCCTCGTCCACGAGACCCTCACTCCCGCGCTGCGTCGCCATCTGCAGCCGTCGCGCTGTCCGTCGGAACCATCGGCCGATCGAGCCGCCCGCGAGAGGGGCCGTTCGCATCGTTTCCACCTGCTCACCATGGGGCGCACGACCCATGCCGGAGCGCCGACCGGGCAGCCCATGCGCGCGTCGCGCCAGGGAGTTCCCTACGCTCGCCGGATCACCCGTGGAAGGGGCTGGTCATGACCGATGCTCGACGTGCGATGGACCTGCTGCGCGGCTCGCGGATCGTCGCGTACTCGGTCGGAGCGATCTCTCTGGCCGCCGGCCTCGTCCTGCTGTTCTGGCCCGACCGGACCATCGTCGTGGTGGCGCGCATCGCCGGTGTGCTCATCGCCGCCATCGGCCTCGGGGAGTGCATCGAGGCGGTCACCAACCGCGGTCGGGGCTCGTACTGGGGCCTGCTGCTGCTGCGGGGCCTCATCAACCTGGCCATGGGTCTGCTGCTGCTGTTCTGGCCCGGCGTGACCGTGCAGGTCGTGGTGTGGGTGTTCGGCCTCGACCTCCTCATCACCGGCGCCATCGGCCTGATCGCCTCGTTCCGCGTCCCCAAGGAGTGGGGCCGCAGCGGGCTGATGATCCGAGGCGGCGTGGGCATCGTGCTCGGCATCCTGATCATGGCGTGGCCGAGCGTGACGCTGTGGATCCTGGCCGTGCTGATCGCCCTCCAGCTGATCCTGGCCGGCGTGGTGCTGCTGTGGTCCGGCTACCAGTTGGGCAAGGCGGAGGTCGTGACGAGCTGACCGGCAGTACCCGCCCGCCGCGTCACGAGGCGACGGGCGGGCCGTCGGCGGTCGGCTCCAGGAACGAGCGTCGCGCCCCGCTCGCGCCCTGACGCCACCACGCGAGCGCACCCAGGCCGGTCAGGCCGACACCCAGCGCCAACGCGGCGGCGACGAGCAGGCGGACGAGGTCCGCGGACGACGCCACGGGCAGCTGGGACGACGAGAAGTAGGCACGACTGGTCCAGCCGAACAGCATCCCCAGCCCTGCCGCGCCACCGGCGAGCACCATCGGTGCCTCGGTGGGACGCTGACCGAGCAGCACGAGCGAGCCGCCGACCAGGAGCCAACCGAGGCCCGGGAGGGTGAGCGCCATGATCTTGTCGCCCAGACCTGCGGGCGAGGCCAGCCAGGCGTCGACCGTGGCCGCCACGGTCACCACCAGCAGCGCGGTTCCCGCGACCACGGCGGCCGGTCGCCACCAACGGGTGAGCCCGAGCAGGGCGACACCCACCGCGACCACCACGATGCCGACGCTCCACGGCAACGGGTCGGGACCGGGAACCCAGCGCAGCTCACCCTGCACCTCGACGGCGACACCACCGGCCTGCACGGGAACCGTCCACGGGTACAGGAGCTGCTCGGTGTCGGGGTCGGTCTCGACCAGCGGGTGGTCGCCGGCACCCATCCAATGGGTGCGGTGGTCGTGCCAGGCCGCCCGGTCGCCGGTGCCGATGCGCTCCCACTCGGGGGGCGCGGAGGCGTCCGCGGTGTCCGGAACGGCGGCGGTGCCGGTGGCGTCGACGTTCAGGTAGGCGGCCGGCGAGCGCGTGTTCACCCACACCTCACCGCCGACGAGCCGCAGGTAGGGCTCCCCCTCGTAGCCGGCGACGATCACCTCGCCACCGGTGTGGTTCGTGATCTCGATGCGTTGGCCGGCGTCGACCATCCGTGCGTCCAGGCCCGCAGCCCGGGGGTCGAGCGCCACCACGACGGACCGGTAGTTCGTGGCGGTGACGGCCTCGTCGTCGATGCCACCGTGCGCGGAGGCAGTGGCGGGCAGTCCGATCACGAGCACCGCGCCCAGCAACGCCGTCAGGGCGAGGACGCGGCCGAACCGCTGGAGGCGGACCATGGCTCCATCCTCGCCGCTGCGACCCGCTCGACCCAACCCCGGCAGGACCCGGCCACGAGTCGCCTCCACCCCCGACGTCCGCTGCGGACGCGTCCTGCTGTCGGAATCCGACAGCAGGACACGACATCCCGGCGGGATCGGGGGCGGCGAACGGCCGTCAGCCGCGCAGGGCGGGCGGTCAGGCGCTCAACGCAGGACGTACCACCAGATCGACCCGGCGATCCCGAGCACCATGAGGCAGACCGAACCCACGATCAGCCACGTGGGGAAGCCGCCGTCCTCGTCCTCGGGCAGCCGCTCACGGACCTTGTCGAGCAGCCGCTTGGCGAAGGGAACGTCCTGGGAGAGGATGCCCAGGCCGAGCGCCACGACCACCAGGCCCGGACCGGGAAGTGCGAGCAGCGCCAGCCCCAGGCTCAGCACGAGCGCCCCGACCGTGATCCGCCCGACGCGGAACAACAGGTGGCGCTGGGCCTGCTCGACGGTCTCCTCACGCTTCCCGGTGACCAGCTCGACCTCGAGGGCCTCCTCCACCAGCGTCTCGAAGCGTTCGGCCGCTTCATGCGCCGCCTCGACGATCTCCTCCTCCGAGGGGGGTTCGTAACCGGGGGACGGGGTGCGTCCGAGGTGGAGGCTGCCGGTGTCGTCGCGGAGCGACGGGCTCGGTTCGACGTCGCGCGTCGGGGTCGGGTGGTCGGTGCCCTGGTTGGATTGGTCGGACATCGCGCTCCCCCGAGGCCCATCCGGTCGTCCCACCATGCTAGGCCCGGCCTGCCCCGAGTGCCCCCCACCGGCCGGATCCGCCGCGGGCCTGCGTCGCGTGGAGGCCGTCACGACCGAGCTCCACTGGCCTCCAGGGCCCGGAGCCGGGAGATGCGCTCCTCCATGGGCGGATGGGTGAGGAACAGGCGGGAGAAGTCACGCCGCTGGCCGGTGAGCGGGTTGACGATGTAGGCGCTGGCCTGGGCGGGCTGCACGTGGGACGGCACCCGCTGGGACACGGCATCGAGCTTGGCCAGCGCCCGGGCCAGCGGCTCGGGATCGCCCAGGATCTCGGCTCCGGTCCGGTCGGCCTCGAACTCCCTCGATCGGGACAGCGCGAGCTGCAGGATGGTGGCCGCCACGGGCGCCAGGATGGCCATGAGCAGCAGTGCCACCGGGTTCGGACCGTCCTCGTCGTCACCGCCGCCGAACATGCCGAACCACATCGCCATGTTGGCCAGGAAGCTGATCCCCATGGCCACCGCGGCAGCGATGGAGCCGATGAGGATGTCGCGGTTGCGGATGTGGGCCATCTCGTGGGCCAGCACACCACGCAGCTCGTCACGGGTGGTGAGCTCCAGCAGGCCACGGGTCACGGCCACGGCGGCATGGCGGGGGTTGCGGCCCGTGGCGAAGGCGTTGGGCTGGGCCTCGTCGATGTAGTACACCCGGGGCACCGGCAGGCCCGCCCGTTGCGCGACCTCCCGCACGGCGGCGTGCAGGTTCGGCGCCTCGGCTTCGCTGATCGGCACGGCCCTCGCGGCACGGATGGCCAGCGAGTCGGACTTCCAGTACGAGAACCCCGTCACCGCCAGGCCGAGCAACAGGCCCACCAGGGCCCCCGTCGTACCCCCGAACCAGGCTCCCAGCGCCACCAGCAGTCCACCGATGGCCGCCAGCAGCACGGCGGTCTTGAAGGTGTTCTCCATCCGGAACCGCACGCTCGTGGCGGGCGCGATAGGTCGGACAGGCTCGCTCACGGCCGAACCTCCTCTCGGGAGCCGGCGGGGGTGCCGGCGCCAACGCCTGCGGGGGAGGGCGCACCGGACCCGACCGGCACCGGGGCGTCGGCGTCGGCGTCGGAGAGCCCAACGCCCGCGTCCGCACGCCGGGCCCGCACGACGACCTTGCGCAGCTCCTCCACGACGACCACCGTGCACGCCACCGCGAGTGCCGCCGCCCACTCCGACAGGCTGAGGCCGACGGTGTCGAAGATGCCCTGCAGCGGACCCCAGTGCACCACGGCGATCTGCATGGCGACCACGCCGACCAGCGCCGCCCACAGCTTGCCGTTGCTGAACAGCTCCCGGCTGAAGATCGTGCCCTCGCCGGAGCGGGCGTTGAAGGCGTTGAACACCTGGAACAGCACGAAGGTCGTGAAGGTCATGGTGAGCGCCACGTCGAGCTCGACGCGGCCCTTCATGATGGCCAGCACGCTGGTGGTGGCGATGGCCATGGTGAGCGCGGCCACGATGATCTGGCTGAACCGCTCCCCCGTGAGCACGCCCTCGTCCTGGCGGCGGGGTGCCCGGCGCATCACGTCGCGGCGGGCCGGGTCGAGACCCAACGAGATGGCCGGTGGACCGTCGGCGATGAGGTTCACGTACAGCACCTGCACCGCGGTGAACGGCACAGGCAACCCGAAGATGCCGGCCAGCAGCATGGTGGAGATCGCACCCATGCTGGTCGCGAGCTGGAAGCGCACGAACTTCAAGATGTTGTCGAAGATCGTCCGGCCCTGCTCGACGGCCCGCACGATGGTGGCGAAGTTGTCGTCGGCGAGCACCATGTCGCCGGCCTCCTTCGTCACCTCCGTACCGGTGATGCCCATGGCGACGCCGATGTCCGCGGCCCGCAGGGCGGCGGCGTCGTTGAGCCCGTCACCGGTCATGGCGACCACATGGCCGTTGGACTTCAGCGCCCGCACGACCCGGACCTTGTGCTCGGGCGAGACCCGGGCCACCACGCCGATGCCGTCGATCTGCCCGGCGAGCTCCTCGTCGCTCATGGCGTCGAGCTCGGCGCCGGTCACGGCGCGGCCCACGATGCCCAGATCGGTGGCGATGGCCGCCGCGGTGACGGCGTGGTCACCGGTGATCATCTTCACCGCGATGCCGGCCGACCGGCACAGCCGGATGGCGTCACGGGCCTCGGCGCGGGGCGGGTCGAGGATGCCGGCGAGGACCTCGAGCTGCAGCTCGCCGATCCAACGGGACGGATCGGTGACGGTGCCGTCGGCGTCGAGCACGTCGTCGGACGCGGGCAGCCGGCGCGACGCGACGGCCAGCACCCGGAGACCCTGACCGGCCAGCGCCCGGTTCTGCTCGTCGATGGCGGCCACGGCCCCGGAGTCGAGGGGTGCTGCACCGCCGTGGCCGTCGCTGCGCGACGTCGACCGGCCGAGCACCACGTCGGGAGCGCCCTTCACGTAGACGACCACCTCGTCGCCCTCGCGATGGAACGTGGCCATGAACTTGGCGGCCGAGTCGAACGGGACCTCCCCGATGCGGGGATGCCGCTCGCGCAGCTCCGCCAGGACGATGCCCGCCTTCTGGGCTGCGACGAGCAGCGCCGTCTCGGTGGGGTCACCGACCGCCACCCCGTCGCGGACGTCGGCGTCGCTGGCCAGCACGGCACCGGTCAGGGGACCGGCCAGGTCGGGCACGGCGCCGTCGTCGGTCGCCGCAATGGTGCCCTCGGCCTGGTAGCCCTCGCCCGTCACGTCGAAGGCCCGGTCGCCGTAGAAGAGCGAGCGCACGGTCATCTCGTTGCGGGTGAGGGTGCCCGTCTTGTCCGAGCAGATCACGGTCGTGGAGCCCAGCGTCTCGACGGAGGCGAGGCGCTTCACGATGGCGTTGCGCAGGGCCATCTGGTGCACGCCGACGGCCAGGGTGACGGTCACCACGGCCGGCAGACCCTCGGGGATGGCGGCCACGGCCAGCGCCACGGCGCTGAGCGCGGCGTCACCCAGTGAGTCGCCCTGGTAGAGCCGGAGCGCGAAGACGAGCGCCACGGCCACACCCGCGATCATGGCCAGGTACTTGCCGAGCCGGTCGAGCTGGCGCTGCAGGGGCGTGGGCTCGGTCTCGGTCTCGCCGAGCATCTCCGCGATGCGTCCCATCTCGGTGGCCATGCCCGTCGAGGAGACCACCAGCTCGGCGCGGCCACGCACCACCGTGGTGTTCATGTACGCCATGTTGCGACGCTCGGCGAGAGGCAGGTCGTCGCCGGCGAGGGCGTCGACCACCTTCTCGACGGGGACGGACTCTCCGGTGAGGGCCGCCTCGTCGATCGAGAGGTTCACCTCCACGAGCAGCCGGCCGTCGGCCGGGACGCGGTCGCCCGCCTCGAGCAGCACGACGTCACCGGGCACCAGGTCGGGCGCGTCCACGTCGGAGATCACCCCGTCGCGCCGGACCCGCACCCGGGTGACCAGCATGCTCTTGAGAGCCTCCATGGCCTTCTCGGCCTTGCCCTCCTGGATGAAGCCGAGCACGCCGTTGAACACGAGCACGAACGACACGATCAGGGCGTCCTTGAGATCCCCCACGAGCGCCGCCAGCACGGCGGCGCCGGCGAGGATCAGGACCAGGCCGCTACGGAACTGGTCCACGAACAGCAGCCAGCGGGGCTTCCGGGGAGGCTCTGCCAGGGCGTTCTCGCCGAACTGGGCGCGCCGGGACCCCACCTCGGTCGCCGAGAGGCCGCGAGCGACGTCGACGTCGAGGTCCACGGCCACCTGAGCACCGCTCATCGTGTGCCAGGGCGGACCGGGGGGATGAGCGGACGCCGGGGCGGGCGGAGCGGCAGGACCACCGGCAACGCTGGGAACAGGGGTGTGCGCGGGCACAACTACCTCCGGGTACGGGTCTGGTATCCGGAGGTCTCCCCCGCTCGACGCCGAGCCTGCATCGCCGGGCGTGAGCCGTGATGACGACGATGCAATGGTGGGGTACTCCCCTCGCTGCGAGCAGTGTGGCGGGTCGGAGCCCGCTTGGCAACACCTCACCCGAAAAAACCGGAAGATCTGTTCTGGCGATCATCGCGGCGTGTGCACGGCGGGGACGGTCCGGGCGGGGCCTGCTGGCGTGGCCCGGCCGTCGGTGCAAGCCTGGGCGGATGGCATGGTCCGACTTCAAGAAGCGGCTCACGGCCTCGGTCGAACAGCTCGACCAGGCCCGTCTGCAGGATCGCTACCTCGGGGTGGCCGTGACGTCCATCGCCGAGGCCGTCCCCCGGGAGCCGGTGCGCGTCGGCGGCGAGGTCCAGGGCCTGCAGGTCGTGCCCCGGGCGGGCACGCCTTCGTTGGAGGTGACGGTGAGCGACGGCACCGGACGGGCCGTCGCCGTGTTCACCGGGACCCGACGCATCGGTGGCATCGACCCGGGCCGCGGGATGCTCCTGGAGGGCGTGGGTCGCCTCGAGCGCAACCGGCTCGTCCTGCTGAACCCCGGCTACACGCTGCTCTGAACGCCGCGCTGACCCGCCGGTCGACCCGGGCCGTTCAGTCCGCCGGAGCCTGGCTGGTGAAGATGGTGCGCACGTGGTCCTCGCTGTCCTCGGTCACGAGCACCATGACCTCGTCCTTCTCGTAGAAGACGGTGTCGCCGCGCGGCACGATGAGCTGGTCCTGACGGACCACGGCGACCACCGAGGACTCCCGAGGCAGGCTGAGCTCCATGATCTCCCGGCCGATCGCCGGCGAGTCGTGGTCGAGCGTGACCTCGGCCAGCTTGGCCCCTCCCTTGAAGGGCAGCAGACGGATCAGCTCCCCGATCGAGACGGCTTCTTCGACCAGCGCCGTCAGCAGGTGCGGCGTCGACACGGAGCGGTCCACCCCCCAGGACTCGTTGAACAGCCACTCGTTCTCGGGGTTGTTCACCCGGGCGATCACCTGGGGCACGCCGAACTCCTGCTTCGACAGCAGCGAGATGACGAGGTTGTCCTCGTCGTCGCCGGTCACGGCCACGACCACGTCGGCGGTCTGGGGGTCGGCGAGCACGTACTCCGAGACCTCGCAGCCGTCGGCCTGCAGCCACGTCGCTCCGACCGGCTCCCGGTTGGCGATGGCCTGGGCAACGCGGTCGGGGTCCTGCTCCACGATGACCACCTCGTGGCGGAACCCGATCAGCTCTGCGGCGATGTAGGTGCCGACGTTGCCGCCACCGACGATGACCACCCGCATCAGTGACCTCCCTTGGCCGGCCCGGCGGCGAGGTGCCGGTCGAGCTCGTCGAGCTTGTCGCCGTCGACCATCATCCAGATGACGTCACCCTCCTGGGCGACGAGCGTCGCCGTGGGGATCAGGGACTCGCCCAGTCGGGTGATGGCCGCGATCCGCCAGTCGCCGTCGGACTCGAGCTCGGACAGCCTGCGACCGGCCCACGGGGTCGGCACCAGCCGCTCGAGGAGGCTCACCCGGGCCGACGGGTCGATCCACTCGACGCTCGGGGCGTCGGACAGGATGCGTCGCAGCACCCGCTCCGCCGTCCAGCGCACCGTGGCCACCGTGGGGATGCCGACCCGCTCGTAGATGGCGGCGCGGCGCGGGTCGTAGATGCGGGCCACGACCCGCTCGACGCCGTAGTGCTCGCGGGCCACCCGGGCCACCACGATGTTGGAGTTGTCGCCGTTGGTCACCGCAGCCAGCGCATCGGCCCGCTCGATGCCGGCCTGCACCAGCAGGTCCCGGTCGAAGCCGATGCCGACGAGTTGCCTGCCCTCGAAGTCGGCCGGGAGTCGACGGAACGCGGTGGCGCGCTTGTCGATGATGGCCACGGAATGGCCCTGAGCTTCCAGGGTGGTGGCGAGTCCCGAACCGACCCGTCCGCACCCCACGACGACCACGTGCACCGTCTCGCACCTCCTGCGGCTCCGCGCCGGAACCGGGCTGATCCTAAGCGCATCCGACGGGTGCACCCACCCCCACCCACCCCCGAAGGGTGGGTCGACACGAGCCCACCCGGAACTCACGAAAGCCCTTTCTGACGTCGGAAAGCGGCACCCGGCCCCGTGGCTGCGACCGTTTACGCGGGCCTACGATGCGTGCCGGTCTCCGGGCCTCCCGGGCAGCACCTCGAGGTACGCATGTACTCCGCGCTCAAGCGCTTGATCGTCGGCCCCCCCATCGCGTCCACCGAGGAGCACCACACCCGGCTCGGCAAGCCGA
>JALOLF010000257.1 GCA_025456085.1 Acidimicrobiales bacterium
ACCGACGGCGCCGTTTCGCCCGTCGATCGGCCCCACCCCTAGGATCTGACGACCTGTCAGATCGCGGCGGTCGCCGCGGTCGCACGATGTCTCGTCAGAGGAGTGGGGACCACCATGGGAATGCTGGACGGCAAGGTCGCGATCGTCACCGGAGCGGGCCACGGCATCGGACGAGGGCATGCGCTGGAGCTGGCGAAGCACGGCGCGACCGTCATCGTCAACGACCTGGGTGGCTCGGTCACCGGTGAGGGCACCGGTCGCGACGCCGACCTGACCGTGGACATCATCAAGGGCCGCGGCGGCGAGGCCGCGCCGAACTACGCGGACGTGTCCGACTACGACCAGGCCGGCGAGATGGTCGCCCAGGCGGTGGAGCAGTTCGGCCGCCTCGACATCCTGGTGAACAACGCCGGCATCGTGCGCGACGGCTCCATCTTCAACATGTCGGTCGAGGACTTCGACGCCGTGCTGAAGGTGCACCTGCGTGGCACCTGGATCCCCTGCAAGCACGCGGCGGTGCACTGGCGGGCGCTCAACAAGTCCACCGGCGAGAAGGTCGACGGTCGCATCATCAACACCGTGTCGGGTGCCGGACTGACCGGCAACTTCGGCCAGACCAACTACGCCCCGGCCAAGGCCGCCATCGCCAGCCTCACCCAGACCCTCAGCCTGGAGCTGTACAAGCTCGGTGTCACGGTGAACGCCGTCGGCCCGGCCGCCGCCACCCGCATCACCGGCACCATGCCCGGCGCCCCGGCGGTCATCGAGGCCGACGAGATCCCCGACGACGAGTGGAACCGCATGGACCCCGCGGTGTCCTCGCCGCTGGTCGCCTGGCTCGCGTCGGACGAGGCCGATCACGTCACGGGTCAGATCATCCGTGCCGTGGCCGAGAACATCATCCTGATGAAGGGCTGGACCGACGGCCCGACCATCAACAACGGCGGCAAGCGCTGGGACGCGTCGAAGCTGGGCCAGCAGCTCGCCACCGACGTGTTCTTCACCCGGGCACCCGGCCTGCGCTACTGAGCCGACCACCCCGTCGCGGGCCGAGGCTCGCGACTGTCGGTGCCGACCCGTAGTCTCTGGCCGTGGCCGCTGCCGACACCCCTTCCCCGCGACGCCGCCGTCCGACCGCCACGTCGGACTTCGGTGTCGGTCGGCGTGAGGGCCACGACTCCTCGGAGTTCTACGCCCGCTTCGCGGCGCCGGAGCTCTCCGACGACGACACCATCCCGGCCGACCCGGCGGTCCGGGCGATCGACCGGGTGATCTGCGGCTCCTCGGCCGACATGGCCGACGTGGCCGACGGGTCGGTCGCGCTGGTGGTCACGTCCCCTCCGTACTTCGCGGGCAAGGCCTACGAGACCGAGCTCGACGCGGAGCACGTGCCCGCCACCTACCTGGAGTACCTCCAGATGCTGCGCGACGTGTTCGCCGAGTGCGTGCGCACGCTCGAGCCGGGTGGGCGCATCGCGGTCAACGTCGCCAACCTCGGCCGCCGGCCGTACCGCAACCTGGCCGCGGACGTCACCTCGATCCTCCAGGACGACCTGCGACTGCTGCTGCGGGGAGAGGTCGTCTGGGTCAAGCAGCGCGGCGCGTCGGGCTCGTGTGCCTGGGGCAGCTTCCAGCGGGCCACCAACCCGGTGCTGCGCGACCTGACCGAGCGTGTGATCATCGCCAGCAAGGGTCGCTTCGACCGGCCGCTGTCCACCGACGTGCGTGCCGCCCGGGGCCTGCCCCACGAGTCCACCATCACCCGCGACGAGTTCATGGACGCCACCCTCGACGTGTGGGAGCTGCCGCCCGAGTCCGCCACCCGGGTCGGCCACCCCGCCCCGTTCCCCGTCGCGCTGCCCGAGCGGCTCATCCACCTGTACACCTACCGGGGCGACCTGGTGCTCGACCCGTTCATGGGGTCGGGCACCACGGCGGTGGCGGCGGTGCGCGCCGACCGCCACTTCGTCGGCTACGACACCGACCCCGACTACGTCGACCGGGCGGGCGAGCGGGTGCAGGCCGAGCGGGACCGCCTGGCCAGCAACCCGACGCCGCTGGCCAGCGTCAGCTCCGCGGCCCCGTCGGACCCCGAGCCCTCCGACGAGGTCGACCTGCACGTGCGTGCCCGGCGTGAGGGCACCGCGGCACGCGAGCTGGCACGCACGATGCTCGAGCGCGCCGGCTTCGAGCAGGTCGACAGCGGGGTGAAGCTGCACGGCGTGGAGCTGAGCTTCTCGGTGCGCGACAAGGACGACCGAACGATCTACGTCGACTGCTCCGGCGCGTTCACCTCGGTGCGCCCCGGTCTGCAGCGTGCCGACACGCTCTGGAAGGCGCTGGGCAAGGCCTCGGTGCTGTCGTCGGCGAGCCCGAGGGACCGCCACGGCGACGCCGGGTTCGACCTGGTGCTGCTCTCCACCGACCTGCCCACCGCCAACAGCACCTCGGGACGGGCGCTCTCGGCGGTGCTGGCCGACCCGTCGAGCGTGCTGGTGGATGCCCTGACCATGGACGGCGACGGCCTCGTCGCCCTGGCCGAGCTCGCCCAGGGGCACCGCCCGGGTGACCCCGGCTGGTCCGGTGCCGGCCGGGCGGCGCGCTGATGGGCGATCCCTACGGCGACATCCTCGACGACCCGGGTGTCGGCGGGGTCAACGGTGCCCGGCGCCTGGCCGACAGCTACACGAAGGTCGTGGCACGTCCCGACATGGTGCTGCTGCACCGGCCCACCAACCTGCGGGGCCGGCTCTGGAAGTTCACCGGCGACCTCGTGGTGCTCAAGGACGCCAAGGGCCGCCAGCACACCTTCGAGCACCATCCCGGTGCGTTCGCCCACCAGGGTGAGACCGTCACGCTGGTGCGCCCGTCCTCCCGGCCCGCGTCGACGCCGGCCACCAAGCGGTCCGCCGCGGGCGGCATCGTCGCCGCGCAGTCCACCGCCCGGGTGGCACGGGCGTCGCGCCTGTGGGTCGAGGGCAGCCACGACGCCCGCTTCATGGAGCGGGTCTG
>JALOLF010000042.1 GCA_025456085.1 Acidimicrobiales bacterium
ACCCGGCCCAGGATCCCGTCGTGGGGCCGGGCCACCCGGGCCAGCATCTCGATGGCCGACAACCCGATGGCGAACGCCACCCCGTACAGGATGTCGAACGCGATCACGCCGAAGCAGGCGGCGAGAGCCAACAGGAACTCGCTCGGACGGAACCGGCGCAGACGCACGAACTCGGGCACGTTGACCAGCAGCACGGCCGCGTAGATCACGATCGCGCCCAACGCCGGAAGCGGGAAGTCGGCGAGGACCGGGCGGAAGAACACGATCACGACGAGGATCGACGCCACCCCGACCAGGGAGAAGAGCTGGGTCCGACTGCCGACCGCCACCCCGATGGCGGTGCGGCTGCCGCTGCTCGACACCGGCAGGCCCTGGGTCAGTCCCGTTCCCACGTTGGCGGCGCTGAGGGCGAGCAGCTCCTGGTTGGCATCGATCGTGTAGCCGTTGCGCGCCGCGAACGCCCGGGAGTCCAGCACGTTGTCCGAGAACCCGACCAGGGCGATCCCGAACGCCGGCGCCAGCAGGGAGACGAGGTCGTCGAGGTTCACCGCCGGCACCCGGATCGAGGGCAGCCCCGCCGGGATCTCGCCCACGACGGCGATGCCGGCCTCGTCGAGCTGGAACACCGCCACGATGGCCGTGGCGACCAGGACACCCAGCAGCGGTGCCGGAGCCCGCGGGAAGCGCCACTGGCACACGAACAGGAACACGAGCACGCCCAGGCCCAGCACCAGGCTGGGCACGTCCCACTCGTCGACGCTGCGCACCACCTCGCCCAGCGAGCCCACGGCCGAGCTCGCGTCGACGTCGATGCCCACCATCCTGTCGAGCTGGCCCGCGGCCATGATCACCGCCACGCCGGCCATGTAGCCCACCAGGATGGGGTGGGACAGCAGGTCCGCGAGGAACCCCAGGCGGAACAGGTAGCCGACGAAGCACATCACCCCGACCACCAGCGCGCAGGCGGCGGCCAGGGTGGCGTACAACGCCGGGTCGCCGTCGGCGAGCGGGGCCACGGCCGTCGCCGCCATGACGGAGATCGTCGATTCCGGTCCCACCGAGAGCTGACGCGACGAGCCCACGAAGGCGTACACGACCATCGGCGCCAGGAGGGACCACAGCCCCACCACCGGCGACAGGCCGGCCACCTGGGCGTAGGCCATGGTCTGGGGGATGGCGTACGCCGCCACCGTCACCCCCGCCACGACGTCGCCGCGCAGCCAGAGCCGGTCGTAGCCTCGCAGCTGCGACAGACCCGGCAGGAGCCGTTCGATCACGGGCGCGTCGTGGTGCCTTCGCGCAGCCAAACCCTTCCCCGAGCGTAGCCTTCGCGTCCTGACACCCTAACGGAGCCCACCGAGAGGACGATCGAACAGGACCGACCCCGGCAGCCACCCGGTCGGTAGGGTGGGCGCAGAGCGGGCTGGGACCAGCGCACGGGGGATCGAGATGCAGCAGCCGGTGGTCATCGCGGGACGACCCGTCGACGCCGTCGTGTTCGACACCGACGGGGTGGTCACCGACACGGCCCGGGTGCACGCCGCGGCCTGGGCCCGCGTGTTCGACGACCTGCTGGCGTCGCGGTCCGAAGCCGACGGAACGCCGCTGCGACCCTTCACCGACGACGACTACCTCCGCCACGTCGACGGCATCCCCCGCTACGACGGCGTGGCCCGGTTCCTCGCGTCGCGGGACATCGACCTGCCCCGGGGCACGCCCGACGATCCGATCGAGGCCGACACCGTGTGCGGCATCGGCAACCGCAAGGACGCCGCGTTCAACGAACACCTCCGGGACCGAGGGGTGACGGCCATCGCGCCGACCGTGGGCTGGATCGACGACCTGCGTCGCCTGGGTGTGCGCACGGCGGTGGTGTCGGCGAGCCGCAACTGCGCGGCCGTGCTGCGAAGCGCCGCGGTCGAGGACCGCTTCGAGGTGCGCGTCGACGGGGTCGACGGCGACGAGCTGGGTCTGGCGGGCAAGCCCGACCCGGCGATCTACCTGGAGGCGGCCCGACGGTTGGGTCTGGCACCGGCGCGCATCGCCGTCGTCGAGGACGCCATCCTGGGGGTCGAGGCGGCTCGACGGGGTGGATTCGGGTTGGTGGTGGGCCTGGACCGCCGCGGCGGCGGCCACGGCGAGCACCTCGCCGCGGCAGGTGCCGATGTCGTGGTGACGGCGCTCGATGCCGCCGAGCTGCGCCCCCTCGCGCCCGCCGACGCCCCGGCCGCGCCGCTGCCGTCGTTGGACCCGGCGCTGGACCACGTCGAGGAGCTCGCCTCGGGTCCGCGCCGCCCGGTCGTGTTCCTCGACTACGACGGCACGCTCACGCCCATCGTCGCCCATCCCTCCCTGGCGGTGCTCGCCCCCGAGATGCGCGACGCGCTGGTGGCCCTGGCCCGGCAGTGCCCGGTGGCGGTGCTGAGCGGGCGGGACCTCGCCGACGTCGACGCCATGGTCGGCCTCGAGCAGCTCTACGTGGCCGGTAGCCACGGCTTCGACATCCGTGGCCCCGGCGGCATGCGCCGGGTGGTGGGCGGCGGGGAAGCCCTGGTGGACGAGCTCGATGCAGCCACGGCCGCGCTCGAGGTCTCCGCGGCAGCCGTCCCCGGCGCCTGGGTGGAGCGGAAGCGCTTCGCCATCGCCGTGCACTACCGCCAGGTCGACGACGCCGACATCGCTCGGGTGGAGGCCGCGGTCGACGCCGCCCTCGCCGACCGGCGGGGTCTGCGCAAGACCGGCGGCAAGAAGATCTTCGAACTGCGCCCCGACGTCGAGTGGGACAAGGGCCGGGCGCTGCGCTGGCTGCTGGAGGTGCTCGTCGAGGATCCCGACGACGCCCTGGCGGTGTTCCTGGGCGACGACGAGACCGACGAGGACGGCTTCCGCGAGGTGCGCGCCCGGGGCGCGGGCATCGTGGTGGGCACCGAGGACCGGCCCACGCTGGCCCGGTGGCGGGTCGACGACACCGAGGGCGTCCGCCGCTTCCTCGACGGGTTGGGCTCGGCGCTGGTGATGGCGGCGACGACGGAAGGGCGCGACGAGCAGTGAGCGAGTGGGAGATCGTCTACCGGGGCTGGGAGCCGCGCGAGCAGGGGGTGCGCGAAGCCCTGTGCACGTTGGGCAACGGCTACCTGGCCACCCGCGGCGCCGCCCCCGAGTGCGACGCCGACGACGTCCACTACCCGGGCACCTACCTCGCCGGCGTGTACAACCGCCTGGGCTCCGAGGTCGCCGGCCGCTGGGTGGAGAACGAGAGCCTCGTCAACGCGCCGAACTGGCTGTCGCTCACCTTCCGGGTCGACGACGGCCCGTGGCTCTCCCCGGCCACGGCCGAGGTGCTGGACTGGGAGCAGAAGCTCGACCTCAGCCGCGGTCTGCTGGTGCGCCTGGCCCGCTACCGCGACGGCCAGGGTCGCGTGGTGCGCCTCGTCCAGCGCCGTTTCGTGGACATGGCCGGTCCGCACCTGGCCGGCCTCGACACCACGCTGACCGCCGAGAACTTCTCGGGGCGCCTCGAGGTGCGCAGCGCCCTCGACGGCACGGTCACCAACTCCGGCGTGGCCCGCTACCGGGCGCTCCCCAGCCGGCATCTCACCCCGCTGCGCGCCGCCGAGCTCGACGGGGAGACCATCGAGCTCATGGTGGAGACGAACCAGAGCCACGTGCGCATCGCCATGGCGGCCCGCACCCGGGTCTTCCTCCGCGATCAGCCCGTGCCGGCGGTGCGACACGTGGTCACCCGGGACGGCTACGTCGCCCACCTGCTGGTGCTGCACGCGGACGAAGGAGAGTCGGTCACGATCGAGAAGCTGGTGGCGACCTACACCGGCCGTGACACCGGGATCAGCGAGCCCGCGGCGGAGGCCCGCGACCGGGTCCGCCACATCGGAGGCTTCGACGACCTGCTGCCCCGCCACACCCTGGCCTGGCACCACCTGTGGGAGCGGTGCCGGGTCGATCTGGTTGACAGCGAAGAGGTCCAACGCATCCTCAACCTGCACATCTTCCACCTGCTGCAGACCACCTCCCAGCACGTGGTGGACCTCGACGTGGGGGTGCCGGCCCGCGGTCTGCACGGAGAGGCCTACCGGGGCCACGTCTTCTGGGACGAGATCTTCATCCTGCCGTTCCTGAACCTGCGCATGCCCGAGGTGTCCCGCTCGTTGCTGCGGTACCGGCACCGCCGCCTCCCCCAGGCCCGGTGGGCGGCGAAGGCAGCCGGCTACGACGGCGTGATGTTCCCGTGGCAGAGCGGCAGCGACGGCCGGGAGGAGACCCAGACCCTGCACCTGAACCCCAAGTCGGGTCGGTGGCTGCCCGACGCGTCGCACCTGCAGCGCCACATCAACCTGGCGGTGGCCTACAACGTGTGGCAGTACTGGGAGACGACGGGCGACGAGCAGTTCCTGGGGTTCTACGGCGCCGAGCTGCTGCTGGGCATGGCCCGCTTCTTCGCCAGCCTGGCCACCTACGACCGCACCAGCGACCGCTACGAGATCGCCGGGGTCATGGGTCCCGACGAGTACCACGAGGGCTACCCCGGTGCCGAGCAGCCGGGTCTGCGCAACAACGCCTACACCAACGTGATGACGGCCTGGCTCATGTGCCGTGCACTCGAGGTGCTCGACGTGCTGCCCGAGCCGTACCGGTCCGAGGTCCTCGACCGCATGGGCCTGACGCGGGAGGAGACCGACCGCTGGGAGGTCATGAGCCGGCGCATGAAGATCGTCTTCCACGACGACGGCATCATCAGCCAGTTCGAGGGCTACGAGGACCTGGCGGAGCTGGACTGGGAGGACTACGTCGCCCGCTACGGGGACATCCAGCGGTTGGACCGCATCCTCGAGGCCGAGGGCGACTCCCCCGACAACTACAAGCTCTCCAAGCAGGCCGATGCCCTCATGGCCGCCTTCCTGCTGTCACCCCGCGAGCTGACCCTGGTGTTCCGGCGCCTCGGCTACGAGCTCACCGCAGAGCAGGCCCGGCGGACCGTCGAGTACTACATGGCACGCACCTCGCACGGTTCGACGCTGTCGAAGCTCGTGCACGGCTGGATCCTGGCCCGGATCGACCGCCGCCGCTCCTGGCAGTTCTTCCAGGAGGCGCTGCGCAGCGACATCGACGACGTCCAGGGCGGCACCACCAGCGAGGGCATCCACCTCGGCGCCATGGCGGGCACGGTCGACATGGTGCAGCGCTGCTACAGCGGGATCGACCCCCGAGGCGGCGTGCTGTTCCTCGACCCCGACCTGCCCGACGAGCTGCGGGGCCTGCAGTTCGACCTCCGCTACCGGGGCCGCTGGCTCCACCTCGACATCGATCACGAACGGGCCCGGGTCGAGGTCCGCCGCGACGGTGCCGGGCCGGTCAAGGTGGGTCGGCGCAACCAGATCGTGGAGCTCGGAGCGGGCGAGTCGTTCACCTTCGAGCTCAGCTGAGCCGACCTCCGCCCGTCAGGGGGAGGCGACGTCCAGCTCGGTCTCGGTCGCCACCACGACCCGCCCGTCGCTCAGACGGAGCACCCCGATCCGGCACGGCGCGGTCAGCACCCGACCCGTCGGCTCGGCCCGACCGTCCACCACGGCCACCTCTTCGAGCACCCCGGACAGATAGCCGCAGAGCCCCAGGCGCTCGCCGTCGAGGGCCACCATCCCGGCAGGGACCCGTTGCTCGGCTCCGCCCCCCAGCTCGGTGACCACCACCTCACCGTCGTCGACGACACGGGCCAGGCGCTCACGACCACCGCCGGTGTTGTCGGCCACCCACAGCGAACCGTCCGGGGTGTGGGTGAAGGCGAAGGGGTTGTTCCAACCCCCGGCCAGCACGACCGGCACCTGGTCGGCGGCGGCGTCGGGATCGAGCAGCAGCAGCTTGCCGTTGGGGGTGGCCGGGTCGGCGACGGCGTCGGGATCGAGCAGGTCCCCCACCCCGACGAGCAGCCTGCCCTCGTGGAGCTCGAGATGACCGCCGTTGGCCCGTTCCGCGCTGACCGGACCTTCCCACACCGGTCGCTCGGGCCCGGGCGCCACCTGGGCCACGACGAGGCGACCGTCCTCGGCGCGGGTGAAGGAGGCGTACAGACGGCCCTCGTCGTCGGACACCAGCCCGAGCAGGCCCCGCTGATCGCCCTCGGTCCCCGTGACCGCCACGCTCGCCACCGGCTCCGCGGCGCGCCCACCGGTCGCGTCCACCGAGAGGATCCGCCCGGTCAGGCGCTCGCCGTAGAGCAGCCCACCGTCGGGCGCGGCGACGAGTGCCGCGGGGAAGGCGGCGTCGGCGACGAACAGCTCGCTGGGCACCAGCGTCGACGGCGGTGGCGTGGCCGGGTCGGACGGGGAGGCGGGCCCGCCGTCGTCGCCGCAGCCGTCGAGGGCGAGCAGCCCCCCGACCGCGAGCAGGAGCAGGACGACCCGGCGCCAGGCGAGCGACATGCGACGATCGAACCACACCCCCGGGTAGCGTGCCATCGGTGCCCGACGTCGTGTTGCCCGCCCTCGACGAGCAGGACGCCGTCGCGTGGGTGCTGGATCGCCTGCCGGCAGGGTTCCGGCCCATCGTGGTCGACAACGGCTCGAGCGACGGCACCGCCCGCGTGGCCGCCCGACTGGGGGCGACCGTCGTGTCCGAGCCGGTCCGGGGCTTCGGCTCCGCGTGCTGGGCCGGCCTGCAGGCCGCCACCGCCGAGGTCGTGTGCTTCATGGACTGCGACGCGTCGCTCGACCCCGCGGCGCTACCGGCCGTGGCCGGGCCCGTGTCCGCCGGCGACGCGGACCTGGTGCTCGGCGCCCGGGTGGCGCAGCGGGGCGCCTGGCCGGTCCACGCCCGGATCGCCAACCGCTACCTGGCCCGACGCGTGCGAACCCGCTTCGGCTACGCCGTGACCGATCTCGGCCCCCTGCGGGCGGCTCGACGAGCCGACCTGCTCGCCCTGGACCTGCGTGACCGACGCTCGGGCTGGCCCCTGGAGATGGTGCTGCGCGCCGGGCTGGCCGGGTGGCGGGTGGTGGAGGTCCCGGTGCCCTACCGACCGCGCGCCGGGCGCTCCAAGGTCACGGGCACCCTGCGGGGGACGGTCACCGCGGTGCGCGACATGCGCGCCCAACTGCGCGACACGCGGTGAGACCCGGGACCGCGCTCAGCCCACGGCGGCGAGCGCCTCGGCGAGCGGTTCCAGCACCGCCACCCGGTGGGGTGGCGGGAGGTACACGATGACCAGGTCGGCCCCGGCCTCGCCGAGCTGGTTCGCCTCGTGGGCGAGACGTCCGAGATCGGACAGGTCGGACATGAGCTGGGCCGAGACGCGGATCTCCGAGCGGTCCCGCCCCACCGCTGCGCAGTGCGCCCCGAGGACGTCGAGCTTGCGGCGCAGGTCCTCGGGCGGGCCGCCGATGAAGTTCCAGTGGTCGGCGTAGCGGGCCACGGCCCGCAGGGTGCGCTTCTCCCCGTTGCCGCCGATGCAGATCGGGGGGTGCGGGCGCTGCACCGGCTTGGGCTCGCAGCGGGCGTCGGTGAGCCGGTAGTAGCGACCCTCGAAGGTGGTGGTCTCCCTGCTCAGCAGGCCCGTGATGACCTCGAGCGCCTCCTCCAGCCGGTCGAACCGCTCGGTCCAGGTGGGGAGCAGGTCGATGCCGTAGGCGCCGGCCTCCTCCTCGTTCCAGCCCGCGCCCAGGCCGAGCTCGAGACGCCCGCCCGACACGATGTCGAGCGCCGCGGCCATGTTGGCCACGAGCGCGGGGTGACGGTAGGGCACGCCGTTGACCATCGTGCCGATGCGCAGCCGCGTCGTGGCCTGGGCCAGTGCGGTGAGGGTGACCCACCCCTCCAGGCAGGGGCCCGTCGGGTCCGAGAAGATGGGGTAGAAGTGGTCGAAGTTCCACGCCGACTCGAACACCGGGATGGTGTCGGCGGCCCGCCACACGGCGAGCAGGTCCTCCCAGGTCGTGTGCTGGGGCGCGGTCTTGATGGCGAAGCGCATGGGCGAACCGTAGCCAGCGGTCCGGGTCGACGACGGGAGGGCCTCACGCCGGAGCGGGGAGCCGCTACCGGTCCGACGGGGCGAGGCCCAGCTCGGCGAACGCCCGCGCGAAGCGGGTCCCGGGATCCGCCGCCGCCAGGGCCACGGCGTCCCCGAAGTGGTCGAGGTCGCGCAGCTCGCCGAGGGCGCCGACCGAGTAGCCCCGGGCGACCAGCCTCGCCCACTGGCGGGCACGCGTGACCGGGCTGCTCATCGGCACCCCGTCGAACGCCGCGGCGTCGGGGCGCGACAGCCCCACGGCCCAGTAGCCGCCGTCGGGCGAGGGGCCGAGCAGCGCGTCGTGGCGGCCCGCGCCGAGCAGCGCCGCGGCGCCGTCCAGCTCGCCGGGATGCAGAGTGGGCGTCTCCCCGCTCACGATCAGCACCGGCCCCGCCCCGGAGCCGAACAGGTCGGTCATGCCGTTGGCGAGCCGGTCGGCGAGCCCGGTGCCGCGTTGGGCCACGACGTCGAAGCCGGTGGGCAGCCACGGCCCCGGCTCCCCGTCCAGCAGGACCACCCGCCTCGATGCCGTGCGACAGGTGGCCACCGCGGCCAGCACGTCGCACAGCGAGGCCCGGTACAGCGCGGCCGCCTGCTCGGGCGTGCAGGGTGGGCAGAGTCGGGTCTTCACCCGACCGGGAACCGGGCTCTTGGTGATGACCGCGACCTGCATCGACCGACGTCCTCGTTCAGCGCCCGGCCCGGCGGCGGCGCAGCGGCGCGGTGGCGAACTCGGCCATGCCGTCCTCGAAGCCGATCGAAGCCCGGAAGCCGAGCACCTCCGCCGCCCGCTCGGTCGAGGCGAACACGTGGCGCACGTCGCCGAGGCGGTACCCGCCCACGACCTGCGGCGGCGGTGCCCCGCGTCCGAAGGCGCGTCCGAGGGCGACGGCCATCTCGCCCACCGTGCGCGGCCGGCCGCTCGCCACGTTGTGGGCACCAGCCGCCGAGGGGGCTGCGTCGAGCGCGGCGAGGTTCGCCCGGGCCACATCGGCGACGTGCACGAAGTCCCGGGTCTGACCGCCGTCCTCGAACACGCGCGGCGCCTCGGCCCGTTCGTAGGCGCTGCGGAAGATGCTGGCCACGCCGGCGTACGGGGTGTCGCGGGGCATGCGGGGCCCGTACACGTTGTGGTAGCGCAGGGCGATCACCGAGGCGCCGTGCTCGCGCCCGTAGGCCGCGCCCAGGTGCTCCTGGTGGAGCTTGGTGGCGGCGTAGACGTTGCGCGGGTCCACGGGGGCGTCCTCGGGCACCGGGGTGGGTGTCAGCGCGTCGCCGCAGTCGGGACAGCGGGGCTCGTAGTCGCCCGCCTCGAGGTGCTCGACGTGGCGCGGGCCGGGCCGCACGACGCCGTGGCGCGCACAGCGGTAGCGCCCCTCGCCGTAGACCACCATCGAGCTGGCCAGCACCAGGCGACCGTCGAAGGCCCGATCGTGCAGGGCGCGCAGCAGCGTGGCCGTGCCCAGGTCGTTGTGGGCGACGTAGTCGGCCACGTCGGCGAAGTCGACGCCCAGCCCGACCATGGACGCCTGGTGGCACACGGCGTCCACACCGTCCACCGCCGCGGCGGCCGCGGCGGGGTCGCGCACGTCCCCCCAGCGGTACTCGGCGTCGGGATGCAGGTAGTCGGGCGGCCCGTCGTGGGAGACGGGGTGCAGGTTGTCGAGCACGCGCACCTCGTCGCCCCGGGCGAGCAGCGCGTCGACGACCGCGGAGCCGATGAATCCGGCGCCGCCGGTGACCAGGACCCGCACGCTCACCACTCCGTGCGTACGGTGGCCACGATCACCACCGCCGTGGCCGCCTGCAGGGCGAGCCAGGCCCGGGCCGGCCAGGCCCGCACAGCCAGCACCGCGCCGGCGGGGAGCACCCACAGGGTGAACGGCAGCCAGATGCGCTCCACCTCGCCGTTGGACAGGCCGGACAGGTCGGCCGCCACGGCGGCCGCCACACCGCCGCCGACGAGGAGCCAGAGTCGACGGTCGCGCAACCGGGCGAGGGCCACGGCCGTGGCCGGACCGAGCGCCAGGCCCCAGGCGGCCAGGTTGGCGACCACGAAGAAGGAGAAGGGCCGCTCGAGCGGGAGGATGTCGTACTCGTGCCTGGTCGCGGCGAGCCCGGCGGGCCACCAGAAGCCGAAGGGCACCAGCAGGGCCAGCGTGGCCACGGCGCTCGCCGTCCCGACGAGCAGGGGCCGCACCCGGCGCTCGGCCACGGCGACCACCAGCGGGACGGCGCCGATCAGCACCATGCCGTAGCTGCCCAGCACGGCCAGCGCCGCCAGCACGCCGCCGCCCAGGGCGAGCAGGTCGGCGCGTCGGCCGGTGCGGCGCAGCGCCAGCACCAGCAGGGCGGCCGTCCAGGCGGCCAGTCCGGCGTACAGCGCGTCGGCGCTGGTGGCGACCCAGATCACGGCGGGGGCCAGCACGACGAACGGCGCCGCCCGACGGGCCACGTCCTCGCCGGCGACGTCCCGGGCGGTCACGAGCACCGCCACCACCGCCGCGGCACCGCCGGCGAGGCACAGCGCCGCGATCCACCCGGGCGTGGCGAGACCGAGGCGGTCGAGCCCGCTGAGCAGCAGCACGAAACCCGGAGGGTGTCCCCGCACGTGGACGTGATAGGTGGCGATGTCCTCGGTGAAGGTGCGCAGGAACCCACCGGGGTCGCCACTGATGCGGGGCAGGTCGGTGAGGTACTCCTGTTCGTGCAGGAGCCCCCGGGTCAGCCCGCCGCCCCTGTCCACCCGGGCCAGGGCCGCAGCCCACGACGTCGAGGCCAGCGGCGCCGCCACGAGCAGGACCGGCCACGCCAGCAGCCGGGCGGCGAGGGGGGCGAGCGCCACCAGTGCCGCACCCACCGCCACGGGGATCAGCACGTGCGCCCAGCGGGGTTCGTCGTAGATGAACCCGAACAGCGGCACGGCGGGGATGTTCAGGTCGATCTGCTGTTCGAGTTGCCGGCCCCGCACGTTGGCGAACCGGAGCAGACCGACCCACACCACGAGCGGGAGCACGGTCGTCGCCGACCAGGCGAGCACGCGGTCGGTCCCGGGGCGGGAGGACGGATCGGGGTCGGTGACGGATCGGCCCGACCGGGCCGGCGCGGTCACGCTCACCTGATGCCGATGCGGGCGTCGTCGCCGCGCGGTCGGCCCTCGACGAGTCGCAACAGCAGGTGCGCAGGGCGCTCGAGCGGGTCGGTCTGGCGGCTCACGAGCAGGTCGGTGGCGAGGCGGCCGTCGCGCACGGTGGGCCCGAAGGGGCTCCAGAAGGCGCCGTCGGCCGTGATCGTCAGCTCGGGTGCCACGTCGTCAGGGGTGAAGGCGATGGCCCCGCCGGTGTCCTCGGCGCGGCCGCGACGCACCACCGGGCGCACCAGGTGGTCGTCGTCGGGCACCCCGAGCGACCGGTGCAGCGTGCAAAGCCGCTCGTGGTCCTCGGCGTCGAGGCGCTCGCCGGGCACGGTGGTCGCGATGCGCACCCGGAACCCGAGGCCGACGAGCTTCGGGACGGCGTCGATGACCTTGGCGAAGTTCTCGGGACCGCGCAGCTCGTCGTTGACGTCGGGGTCCGGCGCGTCGAGCGAGATCTGCACGCTGAGCGGGAGCGCCGCCAGGGGAGCCAGCTCGGCCAGGAGGCGGTCGCCGAACAGCGTGGCGTTGGTGAGCACGACCGTGGGCAGGATCGAGGCCAGCCGGCCCAGGGTCGCGGGCAGGTCGCGCACCAGGAACGGCTCGCCCCCGGTCACGCCCAGCTCGGTGAAGCCCAGCGCGGCCGCCTGTTCGGCCATCCGCACCAGCTGCTCGGCGGTGAGGCGGCGCTGCGGGGAGCGGGGACCGGACTCGGTCAGGCAGTAGGCGCAGACCAGGTTGCAGTGGTAGTTGCCGTAGAACCACACGCGCCCGGGGAGCACGCCGTCGGCCACGGCATCGGCGATCACCCCCAACGCAGGTCCTCCTCGTCGAGACGGGCGAGGGCCTCGGGAGCCACCGGCAGCGCCAGCGCCGAGCACAGCCGGTTCAACAGCATCGTGGCGCCCACGAGCACCGTGAGCTCCACGATCTCGTGGGTGGGGTGGTGCGCCGCCAGGGCGTCGGCCACCGGGTCGGGCACCGGGCCCCGCCCGGTCGCCACCTCGTCCACCCAGGCCAGCAGCGCCCGCTCCGCAGGGTCCCCGAACACGGTGTCGTACGGCACCTCGTCGCGCAGGGCCCGGACCTCGGCCGCCTCCAGCCCGGTCCTGCGGGCCACATCGGAGTGGGTGTTGACGCAGAAATGGCAGGCCAGCAGCGCGGACGTGCGCAGGATGACCAGCTCCTTGGTGCGCACGCCGATCGAGGTGGGACCGAGCACGGTGCCCACGAAGGGCAGCGTCACGTCGAGCACCTCGGGGACGTGGGCCAACGCCCCCACGATGGGACCGGGGTCGCCGCCCTCGTAGTAGGGCCGAGCCAGCAGCGGTGCGTCGGCCGCGCCGACCAGCTCGATCCGGGGGGTCACGGTGACGCTCCTGCGACCGCACCGGTCTCGGTGGCGTCGCCGGCCAGCTGCTCCTCGAGGGGCATGGCCCAGGACAGTACGGCACAGCCGATCGCCAGCAGGAGATCGAGGGAGAGGTTGGTGCCGCTGGCCGCCAGGAGGTTCCCCTCCCCCGCCCGCCACTGCACCAGGACCTGCAACGCCAGGGCGGTGGCGCCGACGGCGGCCACCCAGCCCCACGCGGCGCGGCGGGTGAGACCGCCCACCAGCGCGCAGCCGCCCACGGCCGTCAGGGCCAGCGCGCCGAGCGGGTTGAAGGTGAACAGGTTGACGTCGAAGCGCTGTGCCTTGAGCTGGCTGCCGGTGCCGCCGGTCACGTCGTCACCGATGGCCAGGACCAGGCCGGCGACGCCGACGGTGACGCCGACCGCGCCGAGCACGGCGAGGGCACGGGCCGTGCGCAACGAGCCGGCCCCGGACCGGGTGACGAGCCCGGCGTTCACGAGCACCGCCGATACCAGCGGGCCGAGGCGCCGGGGCGGTCGGCCACGATCGGGCGCAGGATGCCGTCGAGACCCCAGGTCCGTCCGGCGGCCGTGGCGAACACGGCCAGGTGCACGGCGATCATGAGGTAGTAGCTCCAGGGCCATTCGGGCGGGGTCAGCGCCACGGTGAGCAGGATGGTGAGGGACAGCACGGCACCCGCGAGGGCGGCCGCCCGGGTCACCAGGCCCGCCAGGAGCAGCGCGCCGAGCAGCGCCTCGGACACCAGCACGAACCAGCCGAACACCACGAAGTGCTCCAGCACCACCTCCTCG
Organism: Acidimicrobiales bacterium; assembly: GCA_025456085.1. Lineage (GTDB taxonomy): Bacteria > Actinomycetota > Acidimicrobiia > Acidimicrobiales > Acidimicrobilacustridaceae > JALOLF01. Next base: position 13,317 of record JALOLF010000042.1, read on the forward strand.
ACGAGCCACGAGTAGGGCGGCAAGACGGGATTGTCGACGGCGAAGGTGGTGAAGTGCCACAGGCCGCCATCGGTGTCGCGCCCGAAGTCGGGCGGGATCTTCCAGTTGGCGCCCGTGAGCCACAGGGCGCCCACGAACAGGCGCAGCAGGGCGAACGTCGCCCCTTCCACGCGCGTCGGGGCGGGAACGGTCCCCGTCGGCGGTGCCGTCGGGGCCGACGCCTGAACCTGTGCTGCCATCGCTGCTCCTCCGTCCCGGTCGCACCGGCGCGCCACCGGGACGTGCAGGGAACCCTCCCCGGCCATTCTTCCTTCCCGCCGCGCCTCGGTGGTGACGCGACGACCACGCCGTGCGCTCGACAGCAGGAATCATTGCGATTACATTGCGAAACGGTCGCGATTGGTTCGCGGCACGACGAGGTCGCCGGACATGCCCGCTCGCCATCACCCATCTCGGCCCGGATCGCTGCTGCTCCGTGGCCGCCGTGCCGCCGCCGGGGTCGCGGCCCTGCTGCTGTTCTCCGCGGCCGCGGGTCCCCTGGCGGACGCCGCACCGAGCCAGTCCGCCGGTTCCGACACCGCCGACGAGCAGGCCCGGCGGGACGAGATCCGGGAGCGGCAGGCGGCGCTGGCGGCCGAGCTCGAGCCGCTCACCGCCACCGATGCCGAGCTCGAAGCGGCGGTGGCCACGCTGCAAGAGAAGGTCGATGCCCAGTCCGCCGTGCACAACGACGCGGCCCGGGCCGCCGAGGACGCACGCGCCTACGCCGACCAGCTGGCCGACGAGCAGGACGCCGTGGAGGCCGAGAGCGAGGCGCTCCAGGTCCAGGTCCGCGATCGCGCCGTCGACCGCTACATCAACCCCGACAGCCGCGGCGACACCACGGCACTGGTGCTCGGCGCCGAGGATCTCGGCGAGGGCGAGCGTCGCCGGGCCCTGCTCGACGCCGTGACCGGCAACGACGAGGACGTGCTCGACCAGCTCCGGGCGGCCGACGCCCGGCTGGAGTCGCTGCGCGCCGAGGCCGCCCAGGCCGTGACCGACGCCGAAGCCCTCGAGGCCGAGGCCGCCGCGGCCCTCGCCGAGCTCGAAGCCGACGAGGCGGATCTCGCCCGGCAGGAGGCCGCGCTCCAGGAGCGCATCGACGAGTTCCGGGCCGAGGTCGACGCGCTGGACGCGGAGGACGACGCCCTGCGGGCGATCATCGCCGACTGGGAGGCGCAACAGGCCGCACGGGCCGAGGCCGAGCGTCAGGCCCAGGCCGAGGCCCAGGCCCGGACCCGGGCCCAGTCACCGTCGACGACCGCTGCGCCGTCGGGCGGGGGCACCGCTGCCGGCACGACGCCCACCACGGCGACGGCCCCGCCCACCACCGCCCCGCGACCCCCGTCGTCGTCGGGGATGATCTGGCCCACCGCCGGGTCCGTGACCTCCGAGTACGGGCCGCGCTGGGGCCGCATGCACCAGGGCATCGACATCAGCGCCCCCACCGGGACACCCATCTACGCGGCGATGGCCGGCACCGTCATCTTCGTGGGCGTGCAGAGCGGGTACGGCAACATCGTCATCGTCGACCACGGCGGCGGGCTCACCACGGCCTACGCCCACCAGAGCCAGATGGCCTCCTCGGTCGGACAGCGCGTGGCCCAGGGCGAGCTCATCGGCTACGTGGGGTCCACCGGCCGCTCGACCGGACCACACCTGCACTTCGAGACCCGCGTCAACGGCTCGGCACAGAACCCGCGCAACTACCTGCCCTGATCGGGCAGCTCCCCCTCCGCCTGCCCGTCACCGGCCCGTTCGTCGAGCACGAACGGCTCGTGGGGCGCACCGCTGCGCAGCGCCGCCCGACCGATGAGGTGCGCGCCCACCGGGGCGGTGAGGAACTGCAGCACCACGACCAGCACCAGCTTGGTGGCGTCGGCCAGGTCGCTCACCCGCAGCACGGCGCCCGCGACCACGAGCACCAGGCCGAGCGTCGCCGGCTTGGTGGCGGCGTGCATGCGGTCGAGCACGTCGCCGAGGCGTGCGACGCCGATGCCCGCCGTGAGGGCCAGCAGGGCGCCGGTCAGCACCAGCACGCCCGCGGCGACGTCCGCGACGGTGCCGATGCTCACGGCCCCCGTCCTTCCAGGAAGCGCGCCAGCACCGACGTGCCGAGGAACCCGAGGACCGCCACCACCAGCATCGGTTCCAGGTAGGTGCCCGCACCGGTGCGGGCCGCGTCGACGGCCGCGCCGGTCACGAGGAACGTGAGCAGCAGGTCGCTCGCCACGATCCGGTCGGCCAGCGTCGGTCCCCGCAGGAGGCGGACGAAGGTCAGGGCCGCGCCGAGCGCCAGGGCGCCGAGCGCCACGCCCGCGACGGCGCTCATGGGGCTCCCCCGGTCCGGGGCGCGGTGGGCGGCACCGTCGCCCCGAGCGCCGCGGCAGCCCGGACCTCGAGGTCGAGTGCGGTGGCCCGGATGTCGTCGGGGTCGTGCAGGCGCAGGACGTGCACCAGCAGGTCGAACGAGTCCGCCCCCGACGACGTCGCCCGGGGGGTGACCTCCACGGTGAGGGTGCCCGGGGTGAGGCTGATGCTGTTGGCCACCACGGTGGCCACGGTGGGCGAGTCGGTGCGCAGGGACACCGCCACGAGAGCTTCGGCCACCGCAGGACGGGGCCGCACCACGATGGTCACCACCTCCCAGGTGGACGCGACCAGCAGCCGGGTGAAGTGGGCCGCGAAGCGCAGTGCGGCCACCGGGCGCAGCCGCAGGTCTTCACGGGGACCGACCGGCAGGACCGCGAGCACGGCAACCGCCACCACCAGCCCGCCGAGCACGTTGGCCGGGGTGAGGCCGCCCCACAGCGCGACCCACAGCACGGTGAGCCCACCGACCCGCACCACGTCCGCCACCAGCCGCCGGCTCACGGCAGCACCGCCTGGACGTAGGCCGAGGGATCGAGCAGGTCGTTGGCCGCACGCTCGCACAGGTCGTAGAGGGGCCCGGCGAACAGGGCGATGGCCACGGTGAGGGTGACCAGCGCCGCGGCCGACACGTTCATGAGCAGCGGGGTGTGCAGTCGGCCGGGCGTGGCGAGCAGCTCGGGCGTCGGCTCCTCGGGGATCCCCCAGAACACGCCGTTCCAGATCTTCACCATGGAGAACAGGGTGAGCAGGCTCCCCACCAGGCTCACCGCCACGATGGGGTACTCCTCGGCCGAGAAGCCGGCTTCGACCAGCGCCAACTTGCCCACGAACCCCGAGAACGGGGGCAGGCCCGCGAGGCTCAGCGCGGCCAGACCGAACAGCCCGGCGGCGAAGGGGATCCGTCGCACCAGTCCGCCCACCTTGCTCAGGGCGGTCGAGCCGGCGCTGTGCTCGACGATGCCGCCCACCAGGAACAGCGACGCCTTGACCGGGATCTGGTGGACGATGAACAGCACGGCGCCGGCGAGGCCGGCCACCGTGAACAGCCCCACCCCGAGGATCATGTAGCCGATCTGGCTGATGATGTGGAAGGACAGGATGCGCTTCATGTCGTCCTGGGCGATGGCCCCCAGCACCCCGATGATCATGGTGAGCCCGGCCACCACCAGCAGCAGCGTCGAGGGTCGGTCCTCGCCGAACAGCAGCGTCTGGGTGCGCACGATGGCGTAGACGCCCACCTTCGTGAGCAGGCCCGCGAACACCGCGGTCACCGGCGCCCGGGCCGTGGGGTAGGAGTCCGGCAGCCAGAAGAACAGGGGGAAGACCGCGGCCTTGATGCCGAAGACCACGAACAGCAGCAGCGACAGGGCCAGGCGCAGGTCGGGGTCGAGGACGCCCAGGCGCCCCACCAGGTCGGCCATGTTGACCGTGCCCGTCGCGGCGTAGACGAAGGCCAGGGCCATCAGGAACAGCAGGGAGGCCAGCAGGTTGATGACCACGTAGGTCATGCCGGTGCGGACCTGCTCGCGCCGGCCGCCCAGCGTGATGAGCACGTAGCTGGCGGTCAAGGTGATCTCGAAGGCGACGAACAGGTTGAACAGGTCGCCGGTCAGGAACGACGCCACGATGCCCGTGGTCATGACCAGGTAGACGGGGTGGAACGCGGGCGCGTCGTCGTCGGAGCCGGGCTGGCCGATGGCGAACACCAGCACGGCCAACACGGTGGCCAGCCCGATGACCAGCATCAGCGCCGCGAACAGGTCGGCCACGAGCGTGATGCCGATCGGCGCAGGCCAGCCGCCGACCTGGGTGGTCTGGATGCCATCGCGCTCGACGGTGACGGCGAGCACCACGGCGAGCACCAGCGTGGCGCCCAGCGTCGCCACCGCGATCGCCCGCTGCAGCCGGCGGTGGCGCCAGGCCAGCACGGCCAGCGCCGCGCCGGCGAGGGGCATGGCGACGGGCAGGGAGAGCAGCAGGGTCACGGCCGCAGCTCCCCGTGGACGTCGGCCACGCCGTCCCCCGGCCCGGTGTCCCCCTCCAGGTCGGCCAGCACGTCGGTGAGCTCCTCGAGGTCGGCGTCGGTCTCGTCCCGCAACCGGGCGATGCGGCGGTCCTCGAGGTCGTCCTCCACCTCGTCGCTGCCCCGCTGCTCCCAGCTGCGGTAGGCCAGGGCCAGCAGCAGGGTCGTGGCGGCGAAGGTGATCACGATGGAGGTCAGCGCCAGGGCCTGGGGCAGCGGGTCGACCTCGCCGCCGGTCGGCCCGTCCCCCTCGATGAACGCGGCCCGACCGGCCCGGCCACCGGCCAGCAGGAGCAGCAGGTTGGCGCCGTGGCCGAGCAGGGCGAACCCGAGCACGATGCGGGTCAGCTCCCGCTGCAGCACGAGGAACACGCCACCGGCGACGAGGCCGGCGACCACCAGGGCCAGCGTGAGGCTCATGTGCCGTCCCCGGGGGTGGCATCGACGTCGCCGACGTCCAGGTCGCCGGGGCCGAGCGCGGTCACCACCAGCAGCACCAGACCGGTCACCACCAGGTAGACGCCGGTGTCGAAGAACAGCGCCGTGGTGGTCTTGACCGTGCCCAGCACGGGCAGGTCGGCCGACAGGACGTCGTGCTCGAGCAGGTCGTTCCCGGTGAACAGGGGCACCAGCGCCGTGAGCGTCGCCAGCAGCAGGCCGGCGCCCAGCAGCGTCGTGGGTTGGAAGCGGGTCGTGCGCCGCACCGCCCCCGCGCCGCCCGCGACCAGGGCCAGGGCGTAGGCGGCACCGGCCACGAGCCCGCCCGCGAAGCCGCCGCCGGGTTGGTTGTGGCCGGCGAAGAGCAGGTACAGCGACACCACCAGCAGCACCGGCAGCTCGGCACGGATCACCGTCTCGAGGATCACCGAACGCCTCATGCGACGCCGCCCTCCTCCGCGGCGTCGACACCGGTGCCAGCCGCCTTCCCGGCCCCTCGACCCCGGCGACCCGCGGCGGACAGGGCGCTGATGCCGAGCGCCGCCACCAGCACGACGCTGATCTCACCCAGGGTGTCGAGACCCCGGAAGTCGACCACGATGACGTTGACGACGTTGCGTCCCGCGGCCTCCGGCAAGGAGCGCTGCAGGTACTCCTCCGACACCCCGGGCTCCGTGCGCACGGTGGCGCTGAGGGCGAACACGAACACCACCGCCCCCACGGCGAGCGCCAGCGCGGCCCGTGGGAGCTGTCGGCGTACCGACTGACGGGCGGCGAAGCGCTCCGGCATGCGCCGCAGCACGAGCACGAAGGCCACCACGGTGAGCGTCTCCACCAGCAGCTGGGTCACCGCCAGGTCGGGTGCCCCCTGGATCATGAACAGCGCCGCGACGCCGTAGCCGACGACGCCGAGCAGCAGCACCACCGTCATGCGCCGAAGGGCGAGGGCGGCACCGAGCGCCGCGCCGAGCACGCCCGCCGCCACGAGCAGCTGCCCCCAGGAGTCGGCCAGCACGAGACCCTCGGGCACCGCCACCGCGCCCGAGAGGGGCACGGCGACGGTGACCACCATGGTCACGAGGATCACCGCCAGGTAGGTGGGCAGCGACCCGCTCTGCACCACGCCGGTGACCCGGTCGGCGCCCCGCAGCAGCCCCCGCACGGTGCGCTCGTAGCCCCGCTGCGTGCCCGGCAGTCGGGGGAGGTCGACCTGCACGCGCTCGACGGCGGACCGGGCGACGATGGCGAGGGAGCCCAGGGTGAGCACCAGCAACGACCAGTACAGGGCAGGCTTGAGCCCGTGCCACAACGCCAGGGTGGGGGCGTGGGCGTCGGGGCCCCACCAGGTGACCGCGGCATCGACGAGGGGCTGCACGAGCACTGGGAGGAGGCCGAACAGCAGGCCGGCACCGGCCAGCACGGCCGGCACCGCCACGATGGACGCCGCGGGCGTGTGGACGTCGCGCACGATCGGCCCCACGAGGGCGCCCGGAGCGGATCCCCGGTCCGGCGCCGGCCCGAAGGCGCCGAAGACGAACCGACCGCTGTAGGCGACGGTGAGCACCGAGCCGGCGACGACGGCCACCAGCAGGGCCGTCCCCCAGGACAGGCCTGTCTCCCCCAGGGCGGCGAGGGCCTCCTCCTTGGCGATGAAGCCCAGCAGGGGCGGGACGCCGGCCATCGACGACGCCGCCAGCACCCCGACGCCGCACAGCACGGGGAGTCGGCGGCCGAGCCGGTCGAGGCGCCGGATGTCCCGGGTGTGGGTGGCGTGGTCGACGATGCCCACCACCATGAACAGCGGCGCCTTGAACAGGGCGTGCGCCACGAGCAGCACCACGCCGGCCGCCCAGGCCTCCTCGGTGCCGACACCGAACAGGATCATGAGCAGGCCGAGCTGGCTGACGGTGCCCATGGCCAGCAGGATCTTGAGGTCGCTCTGACGCAGGGCCCGCCACCCCCCGACGAGCAGGCTGGCCACACCCGCCCCGACCACCACCGGACGCCACGGGCCGAGCTCGGCGAGCCCCGGGGACAGGCGGGCCACGAGGTACACCCCCGCCTTCACCATGGTCGCGGAGTGCAGGTAGGCGCTCACCGGGGTGGGGGCCGCCATGGCCCCGGGGAGCCAGGAGTGGAACGGCACCTGGGCCGACTTGGTCAGCGCGCCGAGCAGCACCAGCACGGCCGCCGCCTCGACGAGCCCACCGGAGGGCGCCGCGGCCACGATGCCCTGCAGGGTCCACTCGCCGGTCTGTTGACCGAGCAGGACGAGGCCGCCGAGCAGCGCCAGTCCACCCGCGCCCGTGATCAGGAACGCCTGCTGGGCCGCGGCGCGGGCCTCGGGGCGTTCGTCGTCGGTGCCGATGAGCAGGAAGGACGTCACCGACGTCAGCTCCCAGAACACGAACAGGCCCAGGACGTCGTCGCTGAGCACCAGCCCCAGCATGGAGCCGGCGAAGGCCACGAGCAGCGGGGCGACCTTGGCCGCGGTGGGCGACGAGCCGAAGTAGCTCGCGGCGTACGCGCACACCAGCACACCGATGGCGCCGATCACGAGGGCCATCACCGCGGCCAGCCCGTCGGCGCGGAACCCGAGCGTCAGGTCCAGCCCCGGCACCCACTCGACGCGCCGGGTGTGGGCCTCACCGGGGTCGAGCGTCGCCAGCAGCCACACCGCCCACCCGGCGGTCGCAGCCGGCGCGAGGGCGGCGACCGCGAACCGGGCGCGCCCGAGCGGCCGACGAGCCGCGACGAGGACCGCGGCGGCCACGGCATAGGCGGTCAGCAGTGCGAGCAGGGGCCCTCCTCGGGGTCGCGGTCGGACGATGCCGACCAGACTTCCCGGCTCACCAGGGGCCCGAGAGTAGCCGCAGGAGGGCGGCGGTCAGGACGTGGCGACCGTCTCGGTGTCGCGACCGGACCGCAGCACGGTCCCCGGCAGCGCGCCGGTGGCCTCGTTGTCGACGACGGTCTCGACCCCGTTCACCAGCACGCGCACCACCCCGTGCGCCGAAGCGGTGAGCCGGGCGGTGCCGCCGGGCAGGTCGTCGACCAGTCGGGCATGGTCGGCCCCCACCGCCTCGGGGTCGAACACCACCAGATCCGCGCACCATCCAGGGGCGACCCTGCCCCGGTCGCGCAGCCCGAAGAGCCGGGCGGGCTCGTCGGTCAGCATCTGCACGGCCCGCTCGAGGGGCACCAGCTTTCGTCCCCGGAGGCAGTCGGCGAGGAACCGGGTGGTGTACTCCGCACCGGACATACGGTCGAGGTGGGCCCCGGCGTCCGACCCCCCCAGCATGGCCCGCCCGTCGGCCCACACCTGCTGGCGCAGGGCCCACGAGTCGGGGTCGTTGTCGGTTGGCATGGGCCACAGGATGGTGCGCAGGTCGTCGGCGAGGACGATCTCGACGAGGGTGTCGAACGGATCCTGGCCCCGCTCGGCGGCGATGTCGGCTACCACCCGGCCCGACAGGCCGTCGTTGACCTCGGCGTAGGTGTCACCGATGACGTACCGGGCGAAGTCGGCCAGCCGGCGGAACACCCCGGCCTCCTCGCTGTCGGCCCGGGACGCCAGCAGGCGACGGGTCTCGGGGTCGCGCAGGGCTTCCATGCGCTCGGGCACGGGCAGCCCGAGGATCGGCCCCCAACCGGGCAGCATGTTGAGGGCGCAGTAGTTCAGGAAGCTCATGTTCATGGGCACCAGCACCGGCATGGTGAGCGCCACGATGCGACCGCCGGCCGCGGCGGCGCGGGACGACGCCTCGAGCTGGCGCCAGGGCTGGTCGGGCCGCCGGGAGTCGACGGTGAGCACGTTCCAGTTGATGGGCCGGCGAGCCGCGGTGCTCATGGCCACCAGCAGGTCGATCTCGTCGTCGCTGAAGTACTCGAGGCAGCCGTCGACGATGCCCTCGAGGGTGGTGCCCTCGTGGCGGCCCACCTCGCCGCACAGCGCCACGAGCTCCTCGGGCGTCGCCCAGCGCGAGGCCACCGGCTGGCCGTCGCCGTCGGAGTGGGTGCGAGCCATGGTCGTGGAGAAGCCCAGCCCGCCGGCGGCGATGGACTCCCGCAGCAGGCCCACCATGGCGTCGAGCTGCTCGGCCGTGGCCTCGTGGCCGACGGCGTCGGACCCCATCACGTAGCGGCGCAGCGCGCAGTGCCCCACCAGGAAGCCGGCGTTGACCCCGATCCCGCCCTCGATGCGGTCGAGGTACTCACCGAAGGTGTGCCAGTTCCAGTCGATGCCGTTCTCGAGCGCGGCGAGGGGCATGCCCTCGACCTTGGCCATCATGCGCCTGGTGTAGTCGGCGTCCTGGGGCTTGATGGGGGCCAGGGTGAACCCGCAGTTGCCGGCGATGATCGACGTCACGCCGTGCACGTTGGAGGGCGTGGCCTGCGGGTCCCACAGGATCTGGGCGTCGTAGTGGGTGTGGGGGTCCACGAAGCCCGGGCACACCACGAGGCCCGTGGCGTCGAGCACCGAGCGGGCCTCCTCGTCGCAGTCGCCGACCGCCACGATGCGGCCGTCGCGCACGCCGACGTCGCCGACGAAGCCCGGCGCACCGGTGCCGTCCACGATGGTGGCGCCCTTGATCAGGTAGTCGAGCATCGAGGTCCTCCGGTCGGCCCAGCAACATCTGACGGTCTGTCAGCTTTTCACGCGACGACGGACGAGGGCAACGTCTGCGACGCCGTTCCCGCTCAGCGCGTCACGGGGGGTCGACGACCGACGACGGGCAGGAAGCGGGGGGTGCGGGCGGCGTAGGCGGCGTACTCCGGATACCGACGGACGAGCTGGGCCTCCTCGAAGCGGGCCTTGTGGTGGAACAGGACCAGCAGACCCAGCGCTGCGCCGGCCACCCACGGGCTGCCCGACGCGACGGCGGAGCCCAGCGCCAGTCCGAGCACCCCGGTGTAGATGGGATGGCGCACGAGCCGGTACACCCCACCCGTGTGGAGCCGACCGTGCGGGACGGGCAGCGGCAACGGGCTGAGCGAGATGCCGAGCCCGAGCAGGCCGAGGGCGAGGAACCCGAGACCCACCCACTGCACCACCCGCGCCGCGGTCGCGACCCCTGCCGGTGGCACCCAGGCGTCACCGGCGGGGAGCGCGAGGACCGCCACGAGCAGCACGGCCTGGATCGCCACGAACGCCCAGGCGGTGGCGGTCTCCCGTCGTGACGGCGTGCTGAACAGGCTCATCGCGATCCAAGCATGTCACAGCACACCGCCACGACGATCGAGAGCGGCTCGGCCGCCGCCGCTCACTCGGCGGCGACGCCACCCATCAGACGCTGCACCCGGTCGTTGGCCTCGATGCACTCCTCGACCATGTCGAAGACGACGTCGCGCGTCTTGCGCACCTTGTTCATGCGCCCCACGATCTGCCCCACGGGGTTGAAGCCCACCTTCTGGGCCTTGTCCGCGTACTGGTGGTGACGGGCGACCATCTCACCGGTGACCATGAACTGCAGCGGCATGCCGAGGGGCTTGGGGTTGTCGGGGTTCTCCCAGGCCTCCGTCCAGTCGTTGCGCAGCATGCGGCAGGGCTTGCCGGTCCAGGAGCGGGAGCGCACCGTGTCGCGGCTGCTGGCGTCGAAGAAGGCCTGCATCTGCGCCGGCGGCACGTCGGCCTCCTCGACGGTGAGCCAGATGGAGCCGGTCCACACGCCCTGCGCACCGAGGGCCAGGGCGGCCGCCATCTGACGGCCGGTGCCGATGCCGCCCGCGGCGAGCACCGGCGTGGGGGCCACGGCGTCGACGACCTCGGGCCACAGCACCATGCTGCCGATCTCGCCCGTGTGGCCACCGCCCTCGGTGCCCTGGGCGATGACGATGTCGACGCCGGCCTCCTTGTGGTGCAGGGCCTGGGCGGCCGAGCCGCACAGCGCCGCCACGAGGCGGTCCTCGGCGTGGATCTCCTCGATGACCTCCGTCGGCGGCGTGCCCAGGGCGTTGGCGATGAGGCGGACCTTCGGGTGACGCAGCGCCTCCTCGACCAGCGGCCAGGCGGTGGCGAGGGTCCAGCCCAGCAGGGCCGGGGCCTGCTCGACCTCGGGCAGCTCGGGCACGCCGGCGTCCGCGTAGAGCCGGCGGGCGAAGGCGCGGGTGCCCTCGGGGATCATGGCCTGCAGGTCGGCCTCGAGCTTGGCCGGGTCCATCTCCCCCATGCCCTCGTACTTGCCGGGGATCACGACGTCGACGCCGTAGGGCTTGTCACCCACGTGCTCGTCGATCCAGTCCAGCTCCACCCGGAGCTGCTCGGCGGTGAAGCCGACCGCGCCCAGCACGCCGAAGCCGCCGGCGTTGCTGACCGCGGCCACGACGTCGCGGCAGTGGGTGAAGGCGAGAATGGGGAACTCGATGCCGAGGCGATCGCAGAGCTCGGTGTGCACGGGTGGGTCCTCCTGGGATGGGTTTGCGGGTCGAGCGGTTGCTCGTGGACGGTGGTGGGTGGGGTCGGCTCGGGTCAGTCGGGCGGTTCGGGCTCGTCGAGCAGGCGCCGCAGGCCGGCGACGGCGAGGTCGTCGGGCACGGCCGCGGGGTCGACGCGGCGCTGCATCTCCAGGCCGAGGAGCAGGGCCAACACGAGCGTGGCGGCCGCGTCGGCGCCGTGGGGCAGGTGCGCGCCCCGCTCGGCGGCCCACGCCCCGAAGGTGTCGGCCAGGGCGGTGCGCGCCCCCTGGTAGCGCTGGGCCAGCGCCCCGGCGGCCTCGGCCCGTCGGGCGGCGTAGAGCCACAGCTCGTGTTCGAGGAGCATGCCCGGATCACCGTGCCCACCGGGGCGACGCACGAAGGTCGACCACAACGCGTCGACACGATGGGCGGGATCGTCGGTGGCGGCCAGGGCGTCGCGGATCTCGCGGGCCGTGGCCCGCTCCCACTCGTCGAGCAGGGCCCACAGGAGCCCCTCCTTGCCCCCGAAGTGGGCGTACACGGCCCCCGAGGTGCGACCGGCGGCCTCGGCCACGGCGTCGGTGGACACCGCGTGGTAGCCGTTGCGGGCGAAGAGCTCGGCCGCGGCGGCCACGAGGCGGGCGCGCGTCTCGGCCTTGCGCTCCCCCTGCGTGCGTCCCTCGGGCGTACGGCCCTGCGTCTCGGTCACGATCCCCCCGACGAGATATATAGGAAACCCTATATAAGTTGCGTCCAGCGGGCAAGCCCGTGGCCCTTTGGTTGCGCGGGCAAGTGTCCCCATGGGGTTGGGACGTTCTGCCCTATGCCCCCAGGGGTATTCGGACGAGACTGGGGGAAACGACCTCGCCGGCACCGAACGCCGACGCGACGCATCACCGACCAGGGGCGCCACCCAATGACCCATCGCATCGTCATCCTCGGCGCGGGTACCGGCGGCACGATCATGGCCAACCGGCTCCGCAAGACCTACGCCGAGTCCGAAGCCTCGATCACCGTCGTCGACCGCGACGACCGCCACATCTATCAGCCCGGCCTGTTGTTCGTGCCCTTCGGGCTGACCCACCCCGAGGACATCGTGCGCCCCCGGAAGCGTCAGATCCACAAGGGCATCGACTACCACCAGAGCGAGATCGACCGCGTCGACGTCGAGGCCGACCGCGTGCACCTCACCGACGGGACCACGCTCGACTACGACGTGCTCATCGTGGCATCGGGCACCGACCTGCTCCCCCAGGAGACCGAGGGCCTCACCGGACCGGGCTGGATGGAGAAGGTCTTCACCTTCTACACCCTCGAAGGCGCGGCGGCGCTCGAGGCCGCGCTGACCCGGTTCGACGGCGGACGCATCGTCGTGAACTTCATCGACCTTCCCATCAAGTGCCCGATCGCCCCGCTCGAGTTCGTCTTCATGACCGACTGGTACTTCCACGAGCGCGGCATCCGTGATCGCGTCGACATCACCTACGTGACGCCCCTCGACGGTGCCTTCACCAAGCCCATCGCTGCGCAGTCGCTCGGCGACCTCATGGCCGAGAAGCACATCGAGCTCGTCACCGAGTTCAACACCGGCGAGGTCGACGGCGAGGGCGGCCGCCTCGTGAGCTACGACGAGCGTGAGGTGCCCTTCGACCTGGCCGTGATCGTGCCGTTGCACGGCGGTGCCTCCTTCGTGGAGCGATCCCCCGCGCTGGGTGACGACCTCGGCTTCGTTCCGACCGACCCCCACACCCTGCAATCCACGGTGAAGCCGAACATCTTCGCCATCGGCGACGCCACCAACATCCCCACCTCGAAGGCAGGGTCGGTGACCCATTTCGAAGCAGAGATCCTGCAGGACAACGTCCGGCGCTTCCTGGCCGGGGAACCACTCGAAGGGGAGTACGACGGCCACGCCAACTGCTTCATCGAGACGGGCTTCAAGAAAGCGCTGCTGATCGATTTCAACTACGACACCGAACCGCTCGAGGGTCACTTCCCGGCGCAGGTGGGCATGCCGCTGCTGAAGGAGTCACGCCTCAACCACCTGGGCAAGCTGATGTTCCAGTGGTTCTACTGGCACAGCCTGCTGCCCGGCCGCGACATCCCGGGCATCCGTCCTGACATGACCATGGCCGGCAAGCACCGCCCCGGCGAGTGAACCCGTCCCACGACCACGACCAACCGACGCATGAGGAGATGACCCACCCATGAGCACCAAGACGCTGGCCGGCACGCCGGTCGACGTGAACGACGAGGGGTTCTTCGAGAAGCCCGAGCAGTGGACCGAGGAGATGGCCACCGAGATGGCCGAGGAGGAGGGCATCGACGACCTCACGCCGCAGCACTGGCAGGTCATCCACTTCATGCGCAAGGAGTACGACGAGAAGGGCACCGGCCCCACCGTGCGGGTGCTGGGCAAGTCCTCGGGCGTGTCGGTGAAGGAGCTCTACCAGCTCTTCCCCAAGGGCCCCGCCAAGGTCGCCGCCAGGATCGCGGGCATCCCCAAGCCCCGCGGCTGTGTCTGATCAGGAGCGTACGCACATGGGAAGCGAACCCATCGAGAAGGTCTCCATCATCATCTCCAAGGGCTCCCTCGACGGGGTCTACCCGGGGCTGATCATGGCCAACGGCGCCCGGGCCGAGGGCATCGAGGCCAACCTGTTCTTCACCTTCTTCGGCCTCGACGCCATCCACAAGCAGCGGATGGAGACCCACATGATGGAGAAGAAGATGACCGAGCTCGACATCCCGGACATCCCGGAGTTCATCGAGCTCATCAGCGACACCGGTGCCGGCCTGTACGCCTGCCTGGCCTCCGTGGACATGTTCGGCTTCACGAAGGACGACTTCATCGACCAGCTCGACGACATCATCACCGTCGGCGAGTTCTATGAGAAGGCCGCCGGCGGCCAGATCATCTTCACGTAGCCGGCGAACGACGTGGGAGCCCTCGCGGCCGGCCTGGCCCTCGGACCTCGGCCGGCCGCGGCGCGCCCCGCCGGGCACGCGCCTGGCAGACTGCCGGTGCCCGGCGACGCGGGGCGGCGGGACCATCCCCGCCGGAGGAGCGGAGGACGACGGTGGCTGCGAGCGGACGACGGATCGTGCGACGACGGGTCCCGGGCCTGTCGGTCCTCCTCACCCTGGTGGTGCTGCTCGTGACCGGCCTGCCCCACGGTGCGGGCGCCACGCCCGACAACCCGTGGCTCCAGCGCCGGGTGCTGGTCATCGCCCACGCCGGCGGCGAGAACGAGGCGCCGCACGAGACGATGTTCGCCTACGAGCGGGCCGCGGCGCTGGGCGCCGAGGTGCTCGAGGGCGACGTGCGCCTGACGAAGGACGGCGTGCTCGTGGTGCACCACGACGCCGACGTGGACGCCACCACCGACGGCACCGGCCTCGTGGCCGACAAGACCTACGCGGAGCTGTTCGCCCTCGACCACGGCTACAAGTTCACCCCGTACCGCTGGTCGTGCGGCGACTGCCCGGAAGCCGACTACATCTACCGGGGCGTGCGCACCGGAGCGAAGCCGCCACCCGCGGGCCACACGCCCGAGGACTTCACCATCCCCACCGCGCGCCAGCTCTTCGAGCAGTTCCCCGACGCCTGGATCGACCTCGAGATCAAGGAGTCGGGGGAGGCGGCGCGACGGGCCGCCGACGCGCTCATCGCCCTCATCGAGGAGTTCGACGCCGCGGACCGCACGATCGTGGTCTCCTTCGACCAGCCCACGGTCGACTACGTGCGCCAGCAGTTGCCCGAGGCCATCACCAGCCCCGGCGTGGCCGGCCTCACCGACTGGTTCCTGGGCGGCGCACCCCTCACCGGCCACGCCATCCTGCAGGTGCCGCCCTCGTTCAGCGGCATCCCCGTGGTGAGCCCCGAGCTCGTGCAGCGGGCCCACGCAGAGGGTCTCGCGGTCTGGGTGTGGATGAACGAGGGCGAACAGGAATCGGCCGAGTACTACCAGCAGCTCCTGGACTGGGGTGTCGACGGGCTGCTGGTGGCCCGACCCGGTCTGGCACGACAGGTGGTCGACGACGCCGGCCTGCGGTACTCGCCGGCGACCTCACCGACGACCACCGCCACGTCGACCACGACGGCCACGGCCGCCCCGACCACCGCGACCACCGCGACCACGGCGGCCACCACCACGCCGGCTGCCGCGGCACGCACGACCCCGCGCTACGCGGGCTGACGCCCGCCCGACACCCGACGCCACCCGACCCCACACCGTCGCCTCAACCGGCATCGTCGACGACCCACGCCGGCGGGCAGGGGTCGCTCCCACCGTCGGGCACGGGCTCCACCACCACCACCCCGGTCGACAGCGCACGAACCCCGGGGGGCTGGTCGTCGCGCAGGCCGGCGCCGCGCCACAGCAGCGCCACCGGTTCACCGTCGCAGGTCGCCACCGCCTGCGCCCGCGCCACGGCCTCCTCGTAGTCGATCGAACGGAAGGCGGCCAGCGCCTCCCCCTCGAGACGCACGTAGCGCTCCGATCGACCCGTCAGGAGCGAGCGCGTCTGCACGTCCAGCACGACGGCGACGCCGGATGCCGGGTCCGGCGACACGAGCCGGTCGCGCAACCCGGCCTCGTCGACGAGCGCTGCGACGTCCTCGATGCCGCTGAACGTCGATCGCCAGTCGTCCACCGAGCGCACCACGCCGGTCGCGACCTGCACGGCGAGCACGGCCAGCACGGCCAGCGACCCCAGCTTCGAGAGCCACGCGGGAACGGGGCCGGCCGGACCCGGCCCCGCCGCACGGTCCTCGACGACGGCGAACCAGAGCGCCACGACCAGCAGCACGAGCAGGAACCCCGTGTGTCGCAGACCCTTCGGGGGGTAGGCCACCAGGAAGAACGACGTGAGGACCACCCAGCCGCTGATCCACACCCACCGCGCCGTCGCCCAACGCCACAGGGCGGCGGCGACGAGCACGGCGAGCCCCACACCGGCCAGCACGGCCAGCGGACCGGGGACCTGGGCCCAGATCGTGGCGCCCCATCGCACCGGTACCGTGGGCACCGGCGCCATGCCCTCGAGCGACGCGGACACGGCCCCGACGAGCCGCTGCGAGCGCCCACCGAACACGGGTGCATCGAGCAGGCGGCTCGCCCGCCGACCCCCCGGCGCCGGCCAGGCGCTCGCCACGGCGAGGGCCGCGCCGAGCAGCACTACCGCGGCGGCGCCGAGACCCGGCGAGCGCGCCGCCGTTCGACGTCGACGCCTCCACCCGTCGACGGCCAGCCCGCCGACGACGGCGACGGCGAGGGCTGCACCGAGCAGATGGGTGAACGACGCCGCCACCAGCCAACCCGCCGCCAGACCCCTGCGGGGCTGCGCACGCGCCAGTGCATCCGTGGCGAGGAGCACGAACAACAGGGTCATGCCGTAGGAACGACTCAGCGCCAGGTACTCGTAGGCGAACGCGTTGGACAGGGCCAGGCCGAGCTGCACGACGAAGCGGAACGGGGTTCGCATCACCAGCACCCACGTGGTGGCGGTGGCGACGACGAGCTGGACGAGCTGCATCGCATCGGGATCGCCGGTGACACGGGACAGGAACCACAGCGGCACGTACCAGCCGATCGGATGACCCTCGTAGCGAAGGCTCCCGGCGACCTCCACGAGCGAGTCGGCCTCGCTCACCAGGGCCCAGGCCCGCAGCTCGTCGTACCACATCTCGTGCGAACGCAGGGTGAGCCCGATCAGGGCGACGACGGCCGTCACGGCCACGAGCCGCAGCGGGACGCCGACGTCGTCGACGGCGCCCGCCCGACGGGCGACGAGCCGGACGATCCCCGACACTGGTTCCTCCGCCATCGACCCGACGCTAACGTCGTTCCGCCATGGACCCCGGCCACCCACCCTCCCCCGAGCCGGACGCCGGCGTCGGGGCGCTCGCCCTCTCCGTCGTGTTGCTCACACCCGACCACGCCGACGTGATCCGACGCACCGTCGCCCACCTCCGCCACCAGACGGTGTGCGACCGCATCGAGCTGCTGATCGTCGCCCCCGAGGCAGCGAGCCTGGGGTTGCCGACCGAGGAGGTCGCCCCCTTCGGCCGCGTCGAGGTGATCGAGGTCGGCCCCATCCGGGTGCTGGCGGAGGCCAAGGCCGAGGCCGTGCGCCGGGCCACGACCGAGGTCGTGGCCTTCGCCGAGGACCACTGCTACCCGGAGCCCGGCTGGGCCGAGGCCCTCGTCGAGGCTCACCGGGGGACCTGCGCCGCCGTCGGACCGGCCATGGGCAACGCCAACCCGGCGACCTCGCTCAGCCGGGCCGGCCTGCTGCTCAACTTCGGGTGCTGCATGCCGCCGATCTCCCCCGGCTCCGCCACCACCCTCCCGTGGCACAACACGGCCTACAAGCGCAGCGCCCTGCTGGCCTACGGTGACGACCTGGGACGCCGCCTGGCCGTGGAGGGCCTCATCTTCGAGGAACTGCTCGATGCCGGCCAGTGCCTGTTCCTGGAGCCGGCCGCACAGGTGGAGCACGTCAACGTGTCCCGGTTCTCGTCGTGGGTGATCCACACCTTCTGGGGGGGCTGGCTGTATGCCGGGGCTCGTTGCACCGAACGCCGGTGGCCCTGGTGGCGACGTCTGCTGCACGCCGCGACGTGGCCCGCGGTGCCGCCGCTGCGCCTGTGGCGCACCCGTCGCCTGCTCGCGCAGCGGGGCGAGGCGGACCGCTTCGGGGAGCTGGCGGGCGCCATGGTCACCGGCCTGGTCCCCCATGCCCTGGGAGAGGCCGCCGGCTATCTGTTCGGCTACCGCGACGCCGCGGCCCGGTACTCCTACTACGAGACCAAGCGCCTGGCCCACGTCACCGCAGGCGACCGACGTTGGCTGGCCGCCACGACCCCCGACGGTGTCCCACCGGGGTGACGGCCCGTCGAGGTCCGCCGTCGGCTAGGTGGCCCGGGACGGCGAACCCGATGGTGCGGAGGGGAACCACGACTGCGGGAGCGGGCGACCCAGCAGTGCCGTCAGGCGCTCGTTGTCCGGCGCGAACGCGGCCAACAGCTCGCCGCGTGTGCGAGGGTCCATGGCCGGCGGCGTCCAGGGCCGCATGGTGAGCGCACGCACCACGGGTCGCACCCGGTGCGGCGCGGCCCGCACCACCGGGCGCAGCACGGGGGGCAGCCGGGAGCGGGCAGCCCGATTGCGGTGGACCTGCACCGGCCACGACGGGCCGAGCGGCGCCACACCCACGAAACGGGCGACCCCGTCGGCCACCTCCTGCGGGTCGGCGACGAGGTCCTCGAACAGGATCACGTGCAGTTGTTCCCACCCGAAATGCGCCGCGTAGCGCTCGAGCTGCGCGGCATAGCGACCCCGGTCGACCAGGCTCCGCCAGGCCAGGTCGACGCCCCGGCCGCGGGCCAGCGCCGCCGGCTCGTCGGCGAGGGCCTGCTCGAACGTGCCGCGCACCGCACCCACGCGCACCGCGTGCCAGTAGTGGGAGTAGGCCCGGTCGACGGGGTTGCGCAGCACGGCCACGATCCCCACGTACCCGAGCGCGGCGACGATACGCCCCGGCACCTCGGGGTCGTACAGGTAGGCGGGCGTGGCCTCGAACGCGGCGGCGCCCTCCACCCCCCGGAACCGGGCTGCGTACCAGCCGAGGCCGCGGTCGTGGCGGCGGTCGAAGTAGTGGAGCTCCTTGCGGTGCGGCCGGCCGATGTCGGGGTGGGCACCGAGGAGCTCGGCGAGCGACGAGGTACCCGCCTTCTGGGCGCCGACGACGAGGCACGTGGGCAGTCGGCCCACCCGTGGGGCCGCGTCGGCGGTCATCGGTCCCACGAGCCGGGTAGGTCACGG
Organism: Acidimicrobiales bacterium; assembly: GCA_025456085.1. GTDB lineage: Bacteria > Actinomycetota > Acidimicrobiia > Acidimicrobiales > Acidimicrobilacustridaceae > JALOLF01. Next base: position 32,418 of record JALOLF010000042.1, read on the forward strand.
CCCAGCCACGCCGCCAACGCCGCGTTGTCCGCTCGGTACCGACCGGCCAGCGAGCGCCGGGTGGCCGGCGCCATGGGCTCGGGGGAGAAGGGTCGGGTGGTGAGCCGGTTCATCATCGGGCGGGCCTGGCGCGGGGTGATCCGTTGCAGGCCCCGCCGCACGATGGGCGGCACCACCAGACGACGGGCGGGGTTGGCCCGGGGCAGGGCCCCCCAGCGCTCCCCGAGTGGGGGGACCCCGAGCACCGCGGCGACCTCGTCGGCCACCTGCGTGTGGTCCCGCACCAGGTCGTCGAAGAGCCAGACGTGCAGCCGCGCCCGCCCCACGACCTCCTCGAAGCGGCAGAGCTGCTGGACGTAGCGGCCCCGATCCACGAGCGCATGCCGGGGGTCGGACGGGGGCTCGCGGTCCTGGACGGCCAACACCTCCTCGAACGAGGTCGT
>JALOLF010000258.1 GCA_025456085.1 Acidimicrobiales bacterium
CCTGCTCGCGCTTGAGCAGGAGCCGACCGGCGACAGCCACCTCGACGTCGGTCTCCTCCCCTGCCTGGAGGTGGTCGAACCGATCCCGCACCTCGCCCAGCGTGTGGGTGCGGTCGAAGCGGTAGGGGTACACCTCCACGCCTGCGGCGCGCAGGGCGTCGAGCTTGGCGGCGCGCTGGGCGCGGAGCCGCTGCAGGCTCTCGGGGGTGTCGGGCTGCTCGTCGGCGGCGGTCGCGGCGTTCTCGGCGATGGCGGCGTTCTCGGCGGGTTACGGGTCGGCACCGGGTGTGGCGTTCATGACGGTGCGCACCGTACCCGTTGCTGGGGTGGACCCGGCGTTGGCGTCTACGCTCTCGCCATCGCCACGACCGATACCGACGCCCCGCGAACCACCGAGGTGCACGCACCCGACGAGGCGGACGAGGCCCAGCGGCGCTCGTTCTTCGCCATCGGGTTCGGCGCGGTCCTCGTCGCGGTCGCGCTGGCGTTGGTGGCGGTGCTGGCACGGACCGACGGCACCCTCGTCTACGTCGTCGACGACCCCGCCATCCACCTCTCGATGGCCACCACGCTGGCCGAGGACGGCACCTGGGGCGTGCACGCCGGGGAGTTCCAGTCCGCGTCGTCCTCGCCGCTGTGGACCCTGCTCTGCGCCGCTCTGGTGAAGCTGGTTCCCGGTGAGGGCTCGTGGCTGCCCCTCGTGCTCAACCTCGTCGCCGCCGGCGTCCTGCTCGCCCTCTTCGCCCGCTCCCAGACCCTGCTGCGCCCGGAGCGCCGTTGGCTCGACCGGGTCGTGCTGGTCGTGCTGGTCCTGGTGGTGCTGTTCCTGCCCGGCCTGGTGTTCGTGGGCATGGAGCACGTCGCGCACATGGCTCTCGCGGTGGCCCTGGTCTGGCTGTTCGCCGGTCGCGAGGAGCAGCGTCCGGTGGGCCCCGCCTGGCTGCCCTACGTGCTGTTGGCGGCCGGGGCGCTGGTGCGCTTCGAGACGCTGTTCCTCGCCGCCGCCCTGGGCACGGGCGTGGTGGCCCGCCAACTGCTCCCCGGGTGGCGTGACGGGCCGGCCCGGTTGGGCGCCGCGTTGCGCACGGCCGTGGCGATCGGGCTCTCGGCCGGGGTCCCGGTCGCCCTGTTCGGGGTGTTCAACAAGGCAATGGGCCAGGGATGGCTCCCGAACTCGGTGCTGGCCAAGTCGACCGCGACCGACGGCGCGGGGTCCAGCGTGAGCGGCTGGGACACCCTCGAGGCACTCGCCCGAGACCCGTTCGTGTTGGTCACGTGGCTGCTGGCGGTGGCCTACCTGGTGTGGGCGTGGCGCGCCGCGCGGCATCCGGGCACCGTGGTCGCAGCGGTCACCGTGGTGGTGACGGCCGCGCTGCACGCGGCCCTCGCCTCGTTCGGCTGGTACGACCGCTACCAGGGGTACCTCGTGGCCCTGGGGCTGTGGTTCACGCTGCGCGCCGCGGCCGAGGTGGTGCCCGCGGGCCAGCGTGGACGGGCGGTGCTGGTGCTGGGTATCGTCGGTGTCGTGGCGTGCCCGGTGAAGGCGCAGCTGCTGCTCGACGTGCCCCTGGCCGCGGACAACACCTACCGCCAGCGCTACCAGGCTGCGCAGTTCCTGGCCGAGTACTACGACGGCGTGCCGATCGCGACCGGGGAGCTGGGCTACATCAGCCTGGAGCACGACGGCCCCATCGTCGACCTGCTGGGTCTGGGCAACTACGACGCCCTGCAGGCCCGCCGCAACGGCACCGACACCCCCGAGTTCTGGGGCGAGCTGACGGAGCGCAACGGGGTCCAGGTGGCAGCGGTCTACCCGACCACCCTGTTCTTCAAGACCCCGGCGGACTGGGTGCTGGTGGGCGAGTGGACGCTCGGCCAGCGCAACGTGACCGCCTTCGAGGACAACTTCCAGTTCTGGGCCACCGACCCCGACGGCGTGGCGCCCCTGCGGGAGCATCTCCTCGCCTACGAGTCCCGGCTCCCCGACGGCGTCGAGCTGCAACTCAACGAGCTGGCCGACCTGACGGCCGAGCGGATCCGGGACGCGCAGGCCGAGAGCGGATGAGCGGCGACGGTACCCGTCGCACGACGCCACCGCGCCAGCGCTCCGGCGCGCCCAATGCGGCCCTGCGCCGGCGACTCAAGGCGAGGGTCCGCAACCGGCTCATCCCGGCGCCCCGCTTCGTGATCACGGGAACCGGTCGATGCGGCACGGTGTTCACCGCCCGCCTGCTGACCAACGTGGGCGTGCCCTGCGGCCACGAGGACGTCTTCACCAAGAAGGGTGTCCGCCACCTCCGCCACCTCGAAGGCGACTCCTCCTACCACGCCGTCGCCTACCTCTCCTCGTACCGTGGCATCGTCGTCCACCAGGTTCGGGATCCGGTCAAGGTCGTCGGCTCGCTCGTGGCCAACGGGTTCTTCGAGCTGCCCGGTTCGAGCTCCAACCTGGCCCGTGTGCTGCCCGTGCTCGATCGCACCGGTGATCCGGTGCGCGACGCCATGCAGTACGTGGTGCGCTGGAACCGACTCGCGCAGCGCCACGCCGACCTGCGGATCCGTATCGAGGACCTCGCCGATGCCCTCCCCGACCTCCTGGGCGTCGTCGGCCATCCGGAGCTGATCCGACGGGCCCGTGCCGAGCTCGCCTCGATGCCCACCGACGTCAACGCCCGGCGCGCCAACCGGATCACCGAGGCGGGCGACCTCCCCGACGGGCCGGAGCTGGCGGCGCTGCGGGCACTTGCCGCCGACTACGGCTACGACTGGGGCTAGGGGGCGGACGACCACGCAGAAGGCCCCCGAGCGATCGGGGGCCTTCGTGTTCCGGCGGTGTCGTGGTCGGGCTGAGAGGATTTGAACCTCCGACCTTCGGTCCCCCAGACCGACGCGCTAACCAAACTGCGCCACAGCCCGTGGAGGCGTCACTCTATCCGCT
>JALOLF010000259.1 GCA_025456085.1 Acidimicrobiales bacterium
CTCCGCGCACCTGGCCGCTGTCAGGCAGGCCGTCGGCGTATCCGCGCCGGAAGTGGCGACCGCTTGGTGGCATAGGGCGGCGCCGCGTCGCGTCGTCGACGGCCGGCTTCCGGTCCCCGATCACCTTGGGGGCTTTCGCGGGGGTGCGGACGGCGCCACGCGGGGACCTGCAGGGTTCGTAGCGCCAAGACGGCGGCGGTCGCGCCGGCCGGCGGCAGCGCAGGGGCCAGTGCGGCGAACTTGACTGTCGCATGGGCGGCCGCGGGGACGGTGTACCGGGTGGCCGCATGCACCCGCGGCGCGGCCCCGTCGGAGGGGTCGAGCTCGTCGAGGGCGGCGCGCAGGTGGGCGTTCTCCTGTAGGTCGTGCCTGATCGCTCGATCCACCAGGCCGGTCAGCAGGACCCGTCCGGGGACCGGGCGCAGCAGCTCGCGCAGTGTCGCCCGGTACAGGGGGATGTACTCCTCGGTGTCCAGCCGAAGGGCGGCACGGTAGCGATCGGCACCCGATCGCCGCCGATCATGAGGTTCAGCAGCGGCCCCACGGTCGCGACCTCGGCAGGGACCGTCAGCAGGGGGAACTGTCGGCTCAGGCGGACCAGCCGGGCGAGCAGCACCAGCCCCTCAGGGACTGCGCCGTCGACCCCTCCCGGACGCACCGATGCCACCTCCCCTCCTTGCGATACCGCGCGGGGGGCGGTCACGGGCCAGAGGCGGAATGCCCAACCCCGGGCCGGGGCCGGGCACCCGACGCCGACGGCCGGTGCCGGCCACGGCCCGCTGCCGCGTCCCGCGCGGCTCGTCGGCATGCTCGCCGACGTGGGCGTCCTGGGACCTTCGACCCGTGGCTGCGGCTGCCTGCGGGTCGACGCTGACCCGCAGCGAGACCCTCGAGTAGGAGGTGGCCATGACGATCCCTCCGCCGCCCACGGGCGACGACCAGGCACTGCGCGAGCAGGCGATGAAGCGCCTCAAGGATAGGCGGGCCTTCCAGTACAACCTGGTGGTGTATCTGGTCGTCAACCTCTTCCTGTGGGGACTGTGGGCGCTGACGGACGGTCTCGGTTCCTACCCCTGGCCGGTGTGGGTGACCTTGGGCTGGGGGATCTTCGTGGCGCTGAACTGGTGGAAGGTGACCCGGCGCCCGATCACCTCGGTCGATGTCGACCAGGAGATGACCCGACTGCGCCCGAGCTGACCCGCCTGGTCCCGTGGCCAGAGCGGGTCCAGCCCCCACACCCCGGCGGGTTCCCTAGGCTGCCAGATCCCGCCCACCACCTACGCCGAAATCGCCACCCGACGGCCGCGTGCAGCCACCCACCGAGCGCAGTCAACCGAATAGCCACGGTGCGCCCTCGCGCGCGAGGGTGGGGCAAGAAGCCGTGGTGGTCAGCCGCGCACGTCGGCTACCAGCACCACCGGTCCGTCCGCGCTGCTCTGCTGCTTCAGCACCTGGCCGGCGCCGTCGTAGATCGAGGAGATGCCGTGCCCGGTCGAGCGCACGACGGGAACCCCGCCCATGACCGCAGCCCACACCGCGCTGTGATGGTGCAGGACCTCGAACCCGCCGAACCAGTCGTTCGACGGCACCGCCAGGAGCGCGCCGGCCCGCCGCGCCGAGCGCGCGGTGTCGGAGTAGTCGAGGTCGACGCAGATGGCCGTCGATAGCGCTTCTCCGGTGGCCAGCCGGTGAGGGCCCACCTCCATCTTGGCCACGGGGGGCGGCTCGGCCCCGCGGGCGGGGTGCTGCTTGTCGTAGCGCGCGGCCACGCCGCTCGTGTCGATGACCGCCAGCGTGTTCCTCGGGGTCGCCGCGTCGAAGAAGCCCGCGACGATCGCCACGTCGAGCGCGCGGGCCCAGGCCTCCACCCCCGCGCACCAGCGTGCCTCCCCACCGTTCTCGGTAACGACGCTGGCCTCGGGGAGCACGATCACTCTGGCGCCCTGACGCGCGGCCTCCTCGACGTGAGGCCGGTAGCGCGCCAGCGTTCCCTCCACGTCGCGGTACTCCGGCGACTCGGTGGAGACCACCCCGGTGGGCTCTCCGTGCCCCGGTGGTTCGCCGTCGACGACCACCGCCGCGACGCGATGGGGGCTGCCTTGCCCGGCCCGGGCCGTGGCGCGCCGCAGGCTCGCCCAGCCGAACGTCAGCACCGCCACCACGAAGCCGGTCCCGGCCGCCGCTGACCCGAGGTACCCACCCAGCGCCAGCGCCACCGACGTGCTCGCGGTCGCGAGCACCGCCGTCGTCATCAGATCGCCACCCAGCCGAGCCGTGTGCACCACCGCCAGCCACGGCTGCTGGGTGCGCACCAGAGGGTTGTTCACGAACCGGGGCGCGCCGATGAGCCGCAGGGGGAGCACGGCGGCCACCATCGCCAGCGGGAAGGCCACCACCAGCCACGGCCCGCTCGCCAGCCACGCGGCCAGGGCGGCGCACGCCCCCCAGCTCACGGCGCTCGTTGCGGCCGTCAAGGGAAGATTGTGGCGCAGCGTTCGTGACCACACCCCGGCGGCGCTCGCCAGCCCACCCACCAGCGCCGCGGCCAAACCGGCCTCCAGGGGAGTGCGAAGCAGCGCCAACAGCGCCACAGGGAGAAGGGCGAACCAGCCGAAGAGGGGCAGCAGGACGTTCTTGGTCGTGGACATCGTGCCTCCGATCCACCACTCCGGCGAACCACGCCATCCCTTGCGGGCGGTCGCTCGCGAGCGACGTGCGCTGACGCCTTCTGCACCGAGGGTGCAGTTCCTCGGCCCTGCCAGGGCCAGAGGCAAACGACCCGAGCGACCTCCCCGTCCAGCCATCGCCGGGCGCGAAGACGGACCATCGTCGTGACCGGTGTCGTGGCGCGCTCACCTCCCGCCGCTACCGGTCACTGGTCCAGCGCCGCGAGGCCACCGCCCCCCGGCGAGGTGCCGATGACGGCGTGACGCGGGCCGCGGGTTGTTCGGGCGGTTGGGGGGTGGGTTGCCTGCAGGTCCGCTCTGGGGGTTCCAGCGGCCTGGTGGCGGTGGTCTCGCGGGGGGTGTTCCCGCGACACGGTCACGTCCCGCGAGGTGGTGTGCCCACCAACTGCGGAACCCGGGCCTCAGGCGCGGCCGCGAGGGCACCCGAAGTGTGGAGCGGACGAGAGGACGAGCGGGGGGCCGCGTTCGAGATCGAGGTCACCCTCGATGACGGCAGCAAGGTAGACGTCCTCATCGACGCCAACGGCAACGTCGTTCCCTAGGCCGAGGCCGGCACCTCGGACTGCTCGGGTTGGGTGACGGAGGCGTCGCCATCGGTGGGATCGTGCGCGGTACCCGGACCCGGCGGCCTGTCAGCGGCATGTCAGCGGCAGGCCGCCGGGTCAGGTGTCGATGAGTCGGTAGCCCATGCCGCGGACGGTCTCGATGCGTGCGGCGCCGATCTTGTTGCGGAGGTAGCGGATGTAGACGTCGACGACGTTGGAGCCGGGGTCGAAGTCGAAGCCCCAGACGCGGTCGAGGAGCTGTTCGCGGGTGAGGACGCGCCCGGGGTTGTGCAGGAGCACGGTGGCGAGGGAGAACTCGCGCGCGGACAGCTCG
>JALOLF010000043.1 GCA_025456085.1 Acidimicrobiales bacterium
GCCGGCCCCGCCCGAGGGCGCTCGCATCACCGCCGAGGAGGTCTACGCCGTGTACTTCCACGGCCGGGCCTATCAGGTGCTGGCCGAGGCGTGGCGAGTCGGCGACGCCAGCGCGGGCCGGCTGGCGTCCGACCTGCCCGCCAACCACGCCGGCGACGACCCGCTGCGCGTCGCACCCCGGCTGGTGGAGCTGTGCTTCCAGACGGCGGGGATGTGGGAGCTGGGCACGACGGGTCGCATGGCGCTGCCGACCGGGGTGGATCGGGTCGCCGCGGCGGCGGATGCCGACGACGCCGGCCCGGCCGTCGCGTTGGCCACGCCGCTGGCCGGCGGTGGCGGCTTCGACGTCGTCGTGGTCGCCGACGACGGGCGGGTGCTCGTCCGGTTGGAGGGGTATCGGACCATCGAGCTGCCCGGAGGGCCCGACGAGCAGTCGTTGGCACCCCTGCGCGCAGCGATGAGCTAGGGGGACAGCAACGTGCAGGGACCGTTCCGGCGTCTGGCCATCGTCAACCGTGGCGAACCGGCCATGCGCTGCATCCGGGCGGTGCGCGAGCTCAACGAGGAGCACGGGAACGCCATCCGCACGATCGCGCTCTACACCGAGCCCGAGCGCCGGGCCATGTTCGCGAGGGAGGCCGACGAGGCCGTGCTGATCGGACCGGCGGCCTTCCTCGACCGGCGCGACGGGGAGCGCAAGAACGGCTACCTCGACTACGACGCCCTCGAGCGGGCGTTGGTGGCCGCACGCGCCGACGCGGCCTGGGTGGGCTGGGGGTTCGTCTCCGAGCACGCCGAGTTCGCCGAGCTGTGCGAACGGCTCGGCATCGTGTTCGTCGGTCCGCCGCCCGCGGTGACGCGCGCGGTGGGCGACAAGATCGGCGCCAAGCTCCTCGCCGAGGAGGCCGGCGTGCCCGTCGCCCCCTGGAGCGGCGGGGCCGTGGATCTGCTCGACGACGCCCACCGCGCCGCCGAGTCGATCGGCTATCCGCTGCTCGTCAAGGCCAGCGCGGGGGGCGGCGGTCGCGGCATCCGTCGGGTCGACCGGCCCGAGGACCTCGAACGCGCCTTCGAGTCGGCCCGTTCCGAGGCGCTCGTGGCCTTCGGGGACCCCACGGTCTTCCTCGAGCAACTGGTCCGGTCGGCGCGCCACGTCGAGGTGCAGATCATCGCCGACGGCCACGGCAACATCTGGCCGCTGGGGGTGCGCGACTGCAGCGTGCAGCGGCGCAACCAGAAGGTGATCGAGGAGTCCTCGTGCACGGTGCTCACCGAGGAGCAGGACCGGGAGCTCCGGGAGGCCGCCGTCCGCCTGGCGCGGGTGGCCGGGTACCGCAACGCCGGCACGGTCGAGTTCCTCTACCAACCGGAGACGCAGAGCTTCTCGTTCATGGAGGTCAACGCCCGCCTCCAGGTGGAGCACCCCGTCACCGAGCTCACCACCGGCGTCGACATCGTCAAGCTGCAGCTCGACGTCGCCGCGGGCGGCCGCCTCGAGGGGCACCCGCCGCCCACCTCCGGTCACGCCATCGAGGTCCGCCTCAACGCCGAGGACCCGGAGGCCGAGTTCGCGCCGGCGCCGGGGACGATCGAGCTGTTGCGGCTCCCCGCCGGTCCCGGCGTGCGGGTCGACGCCGGCGTGTCCGAAGGCGACCTCATCCCCGCCGAGTTCGACTCCATGATCGCCAAGATCATGTCCTGGGGCCGCACCCGGCCCGAGGCGCTGGCCCGCCTGCGGCGCGCCCTGGCCGAGACGACCGTGGTCGTGCGCGGTGGCACCACCAACCAGGGCTTCCTGCTGGATCTGCTGGATCATCCCGACATCCGCAGCGGTGCCTTCGACAACCGCTGGCTCGACCGCCTCGCCCTGGAGGGTGGGGTGGCGCCCACCCGCCACGCCGACGTGGCGCTCGTGCAGGCCGCGGTCGACGCCGCCGACGAGGCAGAGGCCCTCGACCGGGCCCGCTTCTTCACCTGGGCCCGTCGCGGTCGCCCCCAGGCCGACGAGGACATGGGTCGCACCGTGGATCTGGCCCACCGCGGCCACCGGTACCGGCTCGTCGTGTTCCACACCGGGCCCGGTCGGTACCGGGTGCAGCTCGACGACGCCAGCAGCGACGTGCAGGTGGAGCGTCTGAGCGACTTCGAGGGTCGGCTCACCTACGCCGGCACGACGTACCGCACGGTGTCCACCAGCCACGGGGGTGTCCACCTCGTCGAGGTCGACGGCGTCACCCACCGCATCTCGCGCGACGACGGTGGCATCGTGCGCGCCCCGGCGCCGGCGGTCGTGGCCTCCATCGACGTCGAGCCCGGTGAGGTGGTCGAGGCCGGCGACCGGGTGGCGGTGGTCGAGAGCATGAAGATGGAGATGGCGTTGCGGGCCCCGATGGGCGGCCGGGTCCGTGAGGTCCTCGTCTCCGCCAACGTGCAGGTGGACGCCGGCGCGCCGATCCTGCAGATCGAGGTCGTCGACGGCATGGAGCCGACGGTGCTCGTCGACCGCATCCGTCTCCACGACGACGAGGTGACGGGCCTCGACATCCGGGGTCGCTGCCGGGCCAACGCCGACGCGCTGATCCGTCTGGTGCTGGGCTTCGACGTCCCCGACGTGGACGTGCGCCGGGTGGCCGAGGACCAGCGAGAGGTGTGCCGGCTGCTCGATCCCGACGACCCCGAGCTGCTGCGGGAGGAGCAACGGGTCCTCACCGTGTTCGCCGATCTGCGTCGGCTCACCCGGAGCCGTCACGACGTCGACGACGTGGGTCAGGTGGACGACGTCGGTGAGGCGACCCGCAGCCCGCAGGAGTACTTCAACGCCTACCTGCGCTCACTCGACGCCGATGTCGAGGGTCTGCCTCGCCGGTACGTGCGTCAGCTCCAGCGAGCCCTGTCGCACTACGGGGTGGACAGCCTGGACCGCACGCCGCAGCTGGAGCGGGCGCTGTACCGCATGTTCCGGGCCCAGCAGCACATCCAGCTCCAGGTCGACGCGGTCATGGCCATCCTCGACCGCCGCCTGGAGTCCGCCGAGGGCTTCGCAGGTCGCCTGGGCCCCGAGTACCGCGACATGCTCGACCACCTCATCGACGCCACGAGCTGGCGGGACCCGACCATCGCCGACGTGGCCCGCGAGGTCCGGTTCCGCTTCTACGACGAGCCCATGCTGCGCGCCGGGCGCGACGCGCTCTACGCCGAGATGGAGGCGGAGCTCGAGGAGCTTGCCCGGGGGCTGCCCCCCGCGGAGCGCGACGTGCACATCGCGCGACTGGTCGAGTGCCCCCTGCCGATGGCGCCCATGCTGACCGCCCGGTTGGCCTCGGAGGCCAACCACCTGCTGCGCGACGCGCTGCTGGAGGTCATGACCCGTCGCTACTACCGGATGCGCGAGCTCGAGCACGTGGGCGGCTTCGTGCTCGGTGGGCGTTCGTTCGTCACCGCCCAGCACGGCTGGGAAGGGGGGTGGTTCCACCTCGTCACCACCCAGCTCGAGCTGTCCGAGCTCGACGAGGTGGCCGAGACGGTCGCCACGCACGCCGCGGTGCTGCCCCCCGATCACCGCGTCGTGATCGACTTCTACGATCGCCAGGCCGACCATCCCTCGGCCCGCCTGGTCGGTGACGAGCTCGCCGACCTGCTCGCCGAGCGGCTCCGTCACGTCGCCTTCCCGCCGACCCTGCACCGGGTGGTGGTGGCGGTGGCCGACGCCGACGAGGGGCCGGGCATGTCCGCGGTGCAGATCTTCACCTTCCGGCCCGATGCCGAGGGACGCCTCGTCGAGGACCGCCCGGTGCGTGGTCTGCATCCCCTCATGGCCAAGCGACTGCAGCTGTGGCGGTTCTCCAACTTCGACCTCGAGCGCCTTCCCTCCGCCGAGGACGTCTACCTCTTCCGGGGCGTGGCCAAGGAGAACCCCAGGGACGAGCGGCTGTTCGCGGTGGCCGAGGTGCGCGACCTCACACCGGTGCGCAACGAGCGGGGTCGGGTGGTCGGCGTGCCCCAGCTGGAGTACGCGCTGGCCGAGACGCTCGAGGGCATCCGGCGCTTCCAGGCGCGGCGGCCCCCGGACCGTCGCCTGCACTGGAACCGCGTCTTCTTCTACGTCTGGCCGCCGATCGAGCTCAGCCCCGAGGAGATCCGCCAGGTCATGCGCCAGCTGGCCCGGTCCACGGCGGGGTTGGGCATCGAGGTGGTCAACGTGCGTGGGCGGCTGCGCGAGGGGGAGGTGCTGCGGGAGCGGGTCCTGCGCTTCTCCAACCCGACCGGCAGCGGGGTCATGGTCGAGGTGGACGATCCGCCGGCCGAGCCGCTGCGGCCGCTCGACGCCTACACGCAGAAGGTCGTGCAGGCCCGTCGCCGCGGCACCGTGTACCCCTACGAGCTGATCAAGACCCTCGCTCCGGCCGCGGGCGACGCGCAGGGCGACCTGCCGCCGGGCTCGTTCGTGGAGTACGACCTGCCGGAGGGCGCCGACGAGATCTACGGCAGCCGTCTCGAACCGGTCGACCGACCGCCGGGCCAGAACCGCTCGGGCATCTTCGGCGACCCGACCCGGGCGCTGGGCTCGATCGCGGTGAAGGAGTGCGTGCGCATCAACGCCGCGCTCGACCTGGCCGAGGAGCTCGGCGCTCCCGTCGAGTGGTTCGCGCTGTCGGCGGGGGCGAAGATCGCCATGGACTCGGGTACCGAGAACATGGACGGCGTGGCCGCGGTGCTGCGCCGGCTCATCGAGTTCACCCAGGCCGGCCACGAGGTCAACGTGGTGGTGGCCGGCATCAACGTGGGGGCCCAGCCCTACTGGAACGCCGAGGCCACGATGCTCATGCACACCAAGGGCATCCTGGTCATGACCCCCGAGAGCGCCATGGTGCTCACCGGCAAGCAGGCGCTCGACTACTCGGGGGGCGTCTCCGCCGACGACAACTTCGGCATCGGCGGCTACGAGCGGATCATGGGCCCCAACGGCCAGGCCCAGTACTGGGCGCCGGACCTGGCCGGCGCCTGTCGGGTGCTGCTGGCGCACTACGAGCACGCCTACGTGGCACCGGGGGAGCGCTTCCCCCGTCGGGCGCCCTCCATCGACCCCGTCGACCGCGACGTGCGCGACATGCCCCACCACCTCGAGGACAGCGAGTTCGTGCGGGTGGGGGAGATCTTCTCCGAGGAGACCAACCCCGAGCGCAAGCTGGCCTTCGACATCCGCACCGTGATGCGCGCCGTCATCGACCAGGACCTGGCGCCGATGGAGCGTTGGGGGGCCATGGCCGGTGCCGACACCGCGGTCGTGTGGGACGCGCACATCGGAGGTTGGCCTGTCACGCTCCTCGGCATCGAGTCCCATCCGCTCGACCGCCGCGGACCCGTGCCCGCCGACGGTCCGGCGCGCTGGACCTCGGGCACGCTGTTCCCCCGGTCCTCGAAGAAGATCGCCCGGGCCATCAACGCCTCGAGCGGCAGCCGACCCGTCGTGGTGCTCGCCAACCTGTCGGGCTTCGACGGCTCACCCGATTCGATGCGGTCCTGGCAGCTCGAGTTCGGCGCCGAGATCGGTCGCGCAGTGGTCAACTTCGACGGACCCATCGTGTTCAGCGTCGTGTCGCGCTTCCACGGCGGGGCCTTCGTGGTGTTCAGCCAGCGGCTCAACGACCACCTGGAGACCGTGGCCATCGAGGGCTCCCACGCGTCGGTCATCGGCGGCGCCCCGGCGGCGGCGGTGGTCTTCGCCGGCGAGGTGGACGCCCGCACCCGCAACGATCCCCGGGTGCTCGAGCTGGAGGAGCGTCTGCACGACGCGGAGGGCGTGGAGCGCAGCCGGCTCCGGGCCGAGCTCGCCGAGCTGCGCGTGGCCGTGCGCTCGGAGAAGCTGGGGGAGCTGGCGACGGAGTTCGACACCATCCACAGCGTCGAACGGGCCCAGCGCATGGGCTCGGTGCGCGACATCATCCCGGCCGCGCGCCTGCGACCCCACCTGGTCGAGGCGCTCGAGCGGGGCATGTCGCACTTCGTCGACCCCTGATCCGGCGCGCCGCAGGTCGTGGCCGGGCCGACCCGGCGCGCCGGCGGTGCTCAACCCAGCGCGGCGGACAGCACCTGGCCGGCGTGGGCGACGGCCTCGAGGTCCCAGCCGTCGGCCGGCATGTTGACGATGATGCCGTCGAGCCCCGTGGCCAGCAGATCCCGGACCTGCTCGCCCACGGCGTCGGGGTCGCCGACGATCAGGCGCGCCCCGACGAGCGCCCGCGTGCTCTCGTCGAGGGCGTCCCAGTCGAGGCCCCGGTCGGCCAGGAACCGGTTGCGCTTGGCCTCGGCCTCCTCCATGGTGGCGGCCAGCACCAGGGAGCCGAGGGGCGTCTTGTTGATCGCCGCCGGGTCGCGGCCCACGTCGGCGCAGTGGGCGGCCAGCACGTCCAGCTTGCGGGGCAGCTCGTCGAAGCCCGACGTGAAGTTGGCCATCTCGGCGTGCTGGGCCATGAGGCGCAGGGTCTTGCGCTCGCCCTGTCCGCCGATCATGAGCGGCGGTCCGCCGGCCTGCAGTGGAGCGGGGGAGTTGATGGCGTCGTGCACCCGGTAGTGCCGGCCCTCGAAGGAGGGGCGCTCGCCCCGGAACATGGCCCGGCAGATGTGCAGGGCCTCCTCGAGCATCTCGAAGCGGATCTTCACCGGTGGGAAGTCGAAGCCGAGCGCCTCGTGCTCCACGTCGAACCAGGCCGCGCCGATGCCCAGGAAGGCCCGACCGCCGGAGATCACGTCGAGCGTGGTGACGATCTTGGCCAGCAGCGCGGGGTTGCGGTAGGTCACACCGGTGACGAGGGTGCCGAGGCGGGCGGTGCTGGTCCGGGCGGCGAGCGCGCCGAGCAGCGTGTAGGCCTCGAGCATCTCGTGGTCGGTCGGTCCCAGCAGGGGCAGCTGGTAGAAGTGGTCCATCACCATCACGGTGTCGAACCCGTGGGTCTCGGCGGTGACCGCGACGTCGGCCACCCGGCCGAACAGCTCGGCGGGGGCGACGTCGGGGAAGGTGAAGTTCGGGATCTGGAGTCCGGCGCGGATCATCGCCACAGCCTGTCAGCGATCCGCGCCGGCTGCCCGTTCGGTGTCCGTGGGCTCCTCGATGCCCAGTCCCCGGCGCAGGTTCCGCCGGACGAAGGCCCCCACCGCCCCGGACCACAGGTAGCCCACGTGGCTGCCGGGGAACCAGAGGATCTCGGGATCGCCCCAGTGGTGCCAGAGCTGCCAGGCCTGGCGGGGTCGGGCCACCCGGTCGCCCAGGCCGGCGTAGACCGCCCGGTGCTCGTGGGGCACCCGGGGGGCGAAGCTGAGGGGCGACACCACCCGGTGGACCTCCTCGGCGGGCCCGCCCAGGATCTCGTGCTCGATGGCGCGCATCCGGATGTGCGCCGGTGCGTGGGAGCTGTACAGGGCGGGGAAGTCCGACACCGGGATGCCGGCCACGACGCAGTCGATCCCGTCGTGCAGGCCCACCAGCAGCGAGGCCAGGTAGCCTCCGAGCGAGACGCCGTACACCCCGACGGCGGTGGGGTCCTGCGCCTCGACCCAGCTCAGCAGCCGGCGGACGTCCCACACGGCCTGGGCCAGACCGTGCACGGTGTCGATGAGGTCGAACGAGAGGAAGGCCTCGCCGCTGAGCCGGGTGATCTTGCGGCGTCCGTGCAGCGGGAGCAGCGGACCGATGACGTTGCAGCCCAGGTCGTGGTGCAGCGTGGCGACGCCGAGGGCGGGGAAGTCCATGAAGGCCGACCCGGTGCCGAACCCGTGGACGGCCACCACCCAGGGGCGCGGGCCGTCGTCGTGGCGCAGCACCCATGCCCCGGCGACGCGGTTGGTGGCGTAGTCCAGCCAGCGGGTCCGACCGGGCTCGTCGTCGTGGGGCTCGTAGCCGCTGTCGAACGAGAGCCGCTCGTAGCGCAGGCCGAGCGCCCAGCCGCTCTGGGTCTGGGGGCGCTCGAGCGGTGGCGGGGTGCGGTGGTAGGTCGTGGGGTCGTGCAGCCAGCCTTCGGCTGCCCACAGGTCGCGGGCGGCGCGCAGCTCGTCGCCCACCCGGCGGTACTCGCCGCGGGTCGGGAACCGGTTGGGGCCCATGGCCGCGAGCAGGATCGCCTCGTCGAGCGCCACGTGGGCCAGCAGGGCCGGTGACAGCGACGGCACCGGCGGGCCGTCCCGACCCGGGTCACGGCCCCGGCCGAGGGTGCGCCCGGCGAAGGCGCCGGTCCGGGGGAGCGCAGCGAGCATCCGGGCCGGGGCGGACCGGCCCAGTCGTCGCTGCAGATCCCGGTGAGCGGCCGCCACCCGGGCCGGGAGCCCGGTCGACGGGTCGGTCGGCGGCGCGTCGTCATCGGTCGTCGCGGTCATGGGCCCACCCCTTCGCGGCTTGGAGTCCTCCGACCCCATTCCTGACGGAACGTCAGATTACCGGGTCGAACCGTCGTGGGGAAGGCCCGGCTCGTCCGGCCCCGGCGCCGAGGCCCGTTCGCCGGCCGGCGGTCAGGGGCCGGCGGTCAGCGGCCCGCCGCCGCAGCGACGAACGCAGCCAACGCGAGCAGCGAACCGAGGCGCTCGAAGGCGTGCACCTCGGCCATCGTGGTGCCGTCGGGTGTGCGTCGACCGCGGGCGCCCGCCCGTCCCACGGTGAGCAACCCGCCGGCGGAGCCGATCGACAGGATCGACCCGGAGGAGCCGATGGACAGGATCGAGCCGGCGGAGCCCACCGAAGCGATCGACCCCACCGAGAGCAGCGAGGCGAGGCTTCCCGCCGATCCGGCCGACAACGCCGAGGCCACCGACGCCACGCTGCGGTAGGACAGCACCGAGCAGCGGGAGTGGCGGGACCGGAGGTCGGGGATCGCCGGCCCGCCCCGGGGGACCAGGCCCGCCCTGCGCTCTGCGGCGTGGCGTGCCGCATGGACGGCCCGGCCGGCGATCGCCTCGCGTCTCGCCGCCTTCGACGGTGCCGATGCACGGGCGCGCCGGCGATCCCGTCGCCACGACAACGTGTCGTCGAGCAGCTCGGTGCCGAACACGACGTCGCGCTCGCGCACGGCCTTCATCGCGTCAGGCCGGTACGACGTCGTCGAGGCGGGCCACGAAGTCCCGTGCGCCCTCCTCGAGCTGGTTGCGGCGGATGGCGAGGCCGCCGAGCACCTGGCCGCCGAGACCCTCGACCCGTTTGGTGAACTTGTCGAGCGTCCGGCCGGGGTTGAGCGCGTAGGTGCAGAACACCACGCAGCGCTTGCCCTGGAGGTTCGGGAGCTTGGCGAACCTGCCGCCCTTGGCCGGGCGCTGGCCGACCACGAAGATGCCGTCGGTCCAGCTCCCCAGGATGACCAGATCGGCCTGGGCGATGGCCTCGACGACCTCGGGCTCCTCCGCCGCGGCGACGGGGAAGATCCGGGCGTCGACCCCGCGGCGGAAGTACTCGTCGGCGATCAGCCAGGCGACCCGCTCGGTGTTCCCGGTGAGGCTCTCGTAGATGATCACGACCTGCATCGACCGGCGCTCCTGTGGTCCGTGACGGTGTCCGAGACGCTCTAGGTCTAGCAGCCGGAGGACCCCGACCGACAGTTCCCCGCCGCCGCGCGCTCGCCGCGACCGGCGGTGCGTCGTCGAAGGCGGACGGGGTCGGCGTGACTCAGCGGGGGCGCATGGCGGCGGGCATGCGGGCGACGACCCGGTGGCTGTCCTCGAGGTCGTCGAGCGACACGATCGTCTTGCCGAACGGCGCCAGCGCCAGTGCCGCCATCTTGATGTTGGCGATCCCGAAGGGGATCCCGATGATGGTCAGGCACAGCAACAGGCCTGTCACCACGTGGCCGATGGCCAGCCAGATGCCGGCCAGCACGATCCACAGGACGTTGCCGACGGTGGTCAGGCAGCCGGAGCCCCGGTCGCCCTCGTCGACGACGACCCGTCCGAACGGCGCCAGTGCGTAGCCGGCCAACTTGAACGACTGCACGCCGAACGGGATGCCGATGACGGTGAGGCACAGCACGACTCCGGCGACGACGTAGCCGATGGCGAGCCACAGCCCGGCGAGCAGGAGCCACAGGATGTTGCCGATCAGGCGCATGAGGCCAGCCTAGGAGCAGCGCCCGGGGCGCGCGCTGCGGGGTCGGGCCGGTGGCGCCGGCCGTGCCGGTCCGGCCGCGGTCGCGCTCATCCCGACACGGTCTGCAGCGGTTCCAGGGTGCGTACCGCGAGGTGGGGGGCGGCAGCGGCGACCTCGTCGACGAAGCCTTCCAGGTGCACGTTGAGGGAGAAGGCCAGAGGTGCGTCGACCGGGCGGAAGAAGTCGTCGTGATGGTGGGCGACGACCAGGCCGGGACGCACCAGCCCGAGTGCCCGTCGGGTGAAGCGGGGTGTGTAGGAGCGCCCGGCGATGCCGCACAGGAAGACGTCCACGCCCTCGGGTCCGATGGCCCGGCGGAGCTCCTCGTCGATCAGGTTGGCGCTGCCCTGGTGGTAGATCGTCGTCCCCGCCACCTCGACGAGGATGCCCCAGACCTGCCCGCACCGGTACGCGCCCAGGCCCAGGTGGTCGAGGTGGTCGCAGGTGAGCTCGCCTCCCTGGGGCACGGCCAGTCCGGCCAGCAGCCGGGAGTGCTGGCTGGGGACGAAGCGCACGGTGAACGGTCCGATCTCGTAGGGACGGTGAGCCGTGACCTCGACACAGCGCTCGCCGGCTCCGTGCAGCGCCATGAGCCGGCGCAGCGAGCTCGACCCGTAGACCGGGCAGGCGAAGCGCCGGCTGATCTCGGGGACGTCGACAGCGTGGTCGAAGTGGGTGTGGCCCACCAGCACGGCCGTGGCGTCGTCGAGGAGCCTCGCCACCACCTCGGGGTCGCTGCACAGCGGGGTGGTGCGCAGGGAGGCGGGCAGGCTGCGCCGGGTCAGGAAGGGATCGATGAGCAGCGTCGTCTGCTCGTGGCGGAGCAGGAACCCCGCGGTGCCGAGCCACCGCAGCTCGAGGCCCGGGGGCAGCGAGACGCCCCGGGCCGCCCAGTTCAGCTCCGTCTGCACGGCCCGGTCGTGTGGATGGCGCGGGTCGAGCCGGGCCAGTCCCCGGGCGAGCACGGCCGGGCGAGGGCTCACGCAGCCCGTACCGTCGGATCGGTCGCCATCGGATCAGCCACGTCGGTCACGGCCGCTCGGCGATGACGTGGCGGTCCTGACTCGTCACGAGCGTCCACGGTTGCCGCGCCGCATCATCACCCCGGCGACGAAGCCCAGCGACAGCACGCCGACGGCCCGCACGACCGGGGACTGCTCGACCTTCTTGACCTCGCGCCGCCGGAACTCGGCCGTCTTGGCCTGCACGTCCCAGAACCCGGGGACCACCGGCTCGTCGAGGGCGCGGTTGACGGTCCGCGCCAGCACCTCGTACAGCGCCGCAGCGGCGACCGCCGACAGGGCCACGTTGCGGATCCCGGTCGGTCGGGGGTACCCGGACGCGGGGCGTACGACGTGGACGGGGGTGGGGGAGACTCGGCCGGTAGGGTCGACGGTGGCCACGCGGCGACGCTACCCCATCGTGTCGCGGGGTTCCGCTCCCGCCGGCGTTCCCGGGGCTAGCGTGCCTGCATGGGCCGGACGGCCCTTCTGCGCTGCGGGGTTCAAGGGCGGGGCTCGATCGGCCGATCGGAGGGTCAATGGAGGAGGACACGAGCGTGGACGGCATCGCCTCGGGCGTCCCGATCGAGGTGATCGAGCGCATCCGATTGAACGACACGGAGGAGGGCAAGCGACTGGCCGCCTCCTTCGTGCACCTCTTCGGTGAGTTCATCTCCCGGGAGGTCCGTCCGCTGCTGCGTGAGGTGGCGGGCAAGGGCGACGAGCCGCAACTGATCGTCAACGGCCTCGCCGAGTTGCTGCGCGCGACCGCCGACTCCATCGAGTTCCCGCTGGACCATCCGCGGGCTGGTTCCCGTCCGAGAAGCGCACCGCCCAC
The DNA here is from genome assembly GCA_025456085.1 of Acidimicrobiales bacterium. Classification (GTDB taxonomy): domain Bacteria; phylum Actinomycetota; class Acidimicrobiia; order Acidimicrobiales; family Acidimicrobilacustridaceae; genus JALOLF01. The sequence continues at coordinate 11,960 of JALOLF010000043.1, forward strand.
CTAGGCGCGGTGCACGCTCCGTGCTGGTCGGAGCGCGAAAGGAGGCCCCTGCATGGAGCGCTGGTGGTTCCACATGATCGCCGGACCCGACGGGAGTGAGCAGCAGGTCCGGCTGATCCTGCGCGTCGGTGAGGACCCGTCCGCGTTCCCGACGCTGCAGGTCCGTCTCGACGGCACGGAGGTGCCGGTCGACGATGCGTCGGTCGACTACGAGGCGCCGGAGTGGAAGGCGTTGCAGCTGTACACGGCCGGCTCGGGTGCGGGCGCCGACCAGCGGTGGGAGGCGTTGAAGGATCGTCTCCGGGCCCAGGCCCGCTGAGCCGAGCGCGGTTGGGTGCCGCGCCCCCTGACCGCGGAGCCCTCGCGCTCGCCCCGTCCCGTTCACTCCGCTAGAAAGGGCGCGTCGTCGCGGGCGGACCGCCGGGTGGACAAGGGGGTGCCGGCCCGAACCGGGCCCGGCACCGATGGTGAGGGACATGGGGATCGTGATCGGGGTCGTGGTGCTGGCGCTGGTCGTCGTCGGCGTCGTCGTGGCCCTTCGTCGGCGGAGGCCCGAGCGTGACGGGAGCGTCGTCGCCGTGCCGTCGGCCGTACCCGCCGCCGCCCCCACTCCCGCCGGCGACGGAGCGGGCGACCCGGCCGAGCCCGTGCCCGACGTGGTGGTGCAGACCGACGATGGCGCAGACGAGCACGACGACGTCCACCTGACCCGGTTCGCGGCGCCGGGCACCCGGGCTCTGGCCAAGCCGGTCGGGATGTCGGCGTCGTTGCCGGTGACCGTTGCCGGGGGTCCCGCCCCCTCGCCGGGGCAGCCGGACCTGGGGGAGGGAGCGGCCGAGGAGGAGATGCCGGAGCCCGAGTCGGAGTCCGAGCCGGAGCCGGTCGGGGAGTCGGTCGTCGAACCGGTGGAGGAACCGGTCGAGTCGGAGCCGGTCGGGGAGTCGGTCGTCGAACCGGTGGAGGACCCGGTCGAGCCGGAGCCGGTCGGGGAGTCGGTCGTCGAACCGGTGGAGGACCCGGTCGAGTCGGAGCCGGTCGGGGAGTCGGTCGTCGAACCGGTGGAGGACCCGGTCGAGCCGGGGCCGGAGTCGGAGCCCGAGCCCGAGCCGGAGCCGGTCGGGGAGTCCGTCGTCGAACCGGTGGAGGACCCGGTCGAGCCCGAATCCGAGCCCGAGCCGGAACCCGAGCCGGTCATGGACGACCTCGTGGCGGCCGAGCCCCGCGAGGCGGGGCAGCTCGAGTCGCCGCTGGAGTCGGATGCAGGCGCGCCGTCGGTCGCGGATGGCCTCGTCGCGGAGGACGCCGCTGGCGACGCGGAGGCTCCGACCGTCGTGGAGCTGCAGCCCGAGCCCGACCTCGATCCGGTCGACCTGATCATCCGGGCCCTGATCGACCGGGCGCGGGAACGGCACGTGGCGGTTGCCGACGTCGCCGCCGAGCTGCTCGAACAGGCCGATCTCGAGGATCGCGACATCGATGCCGTGTTCGCGGATCTGGTCGATCGCACGGCCACCGACGAGGACCTCATCAGCCCCGCGGCACGGCTCGACGAGCTGACCGCCTCCGATGCCGCGATGCCGCGCCGACCGGGACAGATGAACCAGTTCGCGCAGCTCGATCGTCAGGCCAAGAAGCGCGTCATCATCAGGGTGCTCTGCCTGCTGGTCGCGCTCAAGGAGGACAACCGTCTGCGGCCGAGCAGCCCGCGCTCGGAAGCCGAGACCCGCCAGTGGCCCCTGGCCCGGGTGGTGTGGCCGCTCCCGGCTCCCGGAGCCGACAGCACGCGGGACACCTCGGTGGCGGCGGATCTGCTCGACCTGATCCGCGACTGATCGCCACCCGCCACGGTCCGGGTCGCCGAGGCGGGGAGCCCCCGCGCCGGCTACAGGACGATGGCGGAGTCGGTGGCGGGAGCGAGGTGCCCGGCGTCGCCTTCGGCGTCGGACTCGCCGTAGGCCACCAGCTCGCACAGCACGCGGATGATCACCCGCAGCCGTTCTTCCTTGGTGAGCGAGGCGAACGGGTTGTCGTCACGGCGCAGGTGGACGACCGCCGTCGGCTCGCGGAGATCGATGATCTCGTGGTTCGTCACGAGCTGCCCTGGTGCTCAGCGACGCCGAGGCAGCGTCGACCCGGAGGTCGTCGGCGCGCTCGGTGACGTCGTGGCGGGTCGCATCGTCGACACGTCGACCGCGCCGCGTGACAGGAGCTCGTCGGCGGTGACGAACTCGGTGGACGCGAGCAGCCGCTCGACCTCCCGGAGGGTGGTCAGATCGATGTGCTCGTGCTGTGCCATGCCGGACCTGCCTTCCGCTCCGCCCATCGATCGGGTCTGCGCCGTCACGCTAGAGGGCTGTCGGGCTCGGGTGGGGGATGCGCTCATCGCCGGCGGGGGAGCAGCACGAGGCCGTCACGGGCGGCTTGTCGCCGACGGGCGATCTCGGCGCGCAGCTCGTCCTCGGCGCGGATCGTCTCGGCGGCGCGCACGATGACCTCGAGGCGATCCTGGAGGGATCGGGCCGACGCCAGTTCGGCGAGGGCTGCGAGCTCGGTCGTCGGGGCGAGTGTGACGTCCCCGTACTGGACAGGGGTCGCGAGCAGTTGCATCGCGTCTGCCTTCCTCTCCGCCCAGAGCCGGAATCGACCTGCGCACCCTAGGGGGCGCCGCGGGCCCGGGCGCGGATGGTCACCCGCGCCCGGCGGGAGGGAGGTTCAGGTGTCGGCCAGCTGTGCGATCACGCCGGCCATGGCGTCCATGGCGTCGGCCTGCACGACGACGTAGGACATCCCCCACCGCTCCCGGCGGGCCTGCAACGTCTCGCACATCGACGCCGTCGATCCGACCAGGGCGTGGGGCACGTCGCCGACCTCGCCGGGGTCGATCCCGAACAGGCCGGCCATGAGCTCGTTGGTGCCGGCGACGTCGTCGGTCTCGATCACCGCGAACAGCAGGCAGTTGAGCTCCAGGTCCTCGAAGCGCGCGCCGGCGGCCTCGCGCACCCAGGCGACCTTGCGGTCGGTCGCGGCGCCGGTGGCGTCGGCTGCGGTGCTGGCGTCGATGGCGCCGCTGCGCAGCGCGGGGTTGATGCCCACGATGTCGGCCTCACGTGCGGCGAAGGACAGGACCCGCCCACCGCCTCCACCGATGAGCAGCGGCGGGTGCGGCTGCTGGACGGGGCGTGGCGTGCCCGACAGCCCCTGGAGCCGGTAGTGCTCGCCCTCGAAGGTGACCGGGTCGGGTCCGAACAGGCCCTTGAGGACGGTGACGGCCTCCTCCATGCGGCTCACCCGGACCGGCGCCGGGTCGTGCGGGATGCCCGACTGCTCGTAGTCGGTGGTCATCCAGCCCGCGCCGATCCCCACCTCGAGGCGGCCCTCGCTGAGCAGATCGAGGGTGGCCAACTCCTTGGCGAGCACGACGGGGTGCTTGAAGTCGTTGTCGTGCACCAGCGCCCCGACCCGCAGCCGGGTGGTCGCGTCGGCGGCGGCCATCATGGCGGGCACCGGTGCGAGCTGGTCGCCGAAGTGGTCGGGCAGGAACAGCGTCGAGAAGCCGAGGTCCTCGGCTCGCCTGGCCTGGTCGACCCACGCCGAACGGCTGGCCGCGTTGGTGAGCTGGATGCCGAATCGGAACCTGCGCGGGTGCGCCATGGCGTGTCGTCTCCCTCCCGTTGCGTGTTCGGAGCGCATCGGGCGCCGCCGACGCTACCGCTGCCGGGCGCCGGGTGTCGGCCCTGCCTTTGGGGCGGGGAGCCGGGCCGGTATCGTGGTCGTTCGCGTGCGCCTCCTCCGACTGCTCCTCGCCCTCGCGCTCAGTGCGCTGCTCGTCGCCGGCACCGTTGCGGCCGTGAGCCCGTACGCCCGCGAGGTGGCCCTGGCCAGCCGTTCCGAGACGGCTGACATCGACCTGAGCGCACTCGACGACTTCGCCGTGCGGTCCTACGTCTACGCCTCCGACGGCTCGCTGCTGTCCACCCTGCACGGACCCGAGAACCGTGAGCCGTTGACCCTCGATCAGGTGCCCGACACCGTGAAGCAGTCGGTGCTGGCCGTCGAGGACTCCGACTTCTACTTCCACGGCGGCGTCAACCTGCGAGCGACGGCCCGGGCACTGCTGGAGAACGTCTCGGCCGGCAGCATCGAGCAGGGCGGCTCCACCATCACCCAGCAGCTCGTCAAGAACGCGCTCCTGAACTCCGACCAGGACCTCGACCGCAAGTCCAAGGAAGCCATGCTGGCGCTGCGGCTGGAGGAGGAGCTGACCGACGAGGCCGAGGCTGCCGGGGCCGCCGACCCCAAGCGGGTGGCCAAGGACCGGATCCTCGAGACCTACCTCAACACCGTCTACTTCGGCTCCGGGGCCTACGGGGTGCAGGCCGCGGCCGAGGTGTACTGGGGCAAGTCGGCGGCCGACCTGGACTGGGCGGAGGCCGCCATGCTGGCCGCGCTCATCTCCAATCCGGTCGGGCACGACCCCACGCTGAACCCGGACGCGGCCCGATCGGCCCGCCGCGCCGCGCTCGATCGCCTGGTCGACGTGGAGGTGCTCACCTCGGAGCAGGCCCAGGCCTTCGCCTCTGCGCCCCTCCCCGAGTCGCGGTGCCAGGTGGCCGACGCCACCTCTGTGGCCTGTGGCGACCTGACGTTGCCGCCCAAGGAGGACTACTTCGCCGAAGAGGTGAAGCAGCTCCTGCTCAACGACCCCTCGTTCGGGCTGGGGGCCGAGTACCTCGACCGCTACAACCTGGTGTTCGGCGGCGGGCTGCGGATCTTCACGACCATCGACCCGGCGGCGCAGCAGGCCGCGGTGCAGGCGGTCAACGACAACACGCCGGCCAACTCCATCGGGGTCACGGCGTCGATGGTGGCGGTGGAGCCCTCCACCGGGGCGGTGCGGGCCATGGTCGGCGGGCCGGGCTTCGATCAGTTCGAGTACAACATCGCCACCCACCAGCCCGGACGGCAGACGGGTTCGTCGTTCAAGACCTACGTGCTGCTCACCGCGCTGGAGATGGGCAACGTCCCGTCCGACAGCATCGAGGGGGGCGGTTCGTTCGCCAACCCGGGCGGCGTGCCGGACCCGTACCGGATCTCCGGCAAGGGCGGCACCCTCACCAGCGTCACCACGGCGTCCTCCAACGGTGCCTTCGTGCGCCTCGGGCAGGTGGTCGGGCTCGACAACGTGATCGACCTCGCCCAGCGCCTGGGCATCTCCTCCGAGCTGGCGCCGGTCATCTCGTTGCCGCTGGGCACGGTCGAGACGACCCCCATCGAGATGGCGTCGGCCTATTCGACCATCGCCAACGGGGGCATCCACCAGCCCTACTACTTCATCGATCGCATCGAGGACCGCGACGGCACCGTCCTGTGGCAACGGGTGCCCAACGGCACGCGGGGCTTCTCGCAGCAGACGGCGTGCCTGGCCACCGAGATCCTCGAGGCCAACGTGAAGTCCGGGACCGGCACCCGGGCCCGCCTGTCGAACCAGGACGCAGCCGGCAAGACGGGCACCACCGAGGAGCACTCCGACGCCTGGTTCGTCGGCTACACGCCCTACCTGTCCACGGCGGTGTGGATGGGCAACCCCAACGAGCGGGTGCCGATGTACAGCCTCGGCGGCAAGGCCAACTTCGGCGGCACCTACCCGGCGGAGATCTGGCACGACTTCAACGAGACGTATCACGCCGGCAAGCCGCCCATCCCGTTCCCGGCGTGCGAGACGACCCGGTCGGCCCGCAAGGTGCGCGGACCCGACGACCCGTCCAAGGCGCCCGGCTCGTCCAGCTCGACCGGCTCCAGCTCGTCGGGTTCCGGCTCCAAGCGGTCACCGACCAGCCCGTCGACCACCGCCACGACGGCGCCGGCCGATCCCGGCGACGACGAGCCCGATGTGGTCGAACCGGCGCCGACCACCGCTGCACCCCCCACGGCGCCGCCGACCATCACCCTGCCACCACCGACCACGTCACCCGGTCGGGGTGGCGGCGACTAGGGAGCCAGATGAGCGAGCTCGAGCGGTTGCTCGACCTGCAGGACCACGACACGACCCTCGACCAGCTCCACCACCGGCGGGCCACCCTGCCGGTGCGCGAACGGGTCCGGGCCAACGAAGCGGCGCTCACGGACCTGGCGCGCCAGCGTGCGGCGGTGCAGGCCCGACGCGACGAGCTCGACCGCCGCCAGCGCCGCGCCGAGGACGAAGCGGCGAGCATCGAGGCCAAGGCGGGCGACGTGGACCGCAAGCTCTACGGCGGCACCGTCACCTCCCCCCGGGAGCTGCAGGCGCTCCAGGACGACCTCGCAGCCCTGCGCCGCCACCAGCGCGAGCTGGAGGACCAGGCGCTCGAGGCCATGGAGGAGGCCGAGCCGGTCGACGCCGAGCTGGCGGCGATGGACGGGCGTCGGGTCGTGCTCGACGCCGAGGGCGTCGCCGCGCTGGCCGAGCTGGCCGAGGCGGAGGCGTCGATCGACACCGAGCTGGCCGCCGTCGGCGCCGAGCGAGACGCCCTGGCCCAGGACGTGGAGCCGGCGCTGTTGCGCCGCTACGAGGACCTGCGGCGCCACCTCGGCGGTGTCGCCGTCGCCCGTCTGGTCGGTTCGTCGTGCGGCGGCTGCCACCTGAGCCTGTCGGCGGCGGCGCTCGACCAGATGCGCCACGACGCCGGTGGCGGGGTGGCGCACTGCGAAGAGTGCGGCCGCATCCTCGTGCACTGAGAGGTCGGTCGTGCTGCTGTGGTTCGCCGGGCTGAGCGTGGTGTTCGTGTGGTGGGTGTTCCGCAGCCCCGCCCTCGACTACCGCCTGGTCATGCTGGGCTCGGTGCTGCCCCTCGGCGAGGCGGTGCTGGGCGGCCCCCGTGTGCTGCACACCCTGGTGCTGGCCGTGGTCGTCATGCTGGGCATCATGGTGCTCACCCAGCGGCGACGACTCCTGCGTCGCCGACTCATCGGCCTGCCCATCGGGTTGATGATGCACCTCGTGCTGGACGGCGTCTGGAGCGTCGACCAGGTCTTCTGGTGGCCGTTCCTGGGCTTCGACTTCGGCTCCGGCGGCCTGCCCGAGCTGGAGCGCGGCGCGGCGGTGCTGCTGCTCCAGGAACTGGTCGGTGCGGTGGCGCTGGTGTGGTTCTGGCACCACTTCGAGCTGGGCACCCGGGCGAACCGCGACCGGTTCCTGCGCACCGGTCATCTCCCACGTGACCAGGGCCCGGTGGGCACGTGCTGATCCTGGCCCGACACGGCCGCACCGAGGCCAACGCCGCGGGACTGCTCCTCGGTCGCCTCGACCCGGCGCTCGACGAGGTGGGCCGCCGGCAGGCCGTGGCGCTGGCTGACGGACTGGGGCGTGGCGGGACGGTCGACGAGGTGGTGGCCAGCCCGTTGCGTCGCACCCGGGAGACCGCCGCTGCCATCGCCGAGGGTACGGGTGCGCCCGTCACCGTGGACGAGCGGTGGATCGAGCTCGACTACGGGGCCTTCGACGGCGTGCCGCTGGCGGACATCCCGGTCGAGACCTGGGCGCGCTGGCGGGGCGATCCGACCTTCGCGCCGCCCGGCGGGGAGTCCCTGGCCGAGCTGGGGGTCCGGGTCCGCGTCGTGCTCGACGAGCTGAGCGATCGGGCACGTGATCGCACCGTGGTGGTCGTCAGCCACGTGTCGCCGATCAAGGCGGCGGTGGCGTGGGCGCTCGGCGTGGGTGACGAGGTGACCTGGCGCCTGTTCGTGGCGCCGGCCTCGCTCACCCGCATCGCCGTCACCGAGCGGGGGCCCGTCGTGCAGTCCTTCAACGAGGTCGCCCACCTCGAGCGCTGAGCGCCGCGGCCCGACCGGTTGCCGCGGGTCGGCGCGTCGTGCGCGCCTAGGCTCACCGGCGATGGGATCGGGATCGAGCAAGAAGCGAAAGAAGAACGCCAAGAAGCGCAAGCCCCTGCCGAAGGTCGGAACGCCGGCCGACAACCACTATCGACTCCGCCGCAGCCAGGAGAACCTCATGGACTTCGGGCTCGGGACGGGGGAGCGCAGCCCCCTGGGGCGCATGCTGCTGCTCGGGGGCCTGCTCGTGGCGGTGATCGCCGCCGTCGTGGTGCTCGTGTTGGTCTGAACGACCCGCCGGCGCAACGCTGCGGGCGCCCTGCGGCGGGCGATGCGGTCTGCGTCGTCAGGCGGTGGCGCTGGGGCGGATCACCCGTTCGGCCCAACCCTCGAGCGTGTCGCTGGTGTCCTTCAGGAACACGAACGCCGGCAGCACGACCCGGTCGACGCCCTGGGCCTCCAGCTCCTGCACCGCGCCGAGCGGGTCGTCACCGAACAGGCCCATCGACCACGCGGTGATCTCGATGGCCGCCGGGTCGCGGCCGGCGGCTGCAGCGCTCTGCCGGGTGATGTCGATGAGCTCGTCGAGGTCGCCCCGGCCGGGGAAGAAGCCGTCGCCGATGCGGCCTGCCCGCTCGGCCGCGGCCCGGGTGTGCCCACCGATGTGGATCGGCACCGCGCCGCGGACGGGCTTGGGGTTCACGCTGACCCCCGAGAAGCGGGCGAACTCCCCGTCGAAGGAGACGTGGTCGGCGCCCCACAGGGTTCGCAGCACGGCGACGTACTCGTCGGTGCGGGCACCACGGCGCTCGAAGGGCACGCCGAGGGCCTCGAACTCCTCGCGCAGCCAGCCGACACCGATGCCGAGCTCGAGCCGCCCGCCCGACAGGTCGTCGAGGGTGGCCAGCTCCTTGGCCAGCACGAGCGGGTTGCGCTGCGGGAGGATCAGGATGCCGGTGGCGATCCGCAGCTCGGTGGTGACCGCCGCCACCCAGGTGAGCCAGATCAGCGGGTCGGGCAGCGGGGTCTCCGGCGTGGCCGCCATCTTGCCGCTGGGGTCATAGGGGTAGGTCGACTCGTAGCCGTCGGGGTAGAGCACGTGCTCCACCGTCCACAGCGACTCGAACCCCGCCCGCTCGGCCCCGGTGGCCAGCTCGACCAGGCCGTCGCGGCCGGCGAACTGCATCGTGTTGGCGAAGATGATCCCGAACTTCACGTGTCGTCCCCCGGGGTGTCGTGTCGCCCGGACTCTAGGTGGTCCCCGCCGCCATCCGCTTGACCGGCGCTGACCGGTCCCCGGAGACTCACGTCATGGCTTCTGCGGAGATCGACGACTACCTGGCCTCGGTGGATGAGCCCGCCCGCAGCACCCTCGAGGCGCTCCGCCGGTCGATCCGGGCCGTGGTGCCCGACGCCGAGGAGGGGCTCTCCTACGGGGTGCCGGCGTTCAAGGTGCAGGGCAGGCCGGTCGCCGGGTTCGCCGCCTTCGAGCGCCACCTCAGCTACTTCCCCCACAGCGGGGCGGTGGTCGAGGCCTTGGCGGCCGAGCTCGCCGGCTACCGCACCTCGAAGGGCACCGTGCAGTTCGCGCTCGACGCACCGCTGCCCGACGAGCTCGTGGCGAAGCTGGTCTCGCGGCGTCTGGCCGAGATCGGCTGAACGGGCCGCTCCCGCCGTTCGCCTCGGGCAGGGCCAGTGCGTGTGGTGAGCCGGCCTGTAGGCGGGGTTCTGTCCAGCGCCTCTCGGCGCCTGGGTGGCCATCCATCTGAGCGGCCTACCAGGGGACTGCCCCCGAAGGGGCGGACGGGCCGCCCGTGTCCCACATTCGGCCTTGCTCCGGGAGGGGTTTACCGAGCCGTCGGAGTCACCCCCGGCGCTGGTGCGCTCTTACCGCACCGTTTCACCCTTGCCTGTGCCCCGGGCCCGGAGGCCCGACGCCATCGGCGGTCTGCTCTCTGTTGCACTTTCCGTCAGGTCACCCTGCCTGGCTCTCGCCAGCTCCCTGCCCTGCGGAGCCCCGACCTTCCTCGACCCGGTCACCAGGTGCCGGGCCGCGACCACCTGGCCGGCTCACCACCGTGCCATTGTGGCCCATGCGGCGACGGGACGGCACTTTGCACACCGACTGCCAGAAGTTGTAACCAAGTGGACAGACGGTCGTCTTGACCGGCGGCTGCAGCAGGTAGCCCTTCAGGGGATGGTTGACGGATCGATGACGCAGGACGAACACGAGGCAGCCGGGAGTCTGATGGCCAAGCTGCGCCTGTTCATCCGCGACGAGCTCGACGCGGATGAGCGCGCGTTGTTCGCGTCGCTGATGGCCCCCGCGGTCGCCCAGGCCTTCGGCGAGAGCGGCACTGACGTCGAAGGCTTCGGCATCGTGCGCTGGCGTCCCCATCTGCCCGAGGCGCTCGTCACCGAGCTGCACGCCGAGGGGATCACCGTGGTGGGACTCGAGGACCCGGAGCGGCGTCCGCCCACGTGATGGCACCGACGTGACGGCGCCGAGTCGATGGCGCCGAGTCGACCGTCGGCGGTGGTGAACCCGGGCCGGTGCCCGGTCGGCACGACGGGTGATCAGGTGCTGGGCAGCAGCTCGGCTCGCAGGGCGGCGAGGCACCGGTCGCAGTCGCGGGCGTGGCGCTCGGCCCCGAGCAGCTCACCGGCGCCGTGGAGCTGCGTGAAGGTGGCGCATCCCGACGCCAGACCGCGCACCATGACCTGCAGCACGAGCGCATCGCGGAGGCGCCGCCGGGCCCGGTGCACGGCCACCTTGGCGGCACCCGGCGTGATGCCCAGGGACTCGGCAACCTCCGCCGGGGAGAAGTCGAAGTAGGTCACGAGCGCCACTGCGGTGGCGTCGCGGGTCGACATGCCGGCCAGGCAGCCGTTCACCAGCTCCGAGAGCTGCCCGAGCTCGAGCAGGTCGCTCGGCGTGGGATCGGGAGCGACCGTCTCGTTCTCGCCCGGGTCCTCGAGGGTGGGGTTGCGGGCCCCGGAGCGGTGCACGTCGGTGACGACGTTGCGGGCGATGGCGAGCAGCCACGGCCGGAACCGGGTCGGGTCCCGCAGGGACGACAGGCGCTCGAGGGCCCGGGCGAAGATCTCCTGCACGCAGTCGGCGCGCACCGTCGGGTTGGAGATGCCTGCGGCCACCACGGTGTGCACCGCCCCGGCGTGGGCTTCGTACAGCGAGCTGAACGCGTCGGTGTCGCCGGCGAGGGTGCGGGTCACGAGCTCGGCGTCACGCGCCAAGGCCTCGGGCGGCTGCATGGGTGCATCGTAGAACGGCCGCCGGCCGCCTGCCGGCGTGGCGCCGGATTTCCCCGACCGGTGTCGAGCGGACCTGCCGGCTCAGCCCCCCGCAGGGTCTGCGGCCTCGGTGCCCTCGGAGAGATCGCCCTCGGCCTCGGCCTCCTCGGTCGCGGGGGTGATGTACGAACCGATCGGCACCGCGTCCACCGTGTCGATGAACGCCGACGGCGCCGCGTCCTGGAGCTGGAGGCTGTGGAACACCGCGGCGTGGCGGGCCTCCGTGGCGCCGATGGACAGCGCGGCCTGGCGCAGCTCGGGGAGGGTGAACACCCCGCCGGCCAGGGTGTAGGTGGCCGCGGCCTGGTTCTCGAGGCGCAGGGCGAGCGAGATGATGTCGCCCTCCGTGGTGGCCGCCCGCAGCAGGGCGCCGTAGGTGTTCTCGAGCAGATAGGGGTTGGGGTCGGTCGTGTACTCGATGTTCCGGTCGGTCGCCGTCGTCGTGAGCGCGTCCTGGTGCTGCTGGTGCTGCTCGCCGAACACCTCCGCCACGTCGGCGATGAGCGCCGTGGTGAGCAGCCCGGACTCGGCCGCGGTCGCGTAGGCGGCCACGGCCAGCGCCTCGACGGAGATGGCGGTCAGCAGCAGCGTCTGGTCGAGCTCCGCCGAACCCGGCTCGAGGGCCTCCTCTTCGGGGGGCTCGGTCGTCGACGGCACCACGCCCGACTGCGAGACGGGCTCGTCGCCACCGCCGCAGGCGCTGAGCACGACGGCGCCGGCGACGCCGAGGCCGCCCATGGCGAGGAAGCGACGGCGTTCGGGCACGCCCACCAGGGCGGCGCGCTCGGTGGAGGTGACGTTGCTGTCGGGGTCGAAGGCCCGGCGCAGCGCGGCGCCGAAGCGGGGCAGCGCCTCGTCGTGCAGGCGGCGGGCGGCTCGGAGCTGGCGGCGGGTCTCGTCGGTGCTGAAGTCCATGGCGGGGTTCTCCTCGGGGCTCAGGCGACCGGGAACTGAGCCGGCGTGAGGGCGGCGTCGACGGTCTGGACGGGCGGTACGTAGGTCGTGATGTTGCCGGCCCACGCGGTGAGGTCGGGCTCGATCAGCAGCGACCAGGCCACGGCGTGCTGGGCCTCGACGGGCAGGATGGTGGCCGCGGCCCCGGCGATGGCGGCGCTCTCGAAGGCGCCCATGGCGAACAGGTAGGTGGAGGCGGCGCCGTCCTCGAGGTCGTAGAGGACCTGGGCCAGGGCGGCCTGGTCGGCGGCGCCCTGGATGCGGGGCGCGAAGACCGCCAGCAGCGCTGCGTTGGCCGTGACCTCCTCGGCGTAGCCGTTGTCGGTGAGCAGCTGGGTCAGCGCCGCGGCGTGCTCGCTGTGGTGGCCACCGAACAGCTGCGCCGTGCTCTTGGCCCCCGCGTCGAGATCCGCGCTGGCGCCGGCGGCCTCGTAGGCGGCGACCGCGGCGAGCTCGACCGAGGTGGCGAACACGGCCAGCGTCACGTCGTCGGACACCTCGGGTGCCGCGCTGATCGGTGTGGGTGCCTCCTGGGCGAAGGCCGCGCCGATGCGGCTCACCGGCACCAGGGTGGCTCCGAAGGCGATGGCTCCACCGGTGGCGGCCCGTCGCAGGAAGCCCCGGCGACCCGATGCGAGGGCCGGGTCGGTGCCGAAGTGCACCTCGGCGAGCCGGTCGGTCATGTCGGCCATCGACGCGCGGTGCTGCTCGTCGACGTGCGCCGCCATGCGGCGGAGTTCCCTGGATGACATGGGTCGTTCCTTCTCCGTGGGCTTCGTGGACTCGGGGCGCGCCCGGCAGCTGTCGACTCGACGCCGGCGCCGTGACGGCGGCGACTGCGTCGTCAGCGGACCGTGACCGTGCCCTTCATGAGGTTGTGGATGGTGCAGTAGTAGCGGTAGGTGCCGGCGCGCTCGAAGGTGTGGCTGTAGGCCGCGCCCTCTGCCAGGCGGGGGGACTGGAGCACACCCGGGTCGAGCGAGACGATCTGGTGCTCGATCGGGTCGACGTTGGTCCACGTGACCGTGGCGCCCGCCTCGACGTCGAGGTCGACCGGTTCGAAGTCGTAGTCGGTGATGCGCACCTGCGCGGGCGGTGCGGCCGCGCCGGGGAGGGCCGAGCCGTCGCCGGTTCGGGGGGCGACGGTGGTCGGCACACCGGTGGTCGTCGCGGTGGAGGAGGTCGGCGCGGGCTTCGCCTGCTCAGGTCCGCGGCACGCCGGCGCGGCGAGCAGCAGCGGCGCGGAGGCGAGGACGGCGGCGGTTCGGGTCGGCGATCTCATGGTGGGTCGAGGCGTCACGGCACCCTGCGGCGCGCGTCGCCGGGCGTGATTATGTCCCGGGGGGCCCGTCCCAGGGGAATCGCGGCGTGCTCACCGGGCATCGGCGGCCTCGCCGCGATCAGAAGTCGAGGGCCGACAGCTCGGGGTACCAGGCCCGGGCCCGCTCCACGGCGCGGGCCCACTGCTCCCGGTCGAGCGGCGGGCCCGGCTCCACGGTCCGCTGCGGGCGCCACGTGGCGGCGATGTCGTCCCAGCCGCCCCAGGTGCCGGTGCTGAGCCCGGCGAGGAAGGCGGCGCCCAACGTCGTGGCCTCGACCACGGGCGAGACCTCCACGGGCCGCTGGCTGGCGTCGGCCAGGGCCTGCACGAACGTCGGGTTGCGGCTCATGCCGCCGTCGACGCGCAGCGTCGGGATCGCCCAGCCGGCGTCGCGTTCGGTGGCCTCCACCAGGTCCGCGCCCCGATGGGCCACACCCTCGAGCACGGCCCGCACGATCTGGGGTCGCTCGCTGCCCCGGGTGAGCCCGAGCAGGGTCCCGCGGGCGCCGTAGTCCCACTGCGGCGTGCCGAGGCCGAGCAGCGCCGGCACGTACACCACACCGCCCGAGTCCTCGCAGCGCTGGGCCACCTCGTGCGACGAGGCCGCGTCGTCGATGAGCCCGAGGTCGTCGCGGAGCCACTCCACGTTGGTGCCCGCCGAGAGCATCACCGCCTCGAGACCCCACATGATCTCGCCCCCCACCCGCCAGGCCACGATGGGGAACGTCCCGCCGCCGCCCCGGGTCTCGAAGCCGGGGCGGGTGCTGCCGTAGACGACGTCGAGCATGCCGCCCGTGCCGAAGGTGATCTTGGCCGGCCCGGGTCGAACGCAGCCCTGACCCACGAGCGAGGACTGCTGGTCGCCGGCCATGCCGGCGATGACCGGGGAGCCCGGCAGGGCCGTGGCCTCGCCGACGGGGCCCGACGAGTCGACGATGGTCGGCAGCACGGTGCTCGGCACGCCCAGCTTGGCCAGGATCGTCGGGTCCCACGACGAGCCGGCGAGGTCGATCATGCCCGTGACGGCTGCGTTCGACAGGTCGGTGACGTGGACCGCGCCCTGGGAGAGGTGCCAGGCGATCCAGGTGTCCACCGTGCCGAAGCAGAGATCCCGGCTCCGTTCGGGGTCGTGCAGGTCGAGCAGGTGGCGCAGCTTGGTCGCCGAGAGGTTGGGGGCCAGGCGCAGTCCGTCGGCCTGCAGGGTCAGGCAGTCGCCCAGGGTGCGCAGGTCCTGCCAGCCGATGCCGGGTGCGACCGGCTCGCCGGTGGCGCGGTCCCACACGACGGTCGACGCCCGCTGGTTGGCGATGCCGACGGCGTCGACCGGTCCGGCGGCGGCCAGCGCGGCCTGCGCCACCTCGAGCGCGGCGCGGGCCAGCGCCGCGGCGTCGAACTCCACGAGGCCCGGGACGGGGGAGTCGGGCAGCGTCTCGCGGTAGTGCTCGCCGGCCACCGAGGCGTCCGGCCTGACCACCGCGGCGCGCACGCCGCTGGTACCCACGTCGACCACGAGGATGCTCACGTTGTCCGCTCCTTGCTCCGCCGGGCTCGGCCCCGGCCCGCTGTGGGGTTCGCCCGTCGGCTCAGCCCGTCACCTGCTCCGTGCCGCCGTTCGTGCCGCGACGGTAGGCCAGGAAGCCGCCGAGCATGCCGATGCAGGCGGCGAGCAGCGTCACGAAGGGCAGCGACAGCGGGGTCACCTCTTCCCCCCGGGCCAGCTGGGTGAGGATGCCGATCCCCTGGAGCGCGAAGGCCATGCCGCCGGCCGCCAGGGCGCCCGCGCTCAGCGCGAGCTGCGGTTGGGGGCGTGCCGCGGTGAACCCGCCGAAGCCCAGCGCGCCGACGATGACGACGAACAGCAGGTACTGCCACCCCGACTGCTCGTCGACCACGAAGTTGCCGAGCAGACCCGCCGGCAGGCACAGGGCCAGGGCGTAGAGGCCACCCCGCACCACGGCGCGCAGATCGAGGTCGCGCATCACGCCCAGTCCTCGCCGTCGAAGGGGTTCGGGCCGAAGGGGTTGGGCAGGCCGAGCTTGCCCGGGTTGAGGATGCCGTTGGGGTCGAGGCTCTGCTTGATCGACACGAGGGTGTCCAGGGCCGGGCCGAGCGCCTCACGCATGAAGCGGGCCCGGTTCAGCCCGACGCCGTGGTGGTGGCTGAGGGCGCCGCCGCGGGCCAGCACGGCTCGGGTGCCGGCGTCCCACACGTCGCGGTAGAAGCGGTCCTTGTCGTCGTGGTCGGGCTTGCCGGCGAAGGTGAAGTAGAGGCAGGCGCCGTCGGAGTAGCTGTGGGAGAGGTGGGCCGACGCGGCGAGCACGCCGTCGACGCCCGAGATGGCGGCGACCGTCTCGTGGTAGATGTCGGGTAGCGAGGCCCACGCGCCCGTGATCTCCATCGTGTCCACCACGTAGCCCTTGGAGATCAGCGCCTCCAGCAGCGCGAACTCGTTGCGGTGCTCGAGCCAGCGCTCCACCAGCTCGGCGGGGAGCTCCTGGCCGCTGCGACACTCCTCGGCCACGACCTGCATGGTGGCGGCCACCAACGGGGGATCGCCCTCGTCGAGCACGAGCACCACGGCGGTGTCGACCATGCCGTAGCTGCGCTGGGCCTCGACCGCGTCGTACACCCGCAGCACCGCCGGCGTGGCGCCGCGGCGCAGCACCCGACGGCAGGCGTCGATGGCCGCGGCCATGGTGGTGAACCCGTAGGCGGCGCGCTGCTCGGCCACGGGCCGCGGGTGCACGCGCAGGCGGGCGCCGGTGATGATGCCCAACGTGCCCTCCGAACCCACGAAGAGCTGGTTCAGGTCCGGTCCGGTGGCCTGGCGCGCGTTGCCGCCGGTGGTGATCACCGTGCCGTCGGCCATCGCCACGTCGAGACCGATGACCATGTCCTCGATCTTGCCGTAGCGGTTGGAGAGCTGGCCCACGCCCCGGCAGGCGATCCAGCCGCCGACGGTGGACAGCGCGATCGACTGGGGCCAGTGGCCGACGGTGAGGGCGTGGCGGTCCCGCAGCTCCTGTTCGAGGTGGTCGCCGAAGGTGCCGGGCAGCACGTCGAGCACCAGCGAGGCGTCGTCGACGTCGCGGATGCCGGCCAGGTCGCACAGGTCGAGCACGACGCCGCCGTAGAGCGGCACGGAGGCGCCGCACACGCCGCTGCGCCCCGCGGCCGCGGTGACCGGGACGCGGGCTTCGTTGCACACCGCCAGGATGGGGCCCACCTGATCGGGGTGCGACGGGCGCACCACGGCGGCGGCCAACGCCGGCACCTGTCCGTCGACGGCCCAGGTCATGGCCAGCGGCCACCAGTCGCGGCTGGCCTGGGCCCGTGTGTCGGCCTCGGTGCTCACCACGGCACCCAGGTCGCGCAGACGGCCTTGCACGGCGTCGGGGACCTCGACCACGGGCACGGCGAACCGGCTGGTGGCACCGGTGGCGCCGCCGGTGATCGGGATGGGCGCCGCCGGCGCTGCCGGCCCCAGGGGCGGCAGGACGTACTGACCGGTGGGGTGCGAGCGGGAGGCCATCTCAGGCTCCGATCATGGCGTCGAGGGCGGTCTCGGGCAGGTGGGCGGCGGTGCGCTCGTGGCTGGTCAGCCGGCGGTAGGCGTCGGTCTGGGCGGCCTGCTCGTCGTCGTCCCAGCCGAGGTCGGGCGCCACCAGCGCTGCCACCTCGTGGGCCACGGCGGCGGAGCGGTCACGGGCCAGCAGCAGGGCGCGGGTGCGACGCGAGAGGATGTCCTCGACGGAGCGGGCCATCTCGTAGCGGGCCGCGTAGACCGCCTCGGCCTTCAGGTACGGCAGACCCGCCACCAGGGGCTCGGCCAGCGTCGGGTCGCGCTCGGCCATGGCGATCACGGTGCGGGCCTCGCCGCCGTAGCGCATGGCGAGGTGGTCGACCGTCGAGGCGTCGAGCACCCGGGTGGCCTGGCTCGGCGCGTCGACGAGCTCGGCGAAGCCGTCGGCGCCGCGCAGGCGCAGGCTCCGGGTCCGGCTCCGGGCCCTGGCCCGGCTGCGCACGTCCTCGCCCAGTTGCTCCCACACGGCGTCGATGGTGTCCTCGGCCATCTCGCGGTAGGTGGTGAGCTTGCCGCCGGTGACCGTCACCACCCCGCTGGTGGAGGGCACGACCCGGTGCCGACGGGAGAGGTCGGCGGTGCGCCCGCTCGACGCGGACTTCACCAGCGGTCGCAGCCCCGCCCAGGTGCCGACCACGTCGTCGTGGGTGATGCCGGTGCTCACCGAGTGGTTGAGGGCGTGCAGGACGTAGTCGACGTCCTCCTCGGTGCACTGGGCGTCGTCGAGGTCGCCGTCGAAGTCGGTGTCGGTGGTGCCGGCGTAGGTGAAGTCGCCCCAGGGCACCACGAAGATCGAGCGCTTGTCCTTCGGGACCGGTATCACCACCGCGATGTCGTTGCGGACCTTCGACCACGGCACCGTGATGTGGATGCCCTTCGCCGGCCGGATCGAGTCGGGATGCACGCCCTCGTCGAGGGCGCGCACCTCGTCGGCCCACACGCCCGCGGCGTTGATCACGGTGCGGGCCCGCACGGTGACCTCCCGGTCGTCGATGCGCACCCGGACGCCGCACACCCTGCCGGAGGCGTCCTTGTCGACGCCGACGACGGTTGCGCCGTTGCAGGCCACCGCGCCGTGATCGATGACCGCGGTGCGCACAATGGCCAGGGTGAGACGGGCGTCGTCGGCCTGCGCGTCGTAGTAGAGGTACGACGGTGCGAGGCGCTCCCGGGGCAGGGTCGGCATGTGGTGCACCGCCTCGTCCACGGAGATCCGCTTGTGCAGCTTGCCGATGCGGGCGCCACCGGTGAGGTCGTACATCCACATGGCCGATCCCAGCGCCCGGGCCAGCCGTCGGTCGATGAGGCCGTCCCTACCGGTGAACACCGGGATGAGGAAGGGCAGGATGCGCACCAGGTGCGGCGCGTTGCGCAACAGGACCTGCCGCTCGTGCAGCGCCTCGTACACCAGGCGGACGTCGCCCTGCTGCAGGTAGCGCAGGCCGCCGTGCACCAGCTTCGAGGACTTCGAGGAGGTGCCCGACGCGAAGTCGTCCTTCTCCACGATGGCGGTGCGCAGTCCCCGGGACGCGGCGTCGAGCGCGCAGCCCGCGCCGGTGATGCCGGCACCGATCACGAGGACGTCGAAGTGGGTGTCGCCGAGGCGACGGATGGCGTCGTGGCGGTCGAAGGCTCCGGCCATGGGTATCGGCTCCGTGCTCGGCTGGGAACGTGCCCGCATCGTAGGGGAGGCACCTGATCCGTACCCGATCGACGCACCGGCCGACGACGCCAGGCCCGGCGCGGGGGGAGGCGTGGCGCCGACTGAATGGAAATCACTTCCAATTAACAATCATTGAAGATTGGTGCTAGGGTGCGCGACGTGAAGTCGCCGACCGAGCTGACCGAGTTGTTCCGTGCGCAGGGCCTCAAGGTGACGCCCCAGCGGCAGTGCATCTTCCGGGCTCTGCACGGCAACGATCGGCACCCCACCGCCGAAGCGATCCACGAGCAGGTCACGGCCGAGATGCCCACGGTCTCGTTGCGCACCGTCTACCAGACGCTGCACGACCTGGCCGACATGGGTGAGCTCGTCGAGCTCGACCTCGGTACCGGCTCGGGACGCTTCGATCCGAACCTCGAGCCCCACCAGCATGTGGTGTGCGACGGGTGTGGCAGGGTGTACGACGTCGTGGTCGACGTGAGCCCCATCCGGACGCCGAGGTTCGCCAACGGCTTCCGGGTGGATCGCACCGAGGTCGTGTTCCGCGGTCGCTGCCGGGCGTGCTCGGCAGCCGCGGGGAGTTGACGCCGGCGACTGCACGAGCCCAATTCGGGAACCATTCACGAGGAGACGGACCACCCATGCCCGAGCTTGCAGGCAGCAAGACCCACGAGAACCTGAAGGAGGCGTTCGCCGGCGAGAGCCAGGCCAACCGCCGCTACCTGTACTTCGCCCAGAAGGCCGACGTCGAGGGCTACCCCGACGTCGCCGCCCTGTTCGCCGCCCTGTTCCGCTCGGTCGCCGAGGGTGAGACCGGCCACGCCTTCGGCCACTTCGACTTCCTGCGCGAGGTCGGCGATCCCGCCACCGGCGAGCCCGTCGGCCCCACCGAGGACAACCTCCGCTCGGCCATCGCCGGTGAGACCTACGAGTACACCGAGATGTACCCCGGCTTCGCGAAGACCGCCCGCGAAGAGGGCTTCGCCGAGATCGGGGAGTGGCTCGAGACGCTGGCACGCGCTGAGAAGAGCCACGCCGGCCGCTTCACCGAGGGCCTCGAGTCCCTCAGCTGAGACCCGCTGTGCGGTCGTCGCGGAGCGCTGCTCCGTGGCGACCGCTGCCGTGACCGGTCCGGCCGGCGGCCCCGGCCGTGGGCCGGACCGGGTACGGCTGCTCACCACCCCAGTCGAAAGCGCGTTGCCATGACGACCACCTACGACCCGTTCCACCCCAAGTACTTCGACGAGGTCGACCTGCGCGAGGAGCTCACCCGGGTCTACGACCTGTGCCACGGCTGTCGGCTCTGCTTCAAGTACTGCACGGCCTTCCCGACGCTGTTCGAGTTCGTGGACCGCTTCGACGACCAGGACGCCGCCCGCCTGACGCCGGCCGAGCAGGACCAGGTTGTCGACGAGTGCTTCCAGTGCAAGCTCTGCTACATCAACTGCCCGTACATCCCGGGCAAGCACGAGTGGGACCTCGACTTCCCCCGCCTCATGATGCGAGCCGAGCAGGTCCGGGTCCGCAAGGGCGAGGTCTCCACCAGGGAGAAGGTGCAGACCCAGGCGCTCGGCCGCCAGGACCTCCGCGGCAAGGCCTCGGTGCGGCTCGCGCCGCTGGTCAACAAGCTGACCGGCACACCGGGCTCGTTCAGCCGCCGGGCCATGGAGAAGACGGTGGGCATCAGCGCCCAGCGCATCCTGCCGCCCTACGCCCGGCAGCGCTTCAGCACCTGGTTCCGCAAGCGCGTCGCCGCCTTCCTGCCCGCCGACAGGCGCCAGGGGCAGGTGGCCATCTTCTCCACCTGCATGGTGGAGTACAACGAACCCCAGATCGGCAAGGACCTCGTCGCCGTGTGCGAGCGCAACGGCATCGCCTGCAACCTGCCCGAGGGGCAGGTGTGCTGCGGGGCGCCGTGGCTGCACAGCGGCGACGTCGACCACTTCGTCGCCGAGGCCCGCAAGAACATCACGGTGCTCGCCGACGCGGTGCGAGCCGGCAACGACGTCGTGGTCACCCAGCCCACCTGCGGCTACGTCCTCAAGAAGGACTACGTCGACTACGTCGGCGGTCCCGACGCCGAGCTGGTCGCCAGCCACACCTACGACGCGGCCGAATACCTCATGAAGGTGCACAAGGGCGAGGGCACCAGCCTCGACACCGAGTTCACCGGCGAGGTGCCCGAGAAGATCTCCTACCACGCTCCGTGCCATCTGCGGGCCCAGGAGGTCGGCCTCAAGAGCCGCGACCTGATGAAGCTGACCGGCACCAAGGTCACCGTCGTGGCCGAGTGCTCGGGCATCGACGGCGCCTGGGGCCTCAAGGAGCAGAACGTCGAGATGTCCCGCAAGGTGGCCCGCAAGCTCATGAACGAGCTCGACAAGGCGGGCAACGACGTGGTCACCGGCGACTGCTCGCTGGCCAACGGCGCCATCCTCGAGGAACGGGGGGCCAAGCCCCAGCACCCCATCTCCTTCGTGGCCCGCGCCTACGGCATCCCCGAAGAACCCTGATCCCGTCCCTGCGGGGGAGGACGCGTCGCCGGGCCAGCCGGGTCCGGCGCGTCAGCTCCCGCGCGCCCGAGGAGGCTCCCATGCCCAAGTTGACCCTGGCCGACATCACCGACCTGCGTGCCTACGAGCGCGAGCGCAAGGAGTTCCGTGCCCGCATCATCGAGCTGAAGCGCCGGCGCCGCATCGGCGTGGGCCCCTTCGTCACCTTCGTGTTCGAGAACGCCCAGACCATCCGGTTCCAGATCCAGGAGATGGCCCGCGTCGAGAAGATCATCTCCGACGAGGGCATCGAGACCGAGCTGCGGGTCTACAACCCGCTCGTCCCGGAGCCCGGCCACCTGGCGGCCACGATGTTCATCGAGCTGACCTCCGACGCCGACCTGCGCGAGTGGCTGCCGAAGCTGGTCGGTGTCGAGCAGGCGGTGGCGTTCCGCATCGGCGAGGGCGACGACGTGCTCACCGTGGCGTGCGAGGTCGACCCCGACCACGAGAAGCAGCTGACCCGCGAGGAGATCACGTCGTCGGTGCACTACCTGCACTTCTCGTTCACGCCCGAGCAGATCGAGCGGTTCGCGGCGGGTCCCGTCCGCCTGGCGCTGACCCACCCCGCCTACGCCCACGAGACGGTGTTGGGCGCCGACACCGTCGACGAGCTCACCGGCGACCTGCGCAACGGCGGCTGACGCCTGCTCGGTGGGTCGCCCGTCGTTTGGACACGACGGTGCGGCCCCGACGATACTCAGCCCTCGGATCAGTTGGACCAACCAAGTACCCAGTGCCCATGAAACACGCCTGGCGAGCCAAGGCCGCCTGCCACGGACTCGACCCGACGATCTTCTATCCGGACCCGGACGACGACACCGCGGCCGAGCCTGCCAAGGCGATCTGCGCGGTGTGCGCCGTGCGGGAAGCCTGCCTCGAGTACGCGCTCGGCTTCCGTGAGAAGGAAGGCGTCTGGGGAGGTTGCACCGAGCGCGAGCGCCGTCGCATCATCCGTCAGCGTCGACGCAGCGCCTGACCTGCCGGGATCGACGCATGACGACGCTGGAGGAGCTGGGGGGCTGGCGTGTCGTGCTCGCCGAGCTGACCGCGGGCCACGACCTCACCCGGGCCCTGGCCGCGGCGGCGCTCGGCGAGATCCTGGCCGGGCGGGCCACCGACAGCCAGATCGGTGCCTTCATCGTGGCGCTCCGCATGAAGGGCGAGGCGGTGGAGGAGGTGTCCGGCATGGTCGACGCCATGCTCGAGGCAGCGGCCCCCCTGGAGCTGGCCCACCTCGACGAGGTCATCGACATCGTGGGTACCGGCGGGGCCCCGACCCGTCGGGTGCACGCCCTCAACGTGTCGACCATGTCGTGCTTCGTGGCCGCCGGCGCCGGTGCCCGTGTGTGCAAGCACGGCAATCGCAAGGCCTCCTCCACCAGCGGTTCGTTCGACCTGCTCGACGCGCTGGGGGTGGCTGTCGAGCTCGACGGGCCCGCGGTCGCCCGCTGCGTCGAGGGTGCGGGCCTCGGGTTCTGCTTCGCTCGGGCGTTCCACCCCGCCATGCGCCACGTGGGGCCGGTGCGCGCCGAGCTGGGGGTTCCGACGGTGTTCAACTTCCTGGGGCCGTTGTCGCATCCGGCCCGGGTGCGCCGACAGGTGATCGGCGTGAGCGACCCCCGGGTGGCACCGACCGTCGTCGGGGTGCTGCAGGCCCGGGGTGCACGGCGGGCCATGGTCGTGCACGGTCACGACGGCATGGACGAGCTCACTCTCACCGGGCCGACCGACGTGTTCGAGCTGCGCGACGGCGAGGTGCACGAGTACCAGATCACCCCGACGTCGGTGGGCCTGCCCGTCTACGACGCCGAGGACCTGAAGGGCGGCGATCCCGCCGAGAACGCCGTGCTGGCTCGCCGGGTGCTCGGCGGCGAGACGGGCCCCTACCGCGACATCGTGGCGCTCAACGCCGCCGCCGGGCTGGTGGTGGCGGGGAAGGCCCAGGACCTGGTCCACGGGCTCGAGCTGGCCCGGGCGTCGATCGACGAGGGGCGGGCTGCAGCGGTGTTGGATCGGCTCGTGGAGCTGGCCGGACCGGGCGTCGCGACGGCTTGAGCGCCGGCGAAGGGGAGCCCGAGACCGACAGGCGACACAGCCCGCGGTTGCACCGACCCCGACGAGCGCTCCTGTCGCTGCCGGGTGAGCCGCTGCCCGGTGGG
>JALOLF010000159.1 GCA_025456085.1 Acidimicrobiales bacterium
GCGTTGCCGCCGTAGCCGGACCCGTAGGACCAGATCTCGCGGGTCTCGGGGAAGTGCACGATGTACTTGTTCTGGGCGTCGCACGGCCACGGCACGTCGCGCTGGCCGGCGCTGAGCGGTGCGCCCACGGAGTGCACGCAGGGCACGAACTCGCCGTCGGGGCCCAGCACGTCGAGAGCGTCCTGGCCCATGCGGGTCATGATCTGCATGTTCACCGCCACGTAGGCCGAGTCGGAGATCTCGACGCCGATGTGGGCGATGGGCGAGCCCAGGGGGCCCATGGAGAAGGGCACGACGAACATCGTGCGGCCCTCCATGGCACCCTCGTAGAGGCGCAGCATCTCGGCGCGCATCTCGGCCGGGTCGCGCCAGTTGTTGGTCGGGCCGGCGTCGGCCTCGTTCGCGGAGCAGATGAAGGTGCGGTCCTCGACCCGGGCCACGTCGCCGGGGTCGGACAGGGCCAGGTAGCTGGTGGGCCGCTGCTCGTAGTCGAGTCGCTCGAAGGTGCCCGATGCCACGAGCTGCTCACGCAGCCAGGTGCGCTCCTCGTGGCCTCCGTCGCACCAGTGGATGTCCTTGGGCTTGAGGATCTCAGCCCACTCGTTCACCCAGTCGATGAGCTTCTGGTTGGTGGTCTTGCCGGCCATGGCACCTCCGCGGCGCGTGAGTCAGGAACCTGGGTCGAACACCGGGCCGCCGGGGACGCACGGCGTCGTCGCCTCATGGTACGAGAGGCCTTCCTCGGAGCGACAATCGGCAGCACGTGACCGGTGCCACGGACGCGGCTGACGGCGCCCGATCGGGAGGGATCGGGCGCGGTGGCGGCGACGGGGGTGGGGTCAGCCGGCCTGGGGGTGCTGGTGGTCCCCGGGATGGGCGGCGGGGAAGCCGGCGGTGCCCATGTCGACCTCGGAGCCCATGCGCAACCGGGTGGCCCGGCCGTCGCCGTCGAGGTCGAAGACGACGCGCTGGCCCTGGCGCACCATGCGGAACAGCGAGCCTTCGAGGGCGTCGGCGGCCAGGTCGTACTCGCCCAGGTCGGTGTCGCAGATCAGCACGCCGTCGCCGGTGCTGGGGTCGTACGCCTTGATCACGCCCTGCATGTCAGCGGACGGCCTTGGTGACCTTGCCCGACTTGATGCACGAGGTGCAGACGTTGACGCGCTTGGTCGATCCGTCGACCACGGCGCGCACCCGCTGGATGTTCGGGTTCCACCGGCGCGGGGTGCGCCGGTGCGAATGGCTGACTGCCATGCCGAACGACGGCTTCTTGCCGCACATCTCGCAAACCGATGCCATGACGCCTTCCTCAGGACTGCGGCCGCGCGGGGCCGGTCACCAAACGGTCTGACACCCTATCAGCGCAACCGGCGTGTCCCCAATCGCGCCCGGACGGGGGCTCGTCGGAGCCCCCAATCGGACCTGGGCCGACGTGCTGAGTACGATCCTGCGAACCTATGCCGACCCTCGTTGCCCTCGATGTCGTCGACCTGCGCACGGTGCTGCGCGAGTACCGGGATGCGCTGCGCGCCCACCGGGAGGCGATCAACCGCCTGAACGTCTATCCCGTGCCCGATGGCGACACCGGCACCAACATGGCGCTCACCGTGGAGTCGGTGGTGGCAGAGGTGGAGGGCGCGCCCGAGACGATGGCGGCAACCTGCAAGGCCATCGCCCACGGCTCCCTGATGGGGGCACGGGGCAACTCCGGGGTCATCCTGTCGCAGATCCTGCGGGGACTGACCGACGTGGTGCGCGACGTGGAGCGCATCGACGCCCGCGAGCTGGCCCTGGCGCTGTCCACCGCGTCGGCCATGGCCTACCAGGCCGTGATGCGGCCCGTGGAGGGCACGATCCTCACGGTGGTGCGCGAGTCCTCGGAGGCCGCACAGCACCGGGCGACCAACGGTGGTTCGTTGGTCGAGGTGCTCGAGGCCGCCCGACAGCGGGGCGGCGAAGCGCTCGACCACACCCCCGAGCTGCTGCCGGTGCTGGCCGAGGCCGGTGTCGTCGACGCCGGCGGATCCGGCTACCTCCTGCTGCTCGACTCGCTGCTGTGCGTCGTCGACGGGCGACCCGTACCCGAGCCGGCCGTCGTCGCGGGCCCCGACCTGTCGCGCTTCGGTGAGCACCTGGAGCACGCCCACGAGGGCGACGTGTCGGCCCTGCGCTACGAGGTCATGTACTTCCTGGAAGCGCCCGACGAGACCATCGCGGCCTTCAAGGACGTGTGGGCGGGGATCGGCGACTCCATCGTGGTGGTCGGCGGCGACGGACTGTGGAACTGCCACATCCACACCGACGACATCGGCGCCTCGATCGAGGCCGCGATCGAGATCGGC
Organism: Acidimicrobiales bacterium; assembly: GCA_025456085.1. Lineage (GTDB taxonomy): Bacteria > Actinomycetota > Acidimicrobiia > Acidimicrobiales > Acidimicrobilacustridaceae > JALOLF01. Next base: position 2,343 of record JALOLF010000159.1, read on the forward strand.
CGGCCCCGCAACATCCGGGTCACCGACCTCCACGAGCAGGTGGAGGAGGAGCGCTGGGTGCGGGAGGCCGACAAGGAGCCCGACCTACCGCCGCACGCCGACGAGCCCGTCTCGACCGCGGTCGTGGCCGTCGCCACCGGTGACGGCATCCGGCGGATCTTCTACTCCCTCGGTGTGCAGCGCATCGTCACCGGCGGGCAGACCATGAACCCCTCCACCGCCCAGCTCCTCGAGGCGGTGGAGCACGCGCCCGCCGACGAGGTCGTGATCCTGCCCAACAACAAGAACATCATCCCCGTCGCCGAACAGGTCGGCGCCCAGACCACCAAGGTGGTGCACGTCGTGCCCACCAAGGGCATCGCCGAGGGGTTCGCGTCGCTCATGGCCTACGACCCCGAGGCGCCGTCCTCGGTCAACGCCACCGCCATGACCGACGCCGCCACCAGCGTCGTGGCGGGCGAGGTGACGCGTGCCGTGCGCGATTCGAGCTGCGAGCTGGGCCCCATCCGGGAGGGCGACTGGTTGGGACTGGGCCGAGGCGGCATCGAGGCCATCCACGCCGAGCTGCCCGAGGCCTGCGTGGGCCTGCTCGACGTGCTGGTGCGCGCCGACCACGAGCTGGTCACCATCATCGAGGGTGAGGGGGCCACGGCAGCCGTGACCCGGCGCATCGAGCACTGGGTCCAGGAGCACCGCGCCGGTGTGGGCACCGAGGTGCACCACGGCGGCCAGCCCCTCTACCCCTACCTGTTCGGCATCGAGTAGCCGGCGCTCGGTTCCGGCGCCGAGGGCCGTTCGCCCTCGCGGCGAGCGACGCGCCCGAACGTCGCCCACCAGCGCGGCAGGCGCTGGGCCACGCGGGTCAGGAACCACACGAAGACCGCGAGGGTGAGCGGTTCCACGACGAAGCGGAACCGGTTGTTCTCGCCGATCTCGAACAGGTTCCCGGACAGGGTGACCGCCAGGACGGTGAAGCCGATGACCGCCAGGCCCGCGTCGACGGGGCTGGCCCGGCCCCGCAGCGCCCGCCAGCCACCGCGCACGCCCGCCGCCACGGTCACCGACGTGGCGGCCACGATGGTGAGGCTGAGGCGTCTGCGCAGATCGGGCCGGTCGAGCGGGATCCACCACCCGGCGTCGGTGCGCACCGGTGCGTCGTACGGGACGTCGAGCAGGACGACCCGGCGGTAGGCGGCGTCGAAGCCGTCGATCTCGAGCCGGTTCGGGTACACGAACGCGTACTGCGACGAGGACTCCCCCCAGATCTGGAACGAGCCCACCACGGCCCGCAACGTCTGGCGGGGCTCGGCCCGCGCCGCGGCCACGGCGTTGTCGAGGGCCTCGTCGTAGACGGGCAGGTAGCACTCGTGGTTGAAGTTCTCCCGCCCGGTGCGCTTGAACTCCTCGGCCAGGACGGGCACGTCGGGGTGTGCCGGCGTGCAGGGCGGCATCAGGTCCTCGTAGGTGTCCATGGGCAGGAAGACCGGCCGTTCGGCCAGGGGCGTCAGCGTGCCGTCGGCGATGAGCTGCGAGCGGGTCTCCTCCGGGAGCTCGTCGATCGTGACCCGCTGCAGGTTCCAGCCCGCCCAGGAGCTGAGCAGCGTCGTGTCGAACAGCACCACGTTCTTGACGACCACGCCGCCGATCAGCAGCGCCGGCACCATCGTGAGCGCCAGCGCCGGCCTCCAGCGCCCGGCCGGCCGACGGGCCGCCAGGGCGAGCACCACCACCCCCACGTACCACAGCGGGTGCAGCAGCGCCCGGGTGAGCACCCCGCCCGCGGCCAGCACGGTGAGCCCGCCCAGCCAGGCCAGCCGACCCGTCTCGGCCCAGCGGATGGCGCACAGCCCGAGCGCGGTGAGCGCCACGGTGAGCGGGTACTCGTAGGAGAGCCAGTTCTCGTAGAGGATCACCGTCGGGCTGCAGGTGATGACGACCGTCGCGACGAGGGCGACGGTGCGGGGCACGCGCAGGCCCCGGAGCACGAGGTACACCAGGGCCACCAGGGCCGCGCCGAGCAGGAACCAGAGCAGGTGGAAGGTTCGGGGCGCGGACAGCGGCGAGTACCTCAGCACCAGGCCGATCAACAGGTTGAACAACGGTGGCTGGGTGTGCTGGAACCAGAGGCTCTCCAGCAGGCGGGTGCGCAGCAGCTCGTTGTCGAGGTGCTGCAGGTGCACGTCGAGCAGGCTGGGGTCGTAGCGCACGCCGGCCAGGCGGTAGCCGAAGCGGGACACCACGAAGGCCGTGGTGAGCACGGCGACGGCCACGCGGTCACGTGTGCGGACCCAGCCCTGTAGCTCCGCGACGCGGCTCATGGTGCGGGGACGGCGCCGGTCACGAGCGGCCACCCTAGACGGCGGTCCCGTCGCGCTGGTGCCGGCCCGGCCGGTGTGCATCGCAGCGGGCCGCGCATCGGATAGGACTGTGGGATGGCCCGCCGCCTCGCCCAGCTCGCCGCCACCGACGTCGGTGTGCTGCGCGGCGTGGGCCCCGCCGGTGTCGAGGCGCTGGCCAAGGTGGGCGTGCACAACGTGCTCGACCTGCTGACCTACTACCCGCGACGCTGGATCGACCGTGGCCGCCAGGCGGACATCGACACCCTGGCCGCAGGTGAGGAGGCCATGGTGCTGGCCCGCGTGCGCTCGGCGTCGTCGCGCCAGACCCGCAACCGTCGACGCATGGTGGTCGTCGAGGTCACCGACGGCACGGGCTCGCTGTCGGTCACGTTCTTCAACCAGCCCTATCGGGAGCGCCAGCTCCGACCCGGGACCGAGGTCGTGCTGTTCGGCAAGGTGGAGCTGTTCCGGGGGCGACGCCAGATGACCAACCCGCTGGTGGACCTGGTGGGGGACCGTACCGGGCGCATCGTCGCGGTGTACCCGCAGTCCGAGAAGGCCGGCGTCGATTCCGAGCAGGTGGATCGTTGGATGGTCGAGGTGCTCGATCGGTCCGGCGTGTTCGAGGACCCGGTGCCGCCGCCGGTGCTCGAGCGTCACGGGCTCGTCGACCGCACCACCGCCTTCCACGACATCCACCGTCCCGACTCCATGCGGGCCAAGGAGCGTGCCCGCGAGCGCCTGGTGTTCGACGAGCTCCTGCGGGTGCAGCTCACCCTGGTTGCCCGCAAGCGTGAGCTCGAACGCACCACCCCCGGCTTCCGCCACCAGGTGGCAGGTGCCCTCGTCGATCGGTTCCTGGCCGAGCTGTCCTTCGAGCTCACCGGCGCGCAGCGTCGGGCCATCGCCGACATCGGCGCCGACCTGGCCGAGGCGCACCCCATGCACCGCCTGCTGCAGGGCGACGTGGGCGCCGGCAAGACGGTGGTGGCGGTGTGGGCGCTGCTGGTCGCGGTGCAGGGAGGTCACCAGGGCGCCCTCATGGCGCCCACCGAGGTGCTGGCCGAGCAGCACCACCTGGGCATCCAGCGCCTACTGGAGGAGCTGCGGGTCCCCGACGACGACGAGGGTTCCCTGTTCGGCGGCGCCGGCCTCGAGCGGCCGCTGCGCCTCGAGCTGCTCACCAACCGCACGCCGGCCGCGACGCGCCGTCGCCTGCTCGCCGGTCTGGCCTCCGGGGAGGTCGACCTGGTCATCGGCACCCACGCCCTCATCCAGGAAGGCATCGAGTTCCGCGACCTGGGCGTGGTGGTGATCGACGAGCAGCACCGCTTCGGGGTGGAGCAGCGCGCCGCCCTCCGGGCGAGGCAGGCGGGCGGCGCGGTGCCCGACGTGCTGGTGATGACGGCCACACCCATCCCGCGCACCGCGGCCATGACGGTCTACGGGGACCTCGACGTGACCGTGCTCGACGAGCTGCCGCCGGGTCGAACCAGGATCGAGACGGTGTGGGCACGCGACCCCGACGACGAGGCCGGCGTGTGGACCCACGTGTGCGAGCAGGTCGCCGAGGGGCGGCAGGCCTACGTGGTGTGCCCGCTCATCGAGGAATCCGACAAGCTCGAGGCAGCGTCGGCCGAGGAGACCTACGAGCGCCTCGCCGCCGCCGAGCTGGCCGGCCTGCGTCTGGGTCTGTTGCACGGCCGGGTGCCGCCGGCCGACAAGGAGGCGGTCATGGCGGCGTTCCGCGCCGGCGAGCTCGACGTCCTGGTGGCCACCACGGTCATCGAGGTCGGCGTCGACGTCCCCAACGCCACGGTCATGGTGATCCTCGACGCCGACCGCTTCGGCATCGCTCAGCTCCACCAGCTGCGCGGGCGCGTGGGACGGGGCGCGCACCGATCGTGGTGCTTCCTGGTGGGCCAGGCCCGGGGCGCCGACGGTGAGGAGCGTCGCCAGGCCGAGGAGCGCCTCGGGGCGCTCGTGCGCACCACCGACGGGTTCGAGTTGGCCGAGGTGGACCTCGAGCTGCGCGGCGAGGGGACGCTCATGGGGGAGCGCCAGAAGGGGCACAACGACCTGAAGCTGGCCTCGCTGCGGCGGGACCGGGCCTGGGTGCTGCGGGCGCGGGAGGCGGCGGAGCTCCTCGTGGGCGACGACCCGACGTTGTCTGCCCATCCGGGCCTGGCGGCCGAGCTGGAGCTGTTCCTCGCGGACGAGGACACGGAGTTCCTCCTCAAGTCCTAGCGACGCGGCGCCCGGGGATCACCCGTCCTCATCGGCGGAGAGCTCGATGTCCCAGCGGTCGTTGCAGTCCTCGCAGCGGTAGGCGGCGACGTCGCCCGGCTCCCACCCCTCGTCGGGCTCGTAGGAGATGAGGTGTGCCGTCCCCCCGCAATCGACGCACGTGATCGTGCGTGGTGCATCCATGGGCCGCACCCTAACGGCGCCGACGGACGCCGCTAGCCTGCGGCTCGTGCGAGTGGTCGCCGGCACCGCCCGGGGTCGTCCCCTCTCGGCGCCGCCGGGCCGTGACGTGCGCCCAACGACCGACCGGGTCCGGGAGGCGGTCTTCAACGCCCTCGGCAGTCTGGGGTGGGTCGACGGCGCCCGCGTGCTCGACCTGTTCGCGGGGAGCGGCGCGATGGGCATCGAGGCCCTCTCCCGCGGTGCGTGCGCGGCCACCCTGGTCGAGCGGGACCGCGCCGCGCTCGTCGCCATCCGCCGGAACCTGTCGGCGACCGGGCTCGGCGACCGGACCGACGTCGTGGCCGAGGACGCGTGGCGGTATCTGCGCGGGTCGCCGGCGCCGTTCGATCTGGCCGTGCTGGATCCGCCGTACGTGTTCGACCGGTGGGCGGAGCTGCTCGACGCGTTGCCGGCTCCGAGGGCCGTCCTGGAGAGCGATCGGGAGCCGTGCCTGCCCCCCGGGTGGGAAGTTGTCCGCTGCAAGAGGTACGGGGCTACCGTGGTGACGATCGCCCGCCGTTCGTCGACACCTCCGGAGTGACCGTGGCTCGCGTGCTGTATCCCGGGTCGTTCGACCCGATCCACAACGGACACCTCGAGATCGTCGAGACCGCGTCGAGGCTCTTCGACAGCGTCGTGGTGGCCTCCATGCGCAACCCCCAGAAGGGCGAGCCCCTCTTCTCGTTGGAGGACCGGGAGGCCATGCTCAACGAGTCGGTGGCCCATCTCCCCAACGTCGAGGTCACGATGTTCGCCAGCCTCGTGGTGGACCTCGCCCGCACGGTCGAGGCCGACTTCATCGTGAAGGGGCTGCGGGCGGTGTCGGACTTCGAGAGCGAGCTGCAGATGGCGCAGATGAACCTCAAGATCTCGGGTGTGAGCACCGTGTTCCTGCCCTCCGCCTCGGGCAACTCGTTCCTGGCGTCGCGCCTCATCCGGGAGATCGCCCGCTTCGGCGGGGACTGCTCGGCCTTCGTGCCCGAGCCGGTGGCCAAGCGCCTCAAGGAGAAGTACCCGGCGTGAGCGAGTACGACGACGACTACGACGAGTTCGACGAGCCCATCGCCGTCAACCCGTACTACCAGCAGGAGACCGAGATGCTCCTGCACCGGCTCCGCGACATCATCGAGAGCGCGCGCCCCGTGCCGTTGTCGGCGTCGTCGATGATCTCCAAGGAGGAGGTCCTCGACCTGCTCGACGAGGCCATCACCCGGTTCCCCGAGGAGCTGCGAGCCGCCCGGTGGCTGCTCAAGGAGCGCGAGGAGTACCTCGCCAAGATGCGCCACGAGGGCGACGAGATCATCACCCAGGCACGGGCTCGCGCCGAGCAGATGGTGCAACGCACCGAGGTGGTCAAGGCCGCCGAGCAACGCGCCTACCAGATCCTCGACCAGGCCGAGGCCGACGCCCGGCGCCTGCGCCACGAGGTGGAGGACTTCTGCGACCAGAAGCTGGCCAGCTTCGAGATCGTGCTCGACCGCACCCTGCAGATGGTGGCGGCAGGCCGGGCGAAGCTGCAGGGCACCAACCTGACCGCCGACGTGCCCCTCGAGGGGGACCGCGACGCCACCGCGGCGGCCTTCGCCGAGTCGTCGGGTCCCTATGATCACCTGCCCCCACCGCCGGGCAGCGAGCTGTTCGACCAGGCCTCGGAGTGACCGCGACCCCCGGCCTGCGGGTGGGGGTGGCCGACCTCCTGGCGCACCCGGGCTCCCGACGCGCCGTACGGGTCGCCGTGGCGCTGCCGGGGATCTGCCACCGGGCGTGACGGCCACGGGGCGGGTGCGGGCGCCGTGGACCGGTTCCTGTCGTCGGTGTCTGGAGCCGGTGACCGGCGTGGTGGAGGCCCGGGTCCGGGAGGTGTTCGAGCGGCATCCCGTCGAGGGTGAGACCTACCGTCTGGTCGGCGACGAGGTGGATCTCGAGCCCCTGGTGCGCGACGCGGTGCTCTTGAGCCTGCCGCTGGCGCCGCTGTGCTCCGAGGCCTGCCGCGGCCCGGCGCCCGACCTCTTCCCGGCCCGGGTCGCGGACGACTCCGACGCTGGGCAGGTCGACCGTGACGACGCGGCGCCGGCGCCCGTGCACGACCCACGTTGGGCCGCGCTCGACGAGCTCCGCTTCGACTGATTGGGACCGGGCCCGTCCGGGCGCTAACCTGCCACGTCCCGCGTGTGCCGCCCGGCGCCGCCTCGATCCGGCAGACCACAGGAAGACCGACATGGCCGTCCCCAAGAAGAAGACCTCCAAGTCGAAGAGCCGTAGCCGCCGGGCGTCCGCCTGGAGGCTGGGCACCCCGGCGCGCAGCACCTGCCCCCGCTGCGGTGCGGTCAAGCGCCCCCACATCGTGTGCGGCAACTGCGGCTGGTACCACGGCCGGCAGGCCATCGACGTCGACTGAGTCGGATTGCGGCGTAACCCGATCGGCCGTCCGCAGGTCTGCCTTCCCCGATGACCGATCCCAGCGACCTCTCCGCCACCGCCTCCCTGCCCCTGGCGCTCGACGCCATGGGCGGCGACAACGCCCCGCGTGAGATCGTCGCCGGCGCCCGCCAGGCCGTCGAGGAGCACGGCCTGGACGTCGTGCTGGTCGGACGGCCCGAGGAGCTCGGCGACACCGGCGGCCTCGAGGTCGTCGCAGCGTCACAGGTGATCGCCATGGACGCCGATCCGGCGTCCAGCGTGCGCACCATGAAGGACTCGTCGCTGGTGCGGGTCGCCGAGCTGGTGCGTGACGGCAAGGCCTCGGCCATGGTCAGCGCCGGCAACACCGGCGCCACCATGGCCAGCGCGCTGCTGCGCATGGGGCGCATCAAGGGGGTGAAGCGCCCCGCCATCGCCACGCCGCTTCCGGTGCCGGGCGCCGACACCCCGACGATCCTGCTCGACGCCGGCGCCAACGCCGAGTGCGAGCCCAACTGGCTGGTCCAGTTCGCCCAGATGGGGGCGGTCTACGCCCGTGACCGCTACGGCATCGCCGCTCCCAGGGTGGGTCTGCTCTCCATCGGGGAGGAGCCCACGAAGGGCACCCCCCTGGTGAAGGAGACCCACAAGCTCCTCGCGGCCGGTGACTGGATCGGCCAGACCGGTGCCGCCTTCGTGGGCAACGTCGAAGGTCGCGACCTGCTCACCGGTGAGCTCGACGTCGTGGTGACCGACGGCTTCACGGGCAACGTGGCGCTCAAGACCCTCGAGGGCGGCATCAAAGCCCTGGTCAACGCCCTCTTCGCGGCCTTCGGCGCCGATGAGCGGACCCAGGCCGCGGCGGAGGTGCTGCTACCCACCCTGGCGCCCCTCTACGGCAAGCTCGATCCCGAGAACACCGGCGGCGCCATGCTGCTGGGCGTCGACGGCGTGTGCATCATCAGCCACGGCTCCTCCAGCGCCAGGGCGGTGGTCAACGCCCTGCTCGTCGCCCGCGAGCTCGTCGACCACGGCGTCGTCGGCCATCTGCGCGCCGCCGTCGCCGGCTGAACGGATCCGCCGCGAACCATCCGACCGTTCACGAGCGAACGAGGGCGCCGGTCGTTACACTCCGCCGCCATCCGCGGCGGTCGCGTCCGGGCCCCGGCCCGGTCGCCGCCTGCCCCCCGGACGAGTGACCACAGAAAGGACCACCGTGCCCGCAGAGACCCACGTCGGTCAGGAACCCATGAGCCGTCAAGAGGTGCTCGACTTCATCAGGGACCGGCTCGCCGACATCCTCGAGATCGAACCCTCCGGCATCAACGAGGGCGATTCCTTCGTCGACGACCTCGACGCCGACTCCCTGGCGCTCATCGAGCTGGTCGAGGCCCTGGAGGAGGAGCTCGGCGAGCGCTCGGTGGGCTTCCGCATCGAGGACGAGGACCTCGAGGATCTCAAGACCGTGCGGGACGCGGTCGACTACGTCATGGCCAAGATCGGCTAGTCGAGAACTGTGCCCGGGGTGAACACCGCGACCCTCACGTTGGCCGATCTCTCGACGCGTCTCGGGCACGACTTCGCCGACCCCGAACTGCTGCTGCTCGCCCTCACCCACCGCTCGTGGTGCGCCGAGAACCCCGGGAGCGAATCGAACGAGCGGCTCGAGTTCCTGGGCGACGCCGTGCTCGGCGTCGTCGTCACCGACCACATCTTCGCCGCCTACCCGGAGCTGCCCGAAGGAGGCCTGGCCAAGCTGCGGGCCGGCGTGGTGAGCGCCCGCTCCCTGGCCGGCGCAGCCGCCGGAGTGGCCCTGGGCGACGGGCTGCGCCTCGGCCGCGGTGAGGACGGGAGCGGCGGCCGGGCCAAGCAGTCGATCCTGGCCGACGCGCTGGAAGCCGTCATCGGTGCCGTGTACCTCGACGGTGGCATGGCCGCCGCGAGCCGGCTGGTGCTGGACCTGCTGTCGGACGCGATCGACGAGGCCGCGTCCGGCCCCGGGGGAGAGGACCACAAGACCCTCCTCCAGGAGGTCGTGGCCCGGCGCTTCGAGGCGCTGCCCGACTACCGCCTCCACGACGAGGGTCCCGACCACGAGAAGCGCTTCTTCGCCCGGGTCGCGGTCCGCGGTCGGGTGATCGGCACCGGCGAGGGCCGTTCGAAGAAGGACGCCGAGCAGGCGGCAGCCCGGGCGGCGCTGGGGCACCTGGCCGTGGTGGGCGACGACGCCGCGCTGCGCCATCAGGGCCCCGTCGTGGATCTGACCGGCGTGTCGCCGGACGGACCGGGAGCGGCCGAGTCGGAGGGGGGTGGTGGCGATGCCTGAGCTGCCGGAGGTGGAGACGATCCGTCGCGAGCTCGACCGTGAGGTCGTCGGCAGGAAGATCAAGGCGGTGGAGGTCAGCGGGGCGCGCTCGGTTCGGCGCCACACGAACCGCAAGCAGTTCGTGGAGCACCTGACCGACACCAAGATCACCGGGGTCGAGCGTCGCGGGAAGTACCTCGTGGTGAAGCTCGACAGCGGCGAGCTGCTGGTCATCCATCTGGGCATGAGCGGGCAGCTGCTGCGGGCCCAGCCCAAGGAGCCGCTCGCCAAGCACACGCACGTGGTCATCACCTTCAACCAGGGAGGTCAGCTCCGCTTCGTGGACCCCCGCACCTTCGGGGAGCTCTTCGTGACCGCGCCCGACGAGCTGACGGCGCAGGCGCCGGAGCTCGCCGAGCTCGGGATCGACCCGGTCGACGAGCCGATGTCCTGGCAGGACTTCGGTCGCATGCTCCTGCGACAGGACACCAAGCTGAAGGCGTTCCTGATGGACCAGCACAACCTGGCCGGCATCGGCAACATCTACAGCGACGAGATCCTCTTCGCCGCCGGCCTGCGCTACGACCGGTCCACGCGTTCGCTGTCCAGCCAGGAGATGCGGCGTCTGTACCGCTCGGTGGTGGAGATCCTCCACGAGGCCATCAAGTACGGGGGATCGACCCTCGACGACGAGCAGTACGTGAACCTCTCGGGCAAACCCGGCGAGTACCAGCACCACCACAACGTCTACGCGCGCGAGCGCCAGCCCTGTCCCCGGTGTCGCACGCCCATCGTGAAGGTCAAGTTCCAGGGCCGCAGCGCCTTCTTCTGCGAGCGCTGCCAGGTCTGAGCGTGGCTCCGGCATCCCCGGACGGCCCCCGCACGGCCGGTATCGTCGGCCGTGCGGGCGGAGCCGTGGGGGCCGTCCGCGTGCAGGTCCGTACTGCAGCGGAGTTGGTGTGTATCTCAAGACGCTGAGCCTCAAGGGCTTCAAGTCATTCGCCGATGCCACGCGCCTCGACCTCGAGCCGGGTGTCACGGTCGTGGTCGGCCCGAACGGGTCGGGCAAGAGCAACGTCGTCGATGCCATCGGCTGGGTGTTGGGCGCCCAGGCGCCGAGCGCGGTGCGCTCCCAGAAGATGGACGACGTCATCTTCGCGGGCACCGACAAGCGGTCCGCCCTGGGACGCGCCGAGGTGGCGCTGACCATCGACAACTCCTCGGGCATGGTCCCCATCGAGTTCAACGAGGTGACCGTCAGCCGGACGCTTTGGCGCAGCGGCGAGAGCGAGTACGCCATCAACGGCGTGCCGTGCCGCCTGCTCGACATCCAGGAGCTGCTCTCCGATGCCGGCGTGGGGCGCCAACAGCACGTGATCGTGTCCCAGGGGCAGATCGATGCGGTGCTCAACGCCAGGCCCGAGGAGCGGCGCCTGGTCATCGAGGAAGCGGCGGGGGTGCTCAAGTACCGCAAGCGCAAGGAGAAGTCCGAGCGCCGTCTGGCCGCCACCGAGACCAACCTCACCCGCCTGCAGGACCTCCTGCGCGAGGTCCGGCGCCAGCTCCGCCCCCTGGAGCGCCAGGCCGAGGCGGCCCGCCGTCACGGCGACGTGGTGGCGGAGCTCACCGCGGACCTCCGCCGCACGTCCGCTCGGGGCCGCCACGCCCTCGGCCCACTGCCGTTCGAAGGTCGCACGGCGCTCGGCCAGCGCCGTCTC
>JALOLF010000160.1 GCA_025456085.1 Acidimicrobiales bacterium
TCGGAGTAGGTCACCGACAGGGCGTGGCCACCACCCAGGACGCACCAGTAGTCCCAGGTCTTGTTGCGGGCCGAGGGTGCCAGGTTGGCCCGGTGCAGCGGTCGACGCGACCACCCGACGGCCGCGGGGTCGACGCGGCCGTCGTCGAGGCAGAGGTCCACCGGCTCGGTCAGCTCCCGCTCGCTGCACGCGCCGGCGGCGCTACGGGCATCGTCGGTCATGTCGCTCACCTCCTTCGCTCGGGCCCCGTGGGGCTCACGTGCTCACAGATAGGTCGCGGCCAACAGGACGCTGAAGCCGAGCAGGACGACCAGCGCCGTGACCAGCAGGATCCACCGTCGGCCGGCCTCGGTCTCGACGGGGTCGATCTGGCTGACGGAGCTGCGGGTGTCGTCGAGTTGGACACGCAGCACGTCGGCCTCCTGGCGCAGCCCGACGAGGGCCCGCTCGGCCGAGTCGAGCTGCGAGCGAACCGCCGAGGTGTCCTGCGACGCCCGCTCCCGCTTGCCCCGCTCCTCCCGGAGCTGCGACTCCAGCTCCTCGTACTGGTCGCGCAGACCGGCCACCGCCGCGTACTGCGTCTGCAGCTCGGCGAGCTGGCGGGTGACGGCACGGCTGCGCCCCGCAGCCGTCTGCGCCGCAGCCCGGGCCTCCTCCAGCTGGGCCTGCAGCACGGCGTACTCCTCCTGCAGCTCGCCGAGCTGGGCCATGAGGGCGTCGGCCTCGCTGGTGCCGGCGGCCCGGGCCCGTTCCCGCACGTCGGCCCACCGCAGCCCGTCGGCCAGCGACGCCAGGTGATCCGCGGCGGGCGATCCCACGGCCCGCAACAGGTCCTCGGCATCGAGGTGGACCTTGAGGGCGTAGTCGAAGTCGAAGGGATGCGACGGGTCGGGGTGGGCCCAGTGGTTGCGCGCCGTGCGCAGATCGGCGATGACCGAGCGGGTGTGCTCGGGCAGCACCTGGGCGAACACCGGGCCCCACCACCGGTTCAGCACCTCGAGCTGGAAGTGGGGGTCGGAGAGGCTGACGATGACGTCGCGACGCTTGCCCAGCTTGTGGGCCGCCATGAGGATCCAGTCCTCGTCGGGGAAGGCCCGCCGCATCCGGTCGTCGACGAACGGCGCGAGGCCCTCGGCGAGCACCTCGAAGGCCGTCACGACCTGCGACCGGAAGCTGATCGTCATCCCTCCTTCCTATCGGGTCCGACACCGCGGGGAGTAGTCGGTCCACGACGCGGGACCCCCGGCACCACGGTGTCCGCCGGCGTGCAAGGATCGCGCCCCGATGAGCGACACCGTGACCTACGAGCTCGACGGCGAGGTAGCCGTCGTGCGTCTCGACGACGGAAAGGCGAACGTCCTGGGCCACGAGGTGCTCCAGGACCTGCACCGCGCCCTGGACCGCGCCGAGCAGGAGGCCCGTGCCGTGGCGCTGGTCGGTCGACCCGGCTATCTCAGCGGTGGGTTCGACCTGGCCGAGTTCGCCCGCGGCCCGGAGGCCACGCGCGACCTGGTGATCGCCGGGGCCCGCCTGCACCTGCGCCTGTTCACGTTCCCCCGGCCGGTGGTGGTCGCCGCAACCGGCCACGCCGTGGCCGCAGGCGCCATCGTGCTGCTGGCCGCCGACTGGACGGTGGGTGCGGCCGGCACCTTCCGCATCGGGCTCCCCGAGGTGGCCATCAAGATGCCGCTGCCCGCCTTCGCGGTCGAGTTGGCGCGCTACCGGCTGCGCACCCGGGCCTTCGACGAGGCCACGCTGTTCGCCCGCATGTACGACCCCGACAGCGCCCGGGAGGCGGGGTACCTCGACGTGGTGACCCCACCCGAGGCCACGGAGGCCACGGCGATCACCCGGGCGGCGGAGCTGGCCTCGACGCTCAGCCCGGGGGCCTTCGCCCTCACCAGGCCCCGCGTCCGGGGCCCCGTGGCGGCGCACATCGAGACGGGCCTCGTCGCCGACGTGACGGCGCTCACCACCGGTCTCGGGGCCTGAGGGTCGATCCCGTGGACGGCATCGCTCCGCTCGACGTGGCGGTCGTGGACGCCGACCTGCTGTGGCGGGTCGACCACATGAACGCCCTCAAGGGCCTGAACGTGCAGGACTTCGGCTCGGTGGGCGATGCCGTCGACGACCTGAGCGTCGAGTACCCGTCGGTGCTGCTGATCGGACCCAACACCGCCGCCGAGGTGGCGCCGCTCCTGGCCGAGGTCCGAGCGGCCCGACCGCGTGCGGAGCCGGTGTGCATCGTGGACGGCGGTGACCCCGAGCTGCGGTCGCTGCTGACCGATGCCGGCGTGCGCACCCTGCCGGCGGCCGAGGACGGCCGCGACGCCGCCGTGGCCCTGGTGCTCGACCTGCTGGGGGCCGTCACGACGGAGTCCCCGGCCGGCACCATCGCCGTGCGCCCGGCCACACCCGAGCCCGGCGACGGACGGTCCACCCCCGCGCACCGGGCCCGCATCGTGGTGGTCACCGGCGCCAAGGCGGGCGAGGGTGCCTCGACGGTGGCCATCAACCTGGCCGCCACGCTGGCCGCCTCGGGCGACGAGCGGGTCACGCTCGTGGACGCCGACGGCTCCCTGGGCGACACGGCGCTCTATCTGGGGCTGCCACCACCCTCACGTGCCGGTGCGGGCACGCCGGGGCTCGACGACGACGGCATCGGCGCGCCGAGCGTCGACCACGAGCCCACGGGCCTGCGCGTCGTGCTGCCGTCTGCGGAGGAGACCGAGACACCCCGCATGACGAGCGAGCGCCTCCTGTCGATCCTCGTGGCGCTGGAGGATCGAACCGACATCGTCGTCGTCGACGCCCCCCTCGAGGTGATGCTGGCGGCGAACCTCGAGGCGTACGCCCGGGCCGTGCTGGTCGTGTCCTCGGCCCGCACCGCCAGCCTCAAGAACACGCTCATCGCGCAGCACCTCATCGGCGACGCCGCCACCGTCTCGCTGCTGCTCAACGCGGTGCAGAGCAAGCTGGACCGTTCGGCCATCGAGCACGCCGTGGGCCTCCCCATCGTCGGCGTGCTGCCCTTCGACCACCAGCTCGAGCGGCAGGCGACGTTCGCCGAGCCGTCGATGCTGGCTCCGTCGCGGTCGCACTTCAAGGTGGAGCTGCTCACCCTGGCCGATCGGCTCTACGAGACCTCGCTGCGCGACTGACAGCCGGCTACGAGGGCGCCGCGACGTCCCCGGGCTGCTCGCCGAGGCCGGCGTGGTGCACGAGCACCGGTACCGGGCTGCCCCGCACGACATCGGCGGTGACGCTGCCGAAGCGCAGGCGGGCGAGGCCCTTGCGGCCGTGGGCGGCCAGCACCGGCAGCGTGCCCGCACGGCGGCGGAGCGTGTCGACGATGCGCTCGCCCGGGTCGTCGCCGTGCAGGACCCGCACCTCGACCGTGGCTCCCCGGGTCGTGGCCCACGCCGCGAGCCGCTCCAGCCGCTCTCGGGCCTCGACGCCCGTGTCGCCGGCACCGGCCTCGACGTGGACCAGGGTCATCGGTGTGCCGAGCTGCGCCGCCCAGTCCACGGCGAAGGGGACGACCGACTCCACGTCGGGGTTCCCGTCGAGGCACACCAGCAGCTCCCGCATGTCGGCGGGGTCGGCGAACTCGCAGTGCGGGCCGAGCACCAGCATGGGGGCGTCGACGTGCTGCACGAGCTGCTCGGCCAGGCTGCCCGCGGTGAGCCTCGACAGCCCGCCCCGCGCCGCGCTGGCCAGGCACAGCAGGGCGTTGGGCCGGTGGGCCACGACGTTCTCGAGCGCCCGGAGGGGATTGGACGCCGACTCCACCCAGACGTCCATGACCTCCTCGCTCATGGACATGGCCTTGGCCTTCAGGTCCTCGAGGCCGTGCCCCTCCGGGCTGTGGGTCCCGACGACGACGGTGAGGTGCGCGCCCAGGAGATCGCTCAGGGAGGCGCCGACGGCAGCGGCTCGCCGAGCTTCGGGGGATCCGTCGAAGGGGACGATGACGTAGTCGTACATGGGACGACCTTTCCGCGCGCCTGGTGGTCCACGGTCACCACACCACGTCCCCGCCGCGGGGAGCAGAGCAGAACGTCACCGATCGCGACCCTCGAGGACCTGCGGGTTCAGCGGCGTGACCGGGGCCCGACCGGCCAGGACCTCGGTGACGTTGCGGCACGCCAGGCGCACCATGTCCCCCCGGGACTGCGTCGTGGCCGAACCCACGTGGGGGGCGAGGACCACGTTGTCGAGGGCCGCCAGACCCTCGGCGATGGCCGGTTCGCGTTCGAACACGTCGAGGCCCGCGCCCGCGAGGCGGCCGGCCGCGAGCGCGGCCACCAGTGCCGCCTCGTCCACCAGAGGGCCACGGGCGGTGTTGACGAGCACCGTGGTGGGCCGCATGCGGCCGAGCGCCGCGGCGTCGATCAGGTGGCGGGTGTCGTCGGTGAGCGGCGCGTGGAGGGTGACGACGTCGGCCCGGCGCAGCAACTCGTCCAACGTGACCAGGCGCGCCGCGACCTCCGCTGCGGCGGGAGCGGGGTTCCGGTTGTGGTACAGCACGGACATCCCGAAGCCGCGGGCCCGTCGGGCGACGGCGGTGCCGATGGCGCCCATGCCCACGATGCCCAGCGTGCGCCCCGCCACCGGCTGACCCAGCAGCTGGGTCGGGCTCCACCCGTCCCATCGCCCCGAACGCACCAGCCGATCGCCCTCCACCAGGCGACGGGCGGCGGCCAGCAGCAGGGCGAAGGTGAGATCCGCGGTCGCCTCGGTGAGCACGTCGGGCGTGTTGGTGACCACCACGCCCCGGGCGGTGGCCGCCGGGATGTCGATGTTGTCGTGGCCCACCGCCAGGTTGGCCACGATGCGCAACCGGGGAGCGGCGGCGAGCACCGCGGCGTCCACCCGCTCGGTCAGCAGGCACAGCAGCGCGTCGGCCCCGCGCACCCCGTCGAGCAGCTCCTCACCGGTGGGTGGACGGTCCCGGGCGTGCTGGCGGACATCGAGACCGGCCTCCCGCAGGGGGTCCGTCCCCGGTGGGGGCAGCGGTCGGGTCACGTAGACGGTGGGCACGGCACCTCCTCGGCCGGGCTCGCCGCCACGAACGCCACCGGCGCGTCGAAGGCGGCACGTCGGGCCACGCGACGCAGCGCGCCCAGCACCGGGCGGCCGGCGACGGCGAGCAACGCCACCACGGTGAGGGCCCGGGCCAGATCCCATCCGAGCGAGGTGGCGAGGTGGAAGGCCCAGAAGCGCTGGAGGTTGGCCACCACGGCGTCGCCGGCCACGAAGGCCACGTCGCCGCCGGCACTGGAGCCGAACGGCCAGAACCAGAGGTTGAGCAGCAGGCCGTACGCGAGGCTGGCCGCGAACCCGTAGGCCGCCAGCAGCACCAGCTCGGCTCGTCCCCGCATCGGGGGCAGGCAGCCGGCACCGAACCCGACCCAGGCCGCGCCGAACATCTGGAACGGCAGCCACGGACCGATCCCCCCGATGAGGAGGGCCGACGCGAACAGGGTCAGGGCCCCGAGCACGAACCCGAACCCCCGGCCCAGCACGCGGCCGGCGGGGATCAGCAGGAAGAACAGGGGCTCGAAGCCGGCCACGCCCCCCGGCAGGCGCAGTGCCGATCCGCAGGCCGCGAGCACGCCGAGCAGGGCCACCGCCTTGGCGTCGAGGCCACCGTCGGCCACCTCGGCCAGCACCACCCCGAACAGCAGGGGCAGCAGCACGATGAACACCCACGGCGCGTCACCGGCGTGGGCCACGTTCTCGCTCCCGGCGGGCTGCACCAGCAGCGGCCAGGTGAAGGCCACGGCGCCCAGCAGCGACGCCACCCCCAGCAGCACGCCGCTCGACGGGCGCAGCCGCACCGCAACCGTCACGTCGCCCACTCAGGCCACCCCCGCCAGCGCCTGCTCGACCTCGTCGACGGTCAACCACGGCTCGGGGTGCAGCACCTTCGCCACCTGGGGTGCGAACACCGGCGAGTGCACGACCACCTCGCGGGCGGGTCCGTCGGCCACGACCTCACCGTCGGCCAGCACCACGACGCGGTCGGCCACCCGGGCCACCACCTCCACGTCGTGGGTGGCGAGCACCACGGCGTGCCCGTCGGCGGCCAGCCGCGCCAGGACGGCCACGAGACGGTCCTTGGCGCCGTAGTCGAGCCCCCGCGTCGGTTCGTCCAGCAGCACCAGCGGCGGCGCCGCGGCGAGCACGACGGCCAGCGCCAGACCCAGGCGCTGCCCCTCCGAGAGGTCGCGGGGGTGCGCCGCGGGATCGACCTCGCCGACCAGCTCGCCGAGCAGCGCGAACGTCGTGCCCGCAGGCAGCCCGGCGTCGTGATCGGCCCCCGAGCACTCGGTGTCGACCCGGTCCCGCAGCAACAGCAGCGAGGGGTCCTGGGGCACGAGGCCCACCAGCCGTACGGCGCGGGCCGGGGTCAGGTCGTGGGGGGCCTCCCCGTCGACCTCCACCCGGCCCGACAGCGGGGCCCGCAGACCCACGAGCTGGGCCAGCAGCGTCGACTTGCCGGCTCCGTTGCGACCCATCACCGCCACCACCTCGCCCCGGTGCACGTGCAGCTCCACGTCGCGCAGCACCACGTCGCGTCCGTAGCCGGCGCACAGTCGGCTGGTGGTGGCGATGGTGGCACCGGCCGGGCGCACCGACACCGGCGGGGCCTGCCCGACGAGGCGGTCACGCAGCCCGGCGGCCTGGCGTCGGGCGTCGCGCACCGACAGCGGCAGCGGATCCCAGCCGACCAGACGGCCCAGCGCCACCACGGGCGGCGCCACCGGCGTGCGGGCCATGACCCGGGCCGGCTCCCCCAGCTCCGCCGGGTCGCCCCCGCCGGGGAGCCACAGCACCCGGTCGGCGTAGGGCAGCACGCGCTCCAGGCGGTGCTCGGCCACGAGCGCGGTGATGCCCAGGTCGTGGACCAGGCGGGTGAGCGCCGCCAGGACCTCCTCGGCCGAGGCGGGGTCGAGCGCCGAGGTGGGCTCGTCCAGCACGAGGACGCGGGGCGACGCGGTGAGCACCGAGGCGATGGCCACCCGCTGCTGCTGGCCGCCCGACAGCGTGGCCAGCGACCGGTGCCGCACCGCGTGCAGGCTCAACAGATCCAGCACGTCCTCGACGCGACGACGCATGGCGTCGGGCGCCACCCCCAGGTTCTCCATGACGTAGGCCAGCTCGTCCTCGACCGTGTCGGCCACGAACCCCGCGGCGGGATCCTGGCCGACCAGTCCCACCACGTCGGCGAGCTCCCGCGGCGGCAGGTCGCGGGTGCAACGGCCCTGCACCAGCACGTCGCCGGCCAGGCGGCCGCCGGTGAAGCGGGGGACGAGCCCGTTGACCGCACGCAGCAGCGTGGACTTCCCCGCCCCCGTCCGCCCGACGACGAGGCACAGCTCACCCTCGGGGATGACCAGGTCGAGCCGGTCGAGCGTGGGCGCGTCGGCGTCGGGATAGGTGAAGGTGACGTTCCGGAACTCGATCATGCGGCCAGGGCCTCCGACGCCGGCGCGGCGTCGCTGCCGACCACGGCGGCGGCCGCGTCGTCGGGCGGTGCCGGGGTGAGCCAGGCCGGGGTGAGCGCAGCGAGCAGGCCGACCGCCACCAGCGGCGGGAGCTGCGGGACCTCGAGCGGGACGACCGAGGGCGCGAGCACACCCGGGTCCAGCCGGGCCACGACGATCACCGCCAGCAACGCCGCCACCCCCCCGGCCACGGTGCTCCACTCCGGGGCGAGCCACGGATCGGGCCGGTACCGGGTGCGACGGGTGGCCCTGCCGCGGGCGAAGAGCACGCCGGCCACGAGCACCGCGCCGGCGCCCAGCACCGGCAGGCCCAGCGCCCGCGGCGCACCGGCGTCGAGCAGTCCGTAGAGGCCGACGCAGAAGGCCAGCAGACCGACCGCGGTGGCGAGCGCCGTGAGTCGCCGGGCCGCCGGCGGCAGCGCACCCTGACGCCCGAAGCCGCGGGCGTCCATCGACGCCGCGAGGGCCACCGAGCGTTCGAGCCCGCCTTCGAGCACCGGGAGGGCCAGACCCCGCACCGACCGCAGACCCCGGTCGGGTCGGCCCCGGAGGCGCCGCGTCTCGCGCACCTGGCCCAGCGACACGACCGCCTGCGGGGCGAAGGCCAGGGCCACCGTGACCACCACCCCCGCCTCGTAGAGCGCGGCGGGCAGGCTGCGCAGCAGCCGGTAGGGGCTGGCCAGGGCGTTGGCGGCGCCGACGCAGACCACCAGGGTGCCCAGCCGCATGCCGTCGTAGAGCGCACCCAGGAGCAGTTCGACGGTGACCGGGCCCCCGATGGTGATGCCCGCCGCCCACGAGGGGAGCTGCACCGACGGCAGGGTCACGAGCACCTCGCCCGGGACGCGCACCCCGAACACGGCGATGAACAGCACGCGGAACACCACGAGCACCGCGGCCAGGCGCAGGAACGAGCCGTAGGCCCTGCCCCACGCGGCCGTCCCACGGCGCGCCACGACCACGTAGGCCGTCACCGCCACGATGGCGCCGAGGATCAGCGGGTTGGTGGTGCGCATGGCCGCGGCGGCGAGCGCCACCGCCCATGCCCACCACGCCACGGGGTGCACCAGACGCCGGACGGCGCTGCGCCCCCGGGGGCTCACACCGGCTCCCGGCGCCGGGAGCGCCGAGCCGCGGCCCCACCGAGCAGGGCGATGACGGCCACGGCGGCAACGAGTCCGGCCACACCCCCGCCGCCTGCGGACCGCTGCGCCGCCGGCGCCGCGGCGAGATCGCCGACGTCTCCCGACGTCTGGTCGACGACGACGCCGCCCGCGCGCTCGTCGCCGCCGGCGGCGTCCTCGACGGTGGGATCGGCCGCGTCCGTCGCGC
>JALOLF010000161.1 GCA_025456085.1 Acidimicrobiales bacterium
GCAGGAAGCGGTCCCGCATGCGCACCGCGGCCTCGAAGGCGAACTCCTGGCGCTCGCGCAGCTCGGCGTCGCTCAGCTCCGCGTAGTACTCCTTCAGGGAGAGCACCCCGAAGGCCACGTGGCGGGCCTCGTCGCTCATCACGTAGCGCAGGAGCTGGCGCAGCAGCGGCTCCTCGGTGAGCTGGTACATGAACCCGAAGGCAGCCAGGGCGAGCCCCTCCACCATGATCTGCATGCCCAGGTAGGTCATGTCCCAGCGGGAGTCCTCGATGATGTCGTCGAGGAGCATCTTGAGGTGGGCGTTGATCGGGTAGTAGCCGGTCAGCTTGTCGTCGAGGTACTTGGCGAACACCTCGACGTGGCGGGCCTCGTCCATGACCTGGGTGGAGGCGTAGTACTTGGCGTCGATCCACGGCACGGTCTCGACGATCTTGGCCGTGCAGATCAGCGCGCCCTGCTCGCCGTGCATGAACTGCGAGAGGCGCCAGTTCATGGACTCGACGCCGAGCTTCGTCCACTCCTTGTCGCCGAAGTTGCGCAGCGGGGACTCGGGGTGGCTCATGAGGTACTCGAAGGGCCCGGCGGCGTTGGAGCCCTGGATGGCCGACACGATCTTCTCGGGGTCCACGTCGATGGACCAGTCGAGGTCGGTCTCGCCGTTCCACTGGGCCGTCTTGGCCTTCTCGTAGAGCTTGTTGAGCGCGGGACGGGCGCCCTTCTCGTAGTCCCACGTGAAGATGGCGTCGGCGTTGTTCTTCACCTGGTGCACGAGGGCGTCCGCGTCGTGGTTCGTGATGGCCAGGATGGCCTCGAGGTCGTTGACGTCGCTACGACCGAGGATCTCTGCGTCGGATGCCATGGGTGGTGTTTCTCCTGTGGGATCGGGATCAGGCGGGTGGGTCGAGGGCGGTGACGACACGGTCGATGACGTCACCCCAGCGCTGCGGGTCGGGATACTCGTGGCCGACGGCGTCGAACAACAGGAAGCCGAGACCGACCGCGTGGGCGAACTGCACGATGGAGCGGGTGTCGAGCGAGGGGTCGATGGCACCATCGGCCTTGGCCGCGTCGACCAGCACCGCGAGCCGGTCGGCCCGCTCGGCGAGATGGACCCGCAGCACCTCGCGCACCTCGGGGTCGCGCCGGGCGGCGACGAAGGCCTCGACCAGGATGGCCTGCTCGGGCGTGGGATCCCGGGTGACCAGATGGGACCCCACCCGGCGCAGGATGTCGCGGGCGGAGGCCGAGAAGCCGTGCTCGGCGAAGAGGAGGTCGAACTCGTCCGCGGTGTGGGCCCGGATGGCCTCGGCCAGCAGCTCGGCCTTGCCCCGGAACCGGCTGTAGATGGCGCCGGTCGTGAGCCCGGCCCGCCGGGCGATCTCGGCCACGCCCGCGCCGTCGTAGCCCTTCTCCGCGAACACCTCGGCGGCCGCGTCGACGAGCCGGTCGTGGGTGTGGTCGGCGGCACCGTCGGCGTGCACGACCCGGTGCTCGCCGACGGCGACCTCGGTCATGCAGGGATGATAACGATCATTATCGGGCTGTCAACCGGTCGGGGGGCGGTTTCGGGGCGCTTTCGGGGACGTCTCGACGAAGGCGCAGGGGTCCACGGACCCTGGGCCCGATCGCGGCGCGGGGATACCATCACCGCAGGGAGTGCATCCATCCTGGCGACACGGAGGTACGACCATGCGAGTCGCCGACCACATGAGCAGCCCGGCCGTGGTGTGCCTGACCACCAACTCGGCCCAACAAGCGGCGCGGCTGATGCAGGAGCACCGCGTCGGCGTCGTCGTGGTGATCGATCTCGACCACCGACCGGTCGGCATCCTGACCGACCGGGACCTGGCGACCCGGGTGCTGGCGCGCGGGCTCGACCCGGCGACGCCGGTGCAGGACGTCATGACCCGCGACGTCGTCACCATCGGCACCGACATCCCGGCTGCCGACGCGGCGCGCCACATGGCGGCGCGGACCTGCCGACGCCTGCCCGTCATCAACGAGCACGGGCAGGTCATCGGGGTCGTCGGCATCGAGGACCTGCTGCCGGACGTGGCCGACGAGATCTACCAGATCGCCCGCGTCCTGGCCCCGGAGCACCACGCCTCGCGGCTGTGACCTGCGACGCCCCACCCGGCGTCGGCGGTGGTGGCACCGGTCAGACGCCGGCGAGGTCCCGCAGCGACACCTCGGGCCGGGCACCGACGTGGCTGATGACCTCGGCCGCGGCCAGGGCCCCGAAGCGG
Organism: Acidimicrobiales bacterium; assembly: GCA_025456085.1. GTDB lineage: Bacteria > Actinomycetota > Acidimicrobiia > Acidimicrobiales > Acidimicrobilacustridaceae > JALOLF01. Next base: position 2,247 of record JALOLF010000161.1, read on the forward strand.
CCGCACGTCTCGAGCTCGAACCCGTTGGTGAAGCCGTAGAGGAACCCGGCCGCGTACAGATCCCCGGCACCGGTGGTGTCGACCACGTGGTCGACCGGGGCGGGCGGTACGTCGATGCGCACCCCGTCGCCGCCGATGATCACCGACCCCTTCTCGCTGCGGGTGAGGCAGGCCAGCTCGCAGTGGGCCGCCACCCGGTCGGCCGCCTCGTCGAACGAGGAGGTCTCGTAGAGGTGGCAGATCTCGGCCTCGTTGGCGAACAGCACGTCGACCCGATGCTCGGCCAGCTCCAGGAAGTCGGCCCGGTGCCGGTCGACGCAGAACATGTCCGAGAGCGTGAGCGCCACCTTGTTGCCCGAGGCGATGGCGGCGTCCATGGCCAGGCGGATGGCGTCCTTGGCCGCGGGTTGGTCCCACAGGTAGCCCTCGGCGTACACCACCTGCGCCGAGCCCGTCAGGGCCTCGTCCACGTCGTCGGGCGTGATGAGGCTCGACGCCCCCAGGAAGGTGTTCATGGTCCGCTGCGCGTCGGGCGTCACCAGGATCAGGCATCGGGCCGTGGCCGGACCGCCGACCACCGGCGCCGGCTCGTAGTGCACGCCGGACGCCCGGATGTCGTGGGTGAACACCTCACCGAGCTGGTCGTCGGCCACCCGCCCCACGAAGCCGACCCGGCCACCGAAGCTGGCGATGCCGGCCGCGGTGTTGGCCGCCGACCCACCCGAGATCTCCACGCCCGGCCCCATGTCCTCGTACAGGCGATGGGCGAGACCGTCGTCGATGAGCTGCATCGTGCCCTTGACCATGCCGTGGCGGCCCAGGAACCCCTCGTCGGCATGGGCGATGACGTCGACGATGGCGTTGCCGATGCAGACGACGTCGAAGGGATGGTCGGTCATGAGCGCGGTCTCCTGGCAGGCAGCGGGGGCGACCGCAGACAGTACCGACCGTCCGACGCTCCACGGCGCACCCGGTACGCTGCGGCGATCCACCGCCGAGGAGGGCACCCGGTGACCGACACCGCCGCACGCGAGGACGACGCCGAACGCGAGGACGAGGACCCGACGCGCCACCGGCTGCCCCGCGACGTGGTGCCCGTGCGCTACGAGCTGGTGCTGGAACCGGATCTCGACACCGCCACGTTCGCGGGCACTGCGGCGATCGAGGTGGTCGTGCACGAGCCCACCGACACGATCGTGCTCAACGCCATCGAGTTGGCGCTGCACGACGGACGCCTCGTCGACGAGGCCGGCACCGAGGCCGCGGTGCGCCACATCGAGCTCGACGCGGACCTCGAACGGGCCACGCTCCACCTCGCCACACCGACCCGCAGGGGTCGGTGGATCCTGCACCTGGGCTTCGAGGGCGTGCTGAACGACAAGCTCCGCGGCTTCTACCGCTCCACCTTCACCGACGCCACGGGGACGCCCCAGGTCATCGCCACCACCCAGTTCCAGGCCACCGACGCCCGCCGGGCGTTCCCGTGCTGGGACGAGCCGGACCTGAAGGCCGTGTTCTCGGTGACCCTGGTGACCCAGGCCGGCCTGCTGGCGGTGTCCAACGCCCGCGAGGTGGCGCGGGCGGCTCGACCCGACGGCCGGGTCGCGGTGCGCTTCGCCGACACGATGGTGATGTCGACCTACCTGGTGGCCTTCGTGGTGGGCCCGCTGGACGCGACCGATCCCGTCGACGTCGACGGGGTCCCCCTGCGCGTCGTGTACCCGCGCGGCAAGGGGGACCTGACCGCCTACGCCCTCGAGGTGGGGTCGTTCTGCCTGCGGTACTTCGCCGACTACTACGGCATCCCCTTCCCGGGCGACAAGCTCGACCTGGTGGCCGTGCCCGACTTCGCCTTCGGCGCCATGGAGAACCTGGGCTGTGTCACCTTCCGGGAGATCCTCGTGCTGGTGGACCCGACGACGGCCACCCAACCGGAACTGCAGAACGTCACCGACGTCATCGCCCACGAGCTGGCCCACATGTGGTTCGGCGACCTCGTCACCATGCGCTGGTGGAACGGCATCTGGCTGAACGAGGCCTTCGCCACCTTCATGGAGATGATGGCGACCGACGCCTTCCGCCCCGAGTGGGATCGCTTCACCAGCTTCGGCCTGTCCCGCACCGCGGCCTTCGACGTGGACGCGCTCACGTCCACGCGTCCGATCGAGTACCCCGTCGTGTCGCCCGGCGACGCCGAGGGGATGTTCGACATCCTGACCTACGAGAAGGGCGCCGCGGTCGTGCGCATGCTCGAGCAGTACCTCGGGCCCGAGGCCTTCCGAGACGGCATCCGCCTCTACCTGCAGCGCCACGCCTTCGCCAACACCGAGACGACGGACCTGTGGGACGCCCTCGAGGAGGCCACGGGCGAGCCGGTGCGGCGCATCATGGACTCCTGGATCTTCCAGGGCGGCCACCCCGTCGTCACCGTCGACCTCGCGCTCGACGAGATCGAGGTGGCGGAGCCGGGTCGCCTCTGCTTCGCCCAGCACCGCGCCCGGTACGCGGGCGACCTCGGCGAAGGGGACCCCGACGCCGACCACCAGCTCGGTGTCGAGCGGTGGGTCGTGCCCCTCATCTTCACCGTGTCGCACGGCGGCGTGCCCACCTTCGAGAAGGTGCTGGTGGAGGCGGACGGCCTCGAGATCCCCCTGCTGGAGCCCCTCGACTGGGTCCTCGCCAACACCGAGGGGACCGGCTTCTACCGGGTGCACTACGCGCCGGCGCTGCGTGACGCCCTGCTGGCCCACACCCCCCAGTCGCTGTCGCCCATCGAGCGCTACGGCCTGGTGGACGACACCTGGGCGCAGGTCCTCGCCGGGGAGTCGAGCGCCGGCGCCTTCCTGGCCCTGCTGCGGACCTTCCCCGACGAGACCGACCTCTCGGTGTGGCAGCGCATCGTGACGGGCCTGCGGGCGCTGGACCGCCTCGTCGAGGGCGACGCCCGGGAGGCACTGCGCAGCGTGGTGCGCGAGCTGGTGGCACCGGGCTTCTACCGCCTGGGACTGACCCCGGCGCCGGACGAGTCGGACCGGGTCCGGGCGCTGCGGGGTGTGCTCCTCGAGGCGCTCGGTGTGCTGGGCGCCGCCGCGGAGGGCCTCCGGATCGCCCGGGATCTCCACGACGCCGAGACCCGCACACCCCGCTCGGTCGACCCCAGCCTCGGGGCCGCCGCGGTGTCGGTCCTCGCCGCCACCGGCGACGCCGACGACTTCGAGGACTTCGTGGCCCGCTTCCACGCGGCCGCCACGCCCCAGGAGGAGCTCCGGTTCCTCACCGCGCTGGCCGACTTCCCCGATCCGGCGCTGTTCGACCGCACCCTCGCGATGAGCCTCACCGGCGAGGTCCGCACCCAGAACGCGCCGTACCTGCTGCGTCGGGCCCTGACCAACCGCGACAACGGGCACCGGGCGTGGCACTTCGTGACCCGGGAATGGGACGCCATCGAGCAGCGCTTCCCCGCCAACAGCATCGTGCGGATGCTGGAGGGGATCCGCAGCCTCGACCACCCCGACACGGCGCAGGACGTGTTCGGCTTCTTCCTGTCGCACGAGGTGCCCCAGGGCGACAAGACCCTGGCCCAGCACCTCGAGCGCCTGGAGGTGAACCTCGCCCTGCACGCCCGCGAGGCCGAGGCGTTCGCCCGGTCGCTGATCTGAGGTCTGCCCGACACCGCCCGCCCCCGCGCCTCGGGCAGACTCCCGGGGTGGCACCGAGGCGCCCACCCCGTTCACGACGAACCGCGTCCCGCCGCTCCGGCACGGCCGTGCTCGCCGTCGTGGCTGTGCTGGCGAGCGGCTGCAGCCTGCTCTTCCCCGACCGCGACGTGGACGTGCTGCTCATCGGCGACTCGATCATGGGGCAGGCGGGCCCCTACGTCGAGACCGCCCTCGAGGCCCAGCCCGGCGTCGGCGAGGTCGACGTGAAGGTCGCGACCAAGAACGGCACCGGTCTGCTCACGCCGTCGCTGTACGACTGGCAGACCCGGGTGGAGACGCTCGTCGATCGGCACACCCCCGAGGTGGTGGTGGCGCTCTTCATCGGCAACTACACCGACGGCACCGAGGTCGCGCTGTGGACCGGACCCGACGGCGAGCCCGTGGCCAACGACTACGGCCCCGTGTTCTACTCGGAGTGGGAAGCCCAGGCCGAGGCACTCACGGACCTGGCCGGCTCGGGCGGCGCCTCCGTGTACTGGGTGCTGCCCCCACCCCTGATCGGCGACGAGGGGCAACGCCGTGAGGAGGCGATGCGCCGGACCTACCTGGACCTGCAGGAACGGCGACCCGAGGTCGGCATCGTCGACGGCCGGGCACCGCTGTCGGATCCCGACGGGGCGTTCCTGACCGAGCGGGTGCTGCCCGACGGCACCACCCAGGACCTGCGCTCCTCCGACGGCGTGCACCTGGCGCCGGCCGGCGCCGAGGCGCTGGGTGCGGAGATCGCCCGGACCATCGCACCCGAGGTCGCCCGACGGCTGTCGACGACGACCACCCGAGGAGCCTGAGCGTGGCCCGGCCCACCGACAGGGTGCCGCCTCCCCGTCGACCGTGGGTGTTCGCCGTCGAGGACACCACCGTCCAGCTGAGCTGGATCGCCGGGCTGTTCCGACCGGGCGAGCTGCGGATCAGGGCGGCGGGGCGGGAACGGACCGTGCGCACCGACGGCGGTCCCGGCACGGTGGTGCTCGAGGACCTCCCCCCGGCCAGCGCGCTGACCCTCGTGCTCGACGGCGACGCGGCGGCGGGCCGGCGATGGCGGGTGCCGGTGCGCACGCTGGCACCGCCCCCGGGCGAGGAGCTGTACCGGTTCGCCACGGTCTCGGACCTGCACCTGGGCGCCACGACCTTCGGCTACCGCGGCACCATGGCGGAGCGACCGCCGCCCGCGGAGCCCCACCCCGTGCGGGCGGCGCGCGCCGCGCTGGCCGAGGCGACCGCCTGGGGGGCGCAGCTGATGGTCGTGAAGGGGGACCTCACCAACCGCGGCCAGTCCGACGAGTGGGCCAGCGTGGGGTCGCTGCTGCGCGACGTGACGGTGCCCGTGGAGATGCTGCCCGGCAACCACGACGTACGGGCCCGGGCCGGTCGCGTCGACCCGTACGCGGCCCTGCGCGAGCTGGGACACGGCCTGGCGGCCCACGTGGAGACGGTGGACGTCCCGGGCCTGCGACTCGTGCTGGCCGACACCACCGTGTGGGGTCACGACCACGGGCGCATCGCCGATCTGGCCGCCGCGGTGGTGGGCGCCGCCCGCAGCGCGCCGGGTCCGACGTTCGTGGCCACCCACCACTACGCCATGCGTCTGCCGGTGGCGACGTTCTGGCCACCGGGCATCCCCTCCTACGAGGCCAACCCGTTCCTGCGCTGGCTGGCCGCCGCCAACCCCGCGTCGGTGGTGTCCTCGGGCCACACCCACCGCCACCGCCGCCGGCGGGTCGGCCCGCTGCTGCTCACCGAGGTCGGCTCGCCCAAGGACTACCCCGGGACGTGGGCGGGCTACGCCGTGCACGAGGGCGGCATCCGCCAGGTGGTGCGTCGCGTCGCCGCACCCGACGTGCTCGGCTGGCTCGACGTCTCGGCCGACGCGGCGTGGCACCTGTGGAGCAAGTGGTCGCCGGGCCTGCTCTCGCACCGGTGCTTCACGCACGTCTGGCCACCACGCCGACCCACGCCGCTGCGGTGGTGGGACGTGGCGTGAGCGCTCCCGTCGGGCGGCTCAGTCGGCGGGACGCAGCGGGACGATGGTGACCGGGCAGGGGGCACGTTCGGGCAGACCCCTGGCCACCCGGCCGAAGACCCGCTCGCGCCAACCGGTCTGGCCGTGGCTGCCGATGACGACGAGATCGGCGTGCTCCTCCCGGGCCGCGACGACGAGGGCGTTGACCGGCTCGTCCTCGATCAGTCGGCTTCGGAAGCGCGCCCCGGCCGCCGTGCACGGCGCACACCACTCCTCGGCCAGGCGGCGGGCGGCGTCCTGTTCGAGTTGGCCGAAGTCGATGGGTGGCTGGGCCCGCTGGAGCTCGTCGAGGGGGTTGTAGGCCCGCACGACGACGACCTCGGCGCCCGTCTGGGCGCCCAACGCCGCCGCCCAGGCCACGGCCAGCCCCGACCCCTCGGAGCCGTCGGCGCCGACGATGATGCGCTCGATGCTCATCGCAGGTTCAGTCCTCTCTCCGGTCGTCCCCGAGGCCGGGCGTCGCCGATCCGCCCACGGCATCGGGGTCGGGATGCGGGCCGGCGTCGTCGAGGGGGTTCTCCGGTTCGTGGCGCAGCGACGCCCACACGGTGACGGTCAGCACCACCACGATGAAGCCCAGCGAGAGCCCGATGGGGATGTGGTACCAGTGCGACACCACCATCTTGATGCCCACGTAGCCCAGGATGATGCCCAGCCCCTTGTTCAGGTAGACGAGGCGGTCCTGCATGCCGGCGAGCATGAAGTACAGCGAGCGCAGACCCAGGATGGCGAAGGCGTTGGAGCTGAACACGATGAACTGGGACCGGCTGATGGCCAGGATGGCGGGGATCGAGTCCACGGCGAACACCACGTCGGTGGCCTCGATGAGCACGAGCACCGCGAAGAGCGGC
>JALOLF010000162.1 GCA_025456085.1 Acidimicrobiales bacterium
GTCCGAACCCGTTGCAATGGACGGCAGCGATCCCCAGTAGTGCATGACAGCCACGAGACGCTCGCCCATCTCCTGATGCGCGAAACCGGGCCTCGGAGTGCTCCTCACCGACCTGATCTCCGGCGCCGAACGTCGCGATCAGGTGAGCCACACCGTCGCCATCCTGAGCGTCGGTTCGCACGACCGGCTGGCACCCTCGGCGTGCCCTGTCGGTTGGCCGAGGCCCCGTGGACATGGGTGGCGCGCATGGGCCTCGAACGGGCCAAGCGATACATACTCACCGGCGACGACTTCACCGGGGCCGAAGCAGCAGCGATGGGCATCGTCCTCGAGGCGGTCCCGACCGACCAGCTCGCCGACCGGTCCATGAGCCTGGCGAAGCGCATGGCCCTCGTACCGATCAGCCAGCTCACGATGATCAAGACCGCCTGCAACGAGGTGGCCCGCACGGCCTACGACCCCGCCGGGTCCCGCAGGCTCGGCACGTTCTTCGACGGCGCTGCCAGACACACCCAGGAAGGCATGGATTTCGTCTCCCGATCAGCTGACGTCGGATTCCGGGAGGCAGCCCGCGAACGCAACGAACCGTTCGGAGACCACGGCCAACGCCGCTGACCGAAGCCTGTCGCTGCCCGCCCCGGACCCGTCGGCGACGGCGTGATCCACCACATCCTGTATGGACGTGAACGCTTCGACGGCCAGTTCCGTCAACGTGGCGCTCCAGGTCCCCGAGGGTCATGACGGTCGCCGCCGCAAGGGTATGAGCGACCGGTCGGGCGACCGGACAGAAGAAGTGCCATCTGACCCGGCACAACGTTGTATTTTCGACAACAGTCGTGGGCGCTGAGGGACTCGAACCCCCGACCCCCTCCTTGTAAGGGAGGTGCTCTAGCCAACTGAGCTAAGCGCCCGCGAAGCGGGCCAGGCTAGCCCACGATGGTGCGGGCCTTTCCTCCGTCCCAGGCCTCCTGGGTCTTCGGGAAGTAGGAGTAGATGAACATCTGCTCGACACCCGCTGCTTCGGCGAGGACGGGGCAGCGATCCTGCGCCACCTCGATCACCTCGGCCTCCCCCGGGAACGTGCTGAAGCGCTCCTCGAGGTCGATGACGCCGAAGGCTCGCATCGAGTGCGGACCGCTGCACGACACCTTCGTGATGTCGTTGTCGAAGACCCGGGTGTTGAGCGTGACGCCGGCCGGCACGTCGAAGCAGTCGCCGGCCTCGATGTCGATGACGGCCTCCCGGCCGGACAGCCACGAGGTGACCGCGACCAGACCGATCACCAGCGCCGCGAGGATGCCGACCGCGATCACCGCTTCGACCGCGATCTTGCGGCTGCCCGGCGAGCGGACCTTCACGTCGGGCAGCGTCCGGCGCCCGGCCAGCAGGTCGCGCACCCGAGCCGCGTCGCCCGGGCGCAGGCTGGACGAGCCGTCGTGCACCTTGGCGCCGGTGGCGATGCACAGCGCCACCGCCTCACGCTCGGTGATCCCCAACTCCCGCGCCAACTCGGCGACCGTACGGGGCTCGGGCGGGCCTGCGCCTCCCGCCGGCTGCTGCTCCACGAGTCGCACTGTAGGCAACGGCGGCGCCCCTCGGTGCACGACTCCGGGCGGCCACCCGGACCTCTACGGTGGGTGGCTCCACGCGGCCCTTCGCCGTGCGGCAAAAGCAGAGGAGGGAAGCCCCGGGGGGCTCCCCTCCTCCACGCTGGGATCGTGCGGGCTACGGCAGGCCGAGCTTGGACCGGCAGCCGGGCCAGGCGCTGTACGAACCGCCGTTGGCGGCACGCACCTTCTCGGCGACGGCGATCTGCTGCTCGCGGCTCGCCTGGCCGGCGGTCGGGGCGTAGGCGCCGCCGCCGAAGGCCTGCCACGTGCCGGGAGCGAACTGCAGGCCGCCCGAGTAGCCGTTGCCGGTGTTGATGCTCCAGTTGCCGCCGGCCTCGCACTGCGCCAGCGAGTCCCACGTCGAGCCGCCCGACACCGCCGGGGCGGGTGAGCTGGAGGCGGTGGACGACGAGGAGGCCTGGGTCACCTTGGGCTTGGGGGCCGGCGGCGGGGGCGGCGGGGCGATGTAGGAGAAGAAGGCCGTCTTCTCCTCGGGGCTCATGACGTAGAGGGTGAACGCGGCACGCTGCTCCGGGGTCATGACGTAGAGGTTGAACGCGGCCTGCTCCTCGGGGCTGGCCGTGTAGAGCTCGAACGCTGCTCGCTGCTCGGGCGTGGCGTCGTCCCAGGCGTCGGCGAACTGCTCGGCGGGGGTGAGCTCACGCTGGGCCACGGCGAGATCGGTCGCCGACGGGGCGAGGCCCGGGGTCGACCCGGTCTCACCGTCGGCGTTGGCCACGAGCGGGATTGCGACGGCGGCGGTCACGGCGGCTGCACCGGCGACGGCGCCGAGGCCGAGCTTGCGCAGTCGGCGCGCACGATCGGGGGTACTGGCAGTCATGGGGCTGGATCCGTCCTCTCGCCCCCATCCGGGGCGTTGGGTTCAGGCAACGAGGGAAGATCCTGCCAGGGTTCGTCACTGAATTGCAACATTTCCGCAATGAGAACGCCGTGCAATGTGTCACTTCCGAAACACTCCGTCTGTGGGCGCGCCGCCGGACACCGTCGGCGCGCCCCTGCGGCACGGTCGTCACAGACGGGCGGCCCTGCTGCCACACTGCGTGCGGTGAGTGTCCACATCGGCACGTCGGGGTGGCAGTACCGGCACTGGCGCGACGCCGTGTACCCGCACGGCCTGCCGACCCGGCGCTGGCTCGAGTGGTACGCCGAGCACTTCGCCACCGTGGAGGTGAACGCCACCTTCTACCGGCTCCCCTCGGCCGCCGTCTTCGCCGACTGGGTGGCCCGCACGCCCCCGGACTTCGTGCTCGCCGTGAAGATGAGCCGCTATCTCAGCCATGTCCGCCGCCTGCGAGACCCGACCGAGCCCGTCGAACGGTTCCTGGCCCATGCCCTGCCGCTGGGTCACCAGCTCGGACCCGTCCTCGTGCAACTCCCGCCCGACCTGCCCTGCGACGACGCCCGTCTCGCGGCGCTGCTCGACGTCTGGCCGTCCGGGCTGCGGCTGGCTGTGGCGCACCGCCGGGTGGGGCTACGTCCGCTTCCACGGCGGGCGGGCCGACGACGGTGTGAGCTACCGCAGCGACGCGCTGGCCCGGTGGGCGGAACGGATCGCGGCGCGCTGGACGCCCGGACAGGACGTCTACGCCTACTTCAACAACGACGCCGGCGGGGCCGCGGTGCGCGACGCCGTACGCTTCGCCGAGCGGATGCGCCGGGCCGGTGGGACGACCACCCGTGTCCCGCCCCGATCGGCGCCGGCAGAACCAGAGGTGTGACGTGCAGAAGGTGATGGTTGCCCTCCACCGCAGTGACGACGCCGCCGAGGGGGAGGTGGCGGCGTGGGCGGTCGGTTCCTGGGGCGACCGGTGGCGCACCGCGGGAGACGTGCACGGCCTGGTCGTCGACACGCTGCGAGCCGATCGCGCACGCGCCGGACGGCCGCCGTCGAACCTCGAGGCGGTGGCCGCCGTGTGGCTCGGCGACGCCGCGTTGGCGGACGTGCGGGCCGCGACCCACCCCGCCCTGGCCGACCTGCCCCGCTCCGTGGCCGAACGAGGCGTGTGGTTGGTCGAGGAGCACCGTCAGAAGGTGGGCGAGCGCCCGGCCGACCCGGCCGCACACGTCCCGTCGCAGGGCTTCAAGCTCGTCTCGCTCATGCGTCCGGCGCCCGGGGTGGCGCCCGACGTGTGTGCCCGACACTGGGTGGAGCAGCACGGCCCGCTCGCCCGGCGCATCCACCAGGGGATGTGGCACTACACCCAGAACGTGGTGCTGGAGACGCTCGACGGCGACCACACGGTGTTCGGCATCGCCGAGCTCCACTTCCGCACCGAGGAGGACTACACCGAGCGCTTCTACGTCCCGCCCGAGGGCGCGGCGGAGATCATGGCCGACGTCGAGCGCTTCCTGTCGGTGTCGGCGTCCACCTCGGGGTTGTTCACCGAGCACGTGCTGCGCACCCCGACCACCTGGTCGGCGCCGCGGTAGGCGCGCTCTGCACCCACGTGGCGGCGACAAGTCGGGCCGCCGACCAGCCGAGCTCGTCCCCCGAGGCCTCGGCGGCGTCGTGGCGGACGTGGACCACCGAGTCGGTCAGGGTTCGTCGCGGTCGGGCCGGTCGGGCGCCGGCTCCTGCGAGGTCCCCGTGGGTCGACCGGCGCGTGCGAGCGCCACGAGCGCCTGGGTCGTCTCGTGCTGCAGCTCGGGCAGCTCGTCACGCGGGAACCATCCCACCTCGGCGATCTCGGCCGAGCGGGCGTGGGCCGCGGACGGATCGGCACCCACCGCGGGACGGGCCCGGAACACGACGTCGACACGCTGCGGCGGCGGATCGACCACGAGCGTCGGCTCGCCCTCCAACTCGATCGCGAGCCCGACCTCCTCGTGCACCTCGCGCACGACGGCGTCAGCGGGATCCTCGCCCCGCTTCAGCAGACCCCCGGGGATGCCCCACCGGTCCCGGTAGACCTGGCGCACCAGCAGCACCGAGCCGTCCGTGCGCTCCACCAGACAGATCGCCCCCACCGTGTACTTGGGAGCCACCGTGCGCACGATCCAGCGGCGGGGGGTGCGGGGCAGCCGTCGGTACACCAGCAGCAGGCGGCGGTAGACCGGGTCGGCGAACGGGATCACGGCGACCATGCTACGAGCGGGGTGGCTCTCCGACGTCCCGCCGTGCGAGGGGCGATCGGATGCCGGCTCAACGATGGTCGGGACGGGCGAAACGCTCCCGTGCCGTGCGCAGCTCCTCGAGCAGCTCGGGCGTGGCCGCCGCCAGCGGCGTGCGGCGCGCCTCGGGATCGAGCACCACCAGCTCACGACCTGCGGCGTCGGCCACCGAGGCACCCGCCTCTCGACACACGAGCAGCCCGCCCAGGTAGTCCCAGGCGCCGTGGGCGTCCCAGCTGCAGTCGACGTACCCGTCGAGCACGCCGGCGGCCACGGCACACAGGTCCAGCGCCGCCGCGCCGAGCGCCCGGAACTGACGCCAGCCCAGGTAGTGCGGCGGATACCCGGACAGGCCCACCAGGGACCGGCCCAGCTCCGTGCCGCCGCTGGGGCGGATCGGCACGCCGTCCTGGCGGGCCCCGCCACCCCGCACCGCCTCGAAGCGCACGCCGGAGGCGAGGTTCACGACGAGGGCGGCCCGGGGCCCCTCGGCATCGACCGCGCACAGACTGGTGGCGAACCACGGGATGCCCCGACTGGCGTTGGTCGAGCCGTCGAGCGGATCGACCACCACCACCAGCGCGGCGTCGGCCCGGTGCAGACCGGACTCCTCGCTGAGCACCCCCACCCCGGCACGACCGAGCACCCCCAGGGCCGCCTCGTCGGCCGCCAGGTCGCTGCGGTACTGCCCGGCGCGGGTGCCGGCCAGACCCCAGTCGTCGAGGCCTCCCAGCACGTCAGCGATGGCGTCGGCGGTCTCGGCCAACAGCTCCAGGAGGGCCTCGTCGGTCACGGGAGCGAAACGGTAGCCGCGCCATGCCCGGCGTGGCAGGCTGGGGTCCGCCCACCGAACGGGAGGAACGCCCCTCGTGGCCGTCATCGATGTCGCCGGCTTCGTCGCCGATCTCAAGGACCACGCCGTGGACCACCAGTTCCACGTCCACGACGAACGGCACTTCGTCGAGACCTACTCCCTGCGCCAGGCGTGGGAGGTCGATCTGCATCCCGAAGAAGCCTGCGGCGGACCGCTCGACCTCCACCTCTCCCTCGACGTCGACCCGCGGGTGCTGCTCACCTTCGAGGACAAGGTCATGGAGTCGCCCGAGGGCGACGAACCGCCGGAGGGGCTCACCTTCCCGCTGCAGTTCACGTGGGTGCTCCCGCCGTTGCCGAAGGGTCCCGACCTGCTGGTGCTCGCCACCGAGCTGGCCGGCATCGGTGGCACCGACCTGCCCCTCGAGGTCTCGGCCATCGACTCCTTCGCCAGCGTGACCGACGCCGCGGAGCGCAGCCTCACCATCGTCGCCCGCATCGAGATCGGCCTCGACAAGATCTACCTGGGCCAGGAACAGCTGTGCGACGTGCTCGACCGCTGCCACGACGTCAGCACCTACCTGCTCGACCGGGCCCCCGCCTGGCTCGACGAGCTCTGACCACCGGCGCGACAGCGGCAGAGCGGCACCATCCGACACGCCCGCCACGCGCCGACCCGACCCGACCGCTCCCCGACCCCGGAGGTGGGCATGTCCACCCAGCCCCTGCTCAGCCAGCTGTACACCGTCGGCAGTCTGGCCAACACGGCCGACGGCTTCCGGCTGGGCATCAAGAACCGGCTCTTCGACGCCGCTCTCGTCGCCGTCGAGCGCATCGCGGTCGACGGCGTGGACCTCGACCTGTCGCAGGTGACCCTCGACTTCGGCGACCTGCAGGTGGGCGCCCACGAGCTGGGTGGCACGGTGCCCTTCGCCCTGCGCCAGCGGGTCGAGGTCCGCGTCGTGGGCGAGCCCCTCGCCGAGGGACGCCACGACCTCGTCGTCGAGTTCCGCGCCGAGCCCTTCGGCCCCCTGGGGTTCGAGACCCACGACCACGTGGCCGAGGCGCTGCCCGACGCCCCGGAGGTGCCCCGCGACCGGGAGGACAACTGGTCGCCGTCCATCGTGGCCGAACGGCAGCGGGTCATGGCCGAGCTGAGCGGCCAGACGCTGGAGCACGTCACCGCCTACTCGTTCGACCCCGGCCGCACCCGGGGCAACGTGGAGAACTTCGTGGGCGTGGCCCAGGTCCCGATCGGTCTGGCGGGACCGCTGCGGGTGAACGGCGAGTACGCCCAGGGCGAGTTCCTCATCCCCATGGCCACCACCGAGGGGACGCTCGTGGCGTCGTACAGCCGTGGCATGAAGGTCATCAACCTCTCCGGCGGGGTGACCTGCACCGTGCAGGACGACCGCATGCAGCGCGCCCCGGTGTTCGTGTTCGACTCGGCCCGAGAGGCCCGCGACTTCCGGGCCTGGGTGCTCGAGCACCTCGACGAGATCGGCGCCGCCGCGGAGGCCACCACCAGCACCGGCAAGCTCGTGCGCATCGAGATCTACCTGGCCTCCAAGATGGCCTTCCTGCGCTTCAACTTCTCCACCGGCGACGCCGCGGGCCAGAACATGGTCGGCAAAGCAACCTTCGCGGCGTGCAGCTGGATCCTCGAACAGGTCGACACGGTTCGGCGCTTCTACCTGGAGGCCAACTTCGCCACCGACAAGAAGGCGTCGTCGGTGAACATGATGCGCACCCGGGGCAAGCGGGTGACGGCCGAGGTCACCGTGCCCCGCCACGTGCTGACCTCCGTCATGCGGGTGCACCCCGAGAGCCTCACCTACCACGCTGGGGTGGCCAACGTCGGCTCCTTCCTGGCCGGCGCCAACAACAACGGCCTCCACGCGGCCAACGGCATCACCGCCCTGTTCATCGCCACCGGCCAGGACGTGGCCAACGTGTCGGAGTCCTCCGCTGCGGTCGTGTACACCGAGCTGACCCGCGACGGCGACCTGTACCTGTCGATCACCCTGCCCGCGCTCATCGTGGCCTCCTTCGGTGGCGGCACGGGGCTGGCGACCCAGCAGGAGTGCCTGCGGCTGCTGGGCTGCGACGGCGCGGGCAAGGCTCGCAAGCTGGCCGAGATCGTGGCCGGTGTGGTGCTGGCCGGGGAGATCTCGCTGGCGTCGGCCATCTCGTCGCTGGACTGGGTGTCGAGCCACGAGATGTACGGACGCAACCGCTGAGCCGACACGGGCCCGGCCGGTCGGGCGGGTCCGACGCACACGACGAGGAGCGGTCGATGACGACGACGGTCGAACCCGTGGAGTTCCGCCGCTCCGACGTGGAGCCGCTGCTCGGGTACGTCCGGGAGCTGCGCGACGCCGGCGGCGGTTGGCTCAACCTGCAACCGGTGCCCGTGGACGCCGACGAACCCGAGGCCGCGCCACAGCCCGGTGCCGGCCTGCTCGGCTGGTTCGGCTCGGTGCCGGTGGCCCCGGTGTGCACGTGGGTGCCGGCCCGGCCCGGTCGACGCCGGGTGGAACCGGCGACGGTGGGGATCCAGCACGGACAGCGCCGTCGGGTGCTCCCCCTGCTCCGCGAGCAGGGGTTGGAGCTCCCCGCCGACGCGCGCCTGCGCGGCGATCACCCACGTCGTGGCCTCGTGGCCGAGCTCGCGACCACCACCTCCGATCGCGACGTCGTCACCTGGCTGGTGGAGGCCGGCGTCGCGCTCAGCACCGTCCCCCTACGCGACGAGTGGGTAGCCCTCGTCTACCGATCCGTGTGACATGCTGCGCCGGGGCGGTCCAAGACCGGCCCGGCACGTCGGTCGGGGGGCCGGCGACAACCGAGGGGGAGCTCATGCGCAGGGGTTCGACGCGGACCTGGCGGGGTGTGGTGGTCGCGGCCATCGCCGCCGGGCTGGTGCTCGCGGGGTGTGGCAGCGGTGACGACGACCTCGCCGGCCCCGACGGCACCGCGAGCACGGGCGGCACCGCGGCAGCGGACGGGGCCGGCGTGGACCGGATGCTCCCGGCCGACGGTCCGCCGATGACCGGTGGGACGCTCACCTACGGGCTCGACGCCGAGACAGACGGCTGGAACCCGACCGTGAACCGGTTCGCGGCGTCCGGCATCCAGGTCGCGCTCACCCTGTTCGACCCGCTGACCGCCTACGACGCCGAAGCCGAGGCCGTGCCCTACCTGGCCGAGTCCCTCGAACCGAACGACGACTTCACCCGGTGGACGATGCGGCTGCGCGACGGCATCACCTTCCACGACGGGACGCCCCTCGCCTCCGACGCCATCACCCGGATGTTCGAGGCCCACCGGACCTCGCCGCTGACCGCCCCGGTCTTCGCCACCATCACCGAGGTCGAGGCCACCGACGAGCGCACCGTCGAGTTCACCATGTCGAAGCCCTGGGCCACCTTCCCGGCGTCACTCGTCGGCCAGGCAGGCATGGTGCCCGCACCGTCGATGCTCGACGACCCCGACGGGAGCCGCAACCCCGTGGGCAGCGGCCCCTTCACCTTCGAGAACTGGGTGACCGAGGACCAGCTCACGGTGAAGAAGTACGCCGGCTACTGGCGCTCGGACGGCGACGGGGTGCAGCTGCCCTACCTCGACGAGGTCGTGTTCAAGCCCATCGCCGAGCCGGAGACGAGGGTGACCGCACTCGAGACCGGGGCCATCGACATGATGTACTCGGCCACCACCACGTCGACCCTGCGCCTCCAGAGCCTGGCCGAGCAGGGCGAGATCCAGCTCCTGCAGAACCGGGGCGAGGTCGAGGAGTCCTTCGTCCTGCTCAACACGGCGGCGCCGCCCTTCGACGACCTGCAGGTCCGCCAGGCCGTCGCCCACGCCACAGACCGCGACGAGTTCGTGGAGGTGCTCGGCGAGGGCTTGCCGCTGCCGGCCACCGGTCCGTTCGTGCCCGACTCCCCCTACGCGGCCGACGTCGGCTTCCCGGGCTACGACCTGGCGGAGGCCACGCGCCTCGTCGACGAGTAC
>JALOLF010000163.1 GCA_025456085.1 Acidimicrobiales bacterium
TCCACGGGGAACACCCATGGCCGCCCGTGGGGAAGAACCGTGGCCGTCCCTGGGGACTCCTACCGGCCGCCTACGGGGACAATCTCATGGCCGCCGTCAGCCCGTGGGATACGCGGGTCGGCACGATCGATCTGGCGATCCCGAAGCTGCGCGAGGGCAGCTACCGGCCGGACTGGTTGTTGGTGCCGCGCCGGCGGGCCGAGCAGGCGTTGACGACGGTGATCGCGCAGGCGTATCTCGAGGGCGTGTCCACGCGCCGGGTCGATGACCTGGTGCGAGCGATGGGCATCGACGGCCTGTCGAAGTCCGAGGTGAGCCGCATGGCCGCCGAGCTCGACGCCAAGGTCGCCGAGTTCCGGGAGCGCCCCCTCGATGCGGGCCCGTACCGCTACTTGTGGATCGACGGCGTGACCCAGAAGGTCCGCGAGGGCGGGCGGGTCGTGAACGTCACCGCCGTGATCGCCACCGCCGTCAACGCGGAGGGGCAACGTGAGATCGTCGGGTTCGACATCGTCACCACCGAGTCCACCGAGGCGTGGACGGCGTTCCTGCGGGCTCTGGTGGCCCGGGGGCTGTCGGGGGTCGAGCTGGTGATCTCTGACGCCCATGGCGGCATCAAGGCCGCCATCGCAGCGGTGCTGTCCGAGGCGTCCTGGCAGCGGTGTCGCACCCACTTCATGGCCAACCTGGCCACGAAGATCCCGAAGGCGAGCTGGCCGATGATCGCCGCGCTGGTGCGGTCGATCTTCGAGCAGCCCGACCGCGACGCCACGTGGAACCAGCTCGGCGAAGTCGTCGAGAAGCTCACCCAGGCCGGCTTCGCGGACACCGCCACCGTGTTGTTGGACGCCGCCGATGACGTATTGGCGTTCACCGCGTTCCCCGTCGAGCACTGGCCCAAGATCCGCAGCAACAACCCCCAGGAACGGCTCAACAAGGAGATCCGGCGGCGCACCGACGTCGTGGGGATCTTCCCATCGCGGGCCGCAGTGATCCGACTCGTCGGCGCGCTGCTCGCCGAGCAGACCGACGAGTGGGCCATCACGAAGCGCTACATGAGCGCCGAGACGCTCAAGACCCCCCGCCACCACACCACCCCCGACAGCGACCCCCGACCGACCATCGAGGCCGCCGCTGGCTGAACGCCCCTACCCCCGAGCTCACCACCGGCCCGTCCCCACGTCGACGCCGGACGACCCCCCACGCCCCACAGATAGCCGGCTACAGAAAGGACTTCACACCGGTCCCGGCCTGTGCTACAACAACCCCAGCCGCCGACCGGCACCCCCGATCAGCGGCCCCAGGTTGACGAGATGACCGTCGCAGACGACGCCTCGTACACCACTACACGGGACTCAACCGATGTCCGCGTCCACGTGCTCGCGAGCGGGTGGCAGCGCCTGACTCGCGATGGTGCTGCGGCCCGTCCGTTGGTTGATCGAGCCGTTGTCCGCTGGCTCGTCGAGGTATCGGCTTCGCTCGGTTCGAACGGCGCGACGACTTCAGCGCCGTGTCGAAGTCGAGGCGATCGGGGCCATCCGGCCCCCCGCCGCGGAGGAGATCCGGAAGCGCCTTGAGGCTGCGGTAGACCTCGATGCCAAGGACTTCGGGGAGCAACTGGTGGAGTCGGTCTGCCCCATCGCCGAGGATCCTCGCTGCGGGGTCAGCCCGGACTTCGTCACGCTCCGGTACGAGCTCCCAGTGGCGGCGGTCGTGGCGGGCTACCGGTCCTTTCCTGGCGAGAAACCGGGTGCCGCGTACGCCCCCTGGTTCCTCACAGATCGTGGGTCGCACTCGGCCTCGGAGATGCGGAGCACCTTCGGGTTCGACATCAACGGTAGGGCGCTTCGAATCGACCGTTCGCTGCCAACTGAGTATCCGACCCGCATCGAGATGCAACCCTTACCGAGGCTGCCTGACCCCGCTGGTGCACGCCGGCCACGTCGCTGAGAAGGTGCGACGGGGCGATCAGCGGCCGAAGTCCTGGCCGAAGATCCGTTCTGCGACCCGGTCGGCGGCTCCCTATCGCATCGGCGGCATGACGTGCGTGCAGATCTCGCAGGTGATGTGTGGTTGACAGTGCTGGAGTGGTTGAGCTGGTCGCTCACGATCTTGATGTCGATGCCGGCCTGCAAGGCCAGCGTGGCCCACGTGTCGGCGCAGGCCGTGGAGGGTGAGTCTCGCCAGCGGCCCGCCGGCGTGAGCCCGGTTGAACTGGTCCTGCTCGCGGTCGAACTCGCGTGAGAACCCTTCGGGGTGGTACAGGGAGCCGTCGGGCTTGCAGAACACGTGTCGCCCGCCAGGAGGTAGGTCACCACGTGTCGAGCGAGCGCTGCGAGGAATCGGGAGGGGTTGAACAGCGGGCCATCAGCGCTCACGCTGGTTGCTCGCTGCGCTCCTGGTTGATCCGTTCGAGATGGGCCAGCACCTTCTCCGGCGAACCCAGGTGGTTGCCGTCGCGAGACGATGGGCACATCGTCATCCGTCGGCGGGCGCATGTCTGCGGTGCGATCGGCGAGTCGCCAGCGGCGAGTGACCGTCACTGCATGACCCGGAACGTACCGAACCCTGTCTGGCAAAGGGGAGACGCCCATCACGTTTGACGGGCACCAACAGGCTGGTCTCGTGCTCCCGTGAACGTCGCCGTCGTCCACGGCCAGCGCGGGCGAGCAACGCACCCCACGCGCGTCGTGGTCACCTCTGCGCAGGAATGGTCACCGGGCGGGATCCCGCCACCCTCCCGCCTGCACGAGTCGGTTCAGGGGCGTTGCGCGTGTCGTAGCGTGTGTCGCCCATCCGACACGACCCACGCTGTCGGCGGGCCCGACGGCGCATGCGACGGGTATGGCCGGGGCACGAACCGCCGGTCGAGTCGAGCGACGCGCCGCCGGTCTACGGGCAGAGCTGCGCTTGCGTCGGGACGGTGGCCGTGGCCGTGGCGACAGGCGTCCCGGTGGGAACTTGTGTGCAGCCGCCGCCGTCGGTGTAGAGCGAGACGATCACCTGGCTGCCGGCGGGGTAGCTCACGTACTGCAGACCCTGGCGGCGCCCGCACTCACCAGTCGTTCCGCAGAGGAAGGCGTTCGTCTGCGGGCTGAAGTAGCGGATTCTGGCCGTACTCGGACAATCACAACCGGTGGTCACCCTCAGGTAGAAGTTGTTGGCGCTGACGGGGTCGCATTCAAACGTCACCGACAGCGAGCAGCCCGAAGCCGCAGCGGCGGCAGTGCTCGAGATGACAGCGGGGGCCACCCAGGCGGCGCCGGCGGCGGCGGCGCCACCGATGAGCACCTTGCGTCGGGTGAGCGTCGCGTCGTCCGGGGTGTCGGGTGTGCTCGCCATGGTGCCTCCTTGGCCACTTGGGCGTCGGTTGGTTTGGAGCGGGGTCAATGAGGATTCGGATCACTCGAAGTAGTCACGGGCAGTGGACACCTCGACCTTGCGTGTCCAAGATGGTGCCACAGGCGTTCACGTGGGTGCCGGTGACTTCGGTCACTTTATCCGAATCGTCAAGTGGCTGGCCGGTTCGGCGAACGACCCCTTACCCTGCACGGCGAGGTCGATGGCGGTTGCCACGTCGAGGTCGGTGTCGGCGACGCCGTTGCGCGCGATGGAGGCCCGGTCGGGCGCGCGAAGTGCTCCCAGGCGGACTGCTGTTCGTTTCGACGAGGCAAGGCAGATCGTCGCCGTCGATCTCGACGCAGGCGTCGCGACGCGGATCGCCTCCGTAGCCCTTGGCAGAGCCGGCACCGCGCGGCACGAGCGAGCCAGCGACGAGCCGATCCATCCGTAGGCGGAGCGTTGGACGGCCGACCCGGACAGCCTCTACGGCCGACCGCAGGCGGGGATCTGAAGCGACGCTCCTGCTCGTTCGGCAGCGTGCGGGCTGCGCCGGCTGGGACTACGCGTTGTCGGCTTCCCGGTTACCGAAGATCTCGTTGGCGACCCGGTCGGCGGCGTCGCTGCGCATGGGTGGGGTGACGTGGGTGTAGATCTCGCGGGTGATGTGGGTGCTGGAGTGGTTGAGGCGGTCGCTCACGATCTTGATGTCGATGCCGGCCTGCAGGGCGAGTGTGGCCCAGGTGTGGCGCAGGCCGTGAAGGGTAAGCCTCGGCAGCGGCTCGCCGGCTCGGGCCCGGTTGAACTGGTCCTGCTTGCGGTCGAACTCGCGTGAGAACCGGTCGGGGTGGTACGGGGTGCCGTCGGGTTTGCAGAACACGAACCCGTCGTTGCGGTAGCCAGCGCCGGCGAGCAGGCGCTCTTCGTTCTGCGTCGCTCGCCACGACCGGAGAACGGCGACCGTCGTCGGGTCGAGGACGATCATGTGGCCGCGTTTGGTCTTCGGCAGGTCCTTCACGCACATACGGCTGTCGACGACGGTGACCTGCCGGGACAGCGTGGCGGTGGCGCCGTCGAGGTCGATGCCGTCCCAGTCGAGACCGAGGCATTCACCGCGCCGGCAGCCGCTCGTGGCGATGAACAGCCACGCCGCGAGGTACCGGGACTCTTGGGTGAAGTCGAGGAAGTCGCGCAGCTGCTCGGCGGTCCAGGTGTCGGGCTTGCCGCCTTTCGTCGATGACTCGGGTGGGGGGGCGGCGGCGTCGGCGGGGTTGCGAACTATGCGGTTCCAGCGAAGCGCGTCCTTCAGCGCTGTGTGCAGGATCGAGTGGACGTAGCGCACTGACGCTGGGCTCAGCCCGGCCTCGTGGCTCGGTGGTTCGGCGGCCTCCCTCTCCTTGGTTCGGCGGCAGATCGAGGAGACGACGTGGCGGGTGATCGACGCGGCGTGGTCGGGGAACTCGGTGCGCAGCACCTGGGCGGCGGCGTCGAAGGTGTGGCCGTCGAAGCGCAGCTCGACGGCGCGCGCGTACAGCGGGTCGGGGTAGCGGCGGGCTGGGACGTGTGACGGGCGCCGGCCGCCTTCGAGCAGCTCGCGGTAGAGGCGGTTGAGGTCGACGGGGGAGAGCTGCTGCAGCGGGATGCCGCCGATCCCGGGAACGACGTGGTTGGTGATCTTCTGGCGGTAGGACGCGAACGTGCTCTCGGCGATGACGGGCGGCGCCTTGGACGGCAGCCACTCGTCGAGCAGGAACTCGCCGACCGTGAGCCGCTCGGGCTTCACGTAGGTGCCCTTCGAGATGGCGTGCAGTGCGTCGGCGCGGGCGACCTCGGCCTCGCGTTGGGTCTTGAACCCGCCCCGGCTGATCTGTCGGTAGCCGCCCCGGCCGTCGGGCACGTGGACGTAGTACGTGTACGTCGAGCCGCGCTTGCGGATGTTCGTCCGGCGCCCGGATCGTTGCGAGCTCATGGCAGTCCTCCCTCGAGGTCGATGTCGATCGGCCGGGTGGCGAGGTCGGTGGCGACGGGGTCGAAGCCGCTGCCGAGGGCGGCCATGCGGGCGCGGGTCTCGATGTCCTCGAGCTGGTTGGCGAGCGCTCGCAGCATCACCTGCGCGTCGGCGAGCTGGCCGAGCGAGTGCCGCACGATCTCCTCGATTCGGGCGTTCACCATCCGCCGGATGGCCTCCTGGGTGTCGCTCAACCGGTCGACGCCCAGGTCCTGCAGGTAGCCCTGGAGGCGCATCCCGATGATCGCCTGCTGCTCGGGCGTCCCGAACACGACGTCGATCAGCTCGGCGGTCTGCACGCCGTGTGGCCCCCGTCGGGGGTGAGGTTGACCCGCTGCTACGACATGACCGACGAGGCCATCCGGCTCCTGACCACAGATGACATGCGACGACGGCCCTTCATCGATGCCGAGTCATTGCGGCTCCGCGTGAACCTGCCCGATCAGGTGACGGGAGACGTCAACCCACGTATCGGGCTCTCGAACTTGGCTTGCTGGATCCTCGACGAGAGCAGGCTGGCCACCTAGCGGCAGCTCGTCGGAGGGTTGTTGCCCGGTTCATGGGCGGTTCTCCGTTGAGGTGCCGGGTAGGCGAATGTCGAGCTGGCCGTACCTGGGCAGCTCCACCTGCTCTGCAGTCCCCGAAGCCGCAATGGTCACCTCTCCGGAGGCGAGCGCATCGGCGAGGGCGACGCTGCTCCAGATGCTGTCGATCGTGATGACGAACCGTGTGCGTTTGCGGGCGTTCCCGAGCCTGTTGCGTGAAGCCCGGGTGCTGATCGACGGGGCGTGATTCGATACGGCTTGGTGGTCCGGTTGATCGCCTGACAGCGATCTGCAATCTGTCAATGATGGGGTTGTGGATGGCCATGTCTGGAGCCTTGATGGCCAGATCGGCGCGCAACGACCGGCTGGCTTGCCAGCCGACGCCCGTGCGGGAGCAACGTCGATGATGAACGCGACGCACGCCCAGCCGGAGTGGGTCTTCGCGGAGGTGAAAAGGGCGACCCAGGCCCGATTCATGATCGTCCCCACGCGGGGCCCGCCGCGTGGTAGTGCACCGGCCACGTGGCGGGACTTGGTCGACCACGCCGCCGATCTGTCGAGCCGAGACGCGGCGATGGTTCTCGCCGGTGTCATGGACGCGGTCGACGCGATCGACGAAACCGAGCGAGCAGCGGTCATCGACCTCGGCCTGTCGTCAGGCTCGGGCATCGTGCGTCTGGCTGCGCTCCCCGTGCTCGCCGGCCACCAGGGCATCGACGCCGCCAGGAAGCGGCCGCGGCTGACCCATCCGAGAAGGTCAGAACGTGGGCCACCAAACCCCGACCGGTGACTCTGGGTGCTCGTTCGGACTCGACGAAGTGCGAGCCGCGGCGCCGCTCGACCCGCCAGGGTGATCAGCCCCGCCTCTTCTGAAGCGCTGGATGTGATGGCGGTCGCCGTCCGAGGCTCTGGATCGGCGTGCCTTCGCGAGGCCCCGGACTGCGCCGGTTACGCGGCGAGCTCTCGAATCAGCGCCAACGCGCCGACGGCGTCGGGCGCTGCGGGCGACTGACGGGCGACGTGCGCGAGGAGCTGCGAGACCGAGTCGCTGATGCTTCGTCGGATCGCCCGCAGCGCCTTCGCGTGAAGCTCGCCGACGCGGTGTGCGCTCACGTCGAGCACGGTGGCGATCTCTTCGGTCGAGAGGGTCTCGTAGTAGTAGAGGGTCACCACGATCCGTTCCCGCTCGGGAAGGCGGTTGATCGCGCTGGCGATCGCAACTCGTGCCTGCTCGAGCTCACCGAGCACTCCCACGGCGCTCACGGGTTCGATCGGTCGGGAACGCTCCTTGACGGCCGGCTCGATGCAGCGGGCACGCCGGCCACCGGGTCGGGTCAACCGCCACCGGAAGTCGTCTTCGTATCCGACGCCCTCGACATCGGCGCCGAGCGCACGCAGGAGCGCCATCGCCGCGTACTGCTGGGGCCAGTCGTCATCGCGAAGCACCTCGATGGCGGCGTCGATCAGCTCGTCAGCGGGTCGCGATCGTGCCCAGGCAACCAGCGCGTCGTGCGTGGGGAACCCCGGGACCGGGACGTCGCGGTCGTCCGCGGGGTGCAGGAGGAACCGGAGCTCCTCGCGGACGTTCCCGCTGGTTGCCTTCGTCATCGTCATGGCTTTCTCCCTCGAACACCGTACCGGTCGGGAACGGTCTCGATGTCGGCGAATCCCGCTTCACGGAAACTCTCGGCCAACGTCTGGAGGTCACAGCTCGAGCAGCTGAAGTCCAGTGCAGCGCCGGGCTTCGCGATCCGGAACGCCTCGGCTGCAACCTGCTCGACGTCGAAGCCGTCCATCGTCCGGTCGAACTGGATCGGGAAGTGGCGAGCGATGATGAGGTCCGCGCACGCATCTCGCAGGCCCAGGTCGCCGGCCGAGGTCGCCACCGCAACATGACCGCCGCCGAGCCGAGCAGCGAAGCCAGGTCGGATCATGGCGAGGCTCTCGAAGATGTTCGCGTTGACGATGAGGTCTGCGCCGTCGACCGGCTCGCCTTCGCCTCCGAGGTTCACGGCGATCATCGCTTCGACCGACCTGATCGCGGGGGTCGCGTCGGGTTGACCGTTGGACCCGGGCGAGGGGCCTTCGAGGTCCTGGCCGGGCGGGGGTTGGCGTGGACTTCGGCGGTCGCGCGCCATCCGTCGATGAGATGGGCGAGCGGCTCGAACGTGTCGAGCTCGACGCACGCCGCAGCAGTCGAGGCGAGGGCGTCGATGAACTCGACGCGCTCGTCGTCGGGAAGGAATCCGGTCCAGGGGAGCGAGCCGGCCAGCCCATCGGCCAGGCGGCTACGGGTCTCGGGGTCCGCGCCCGCGACGACGATCAAGCGAGCGAGCACCCCCAGCGATGCTCGAATCGACTCCTCGCGCGAGTGGAGCCCGAGGAAGAGGTCGTCGCCGTCGCGGCGCCGCAGCACCACGTCACGCTGTTCGACCTCGGCCAGCACCTCGCCCGAGTTCCGCAGCATGTGGGTGAAGGTGCACTCGGCCGACGTCACCTCGAGAACATACAACACTTCCGCTGATATCGAGCGGTTCCCGACTTGTGTCATTTGTCAGGGAGATGTCAGCGAACTGCCCCGGATTCGGCCGGATTCAACGTCACGAGACGACACCACCGCCGGGCGAAAACCGCCTCTGACCTGCACAAACAGGGACTCAGTGGTACGGGATGGGACGGCCGCCACCGGCGTTCAAGTCCCCCCTCCGACACCGAGTTGAACCCCCACGCGTAACTCCGTCTGCCCTGGTCAGCGGGGGTTTGGGGTGGTGGGGGTTCAAGTCGGTGGGGTCGGCGGTGCAGACGGGTGTGCAGACCGTTGTGCAGGTCGACGTGTGGCCGGGGTGGGTTGCGCGTCGATAGG
>JALOLF010000260.1 GCA_025456085.1 Acidimicrobiales bacterium
GGGTGGTGGTGGCCCAGGTGCGGCCGTAGCCGTCGGTGGTGGTGAGCCAGCCGGTCCAGGTGAGCAGGTAGGTGAGGGTGGCGGTGCCGACGACGGTGAGGAAGGCGAGCGGGGCGTCGAGGAGCAGGGCGCGGGTGCGGGGGCGGGTGGCGCCGGCGTCGGCCAGCGCGCCGGCTTGCCAGATGACGGTGAGCAGGCCGTAGGCGGCGAGGACGGGGGCGCCGGACCACTTGGTGGCGCAGGCCAGGCCGAGGGCGAGCCCCATGAGCAGCCGCCAGGGCCGCCACAGCGGGACGGGGACGTGGGGGGGCGGGTCGGGGGAGGCGCGGACCTGGGCGGCGGCGCGTTCGCGGGTCCAGTCGCGGTCGCGGACCAGCAGCCAGGTGGCGAGGAGTACCCAGAACATGAGGATGCCGTCGAGCAGGGCGACGCGGCTGGTGGTGATGGCCAGCCCGTCCAGGGCGATGAGCAGGCCGGCGAGGCCGCCGAGCAGGGTGGAGCGGGTGACGCGGCGGGCGAGGTAGACCATGACGACGGCGGCCAGCGTGCCGGCCACGGCCACGCCGACGCGCCACCCGAACGGGGTCATGCCGGCGAGGGCCTCACCGAGCCCGATCACCCACTTGCCTGCCGGGGGGTGGCTGACGAACGCGCCGTCGCCGGTCAGGCGGGACAGGTCGCCGGCCAGGATGGCGTCGTCGGCGCCGCTGGCCCAGCGTCGTTCCACCCCGGTCTGCAGCAGCGCCCAGGCGTCCTTGGCGTAGTACGTCTCGTCGAACACGACCGCGGCCGGCTCGCCCAGCCGCCAGAACCGGGTCGCCCCGGCCACCACCCCGACGCCCAGCGCCACCACGCCCGCCCGAGCCCGGTCAGCGGGCATGGAGGGCCCGATCAGACCGGACGGGACGCGCACCGGCGCCATCGTAGGGTCGGGGATGTGGCCGCCTCCGCGACGCGACAGGGGGTGCTGCTGGTCGCGGCGACGCCGATCGGCAACCCCGCCGACGCCTCCCCGCGCCTGGCGGCCGCTCTGGCGGACGCCGACGTGCTCGCCGTCGAGGACACGCGACGGCTGCGCCGGTTGTGTGCCGACCTCGGGGTGAAACCGACCGGACGGCTGGTGTCGCTCTTCGAGGGCAACGAGGCGGGCAGGGTGGGTGACCTTGTCGCCGCCGTGCGGGACGGCGCGATGGTGCTGCTCGTCACGGACGCCGGGACGCCGCTGGTGAGCGACCCGGGCTACCGCGTGGTGGCGGCGTGCGCCGGGGACGGCCTCGCGGTGTCGGTGCTGCCGGGACCCAGCGCCGTGCTGGCGGCGCTGGTGGTGTCGGGTCTGCCCACCGACCGGTTCTGCGTGGAGGGCTTCCTGCCGCGCAAGGCGGGCGAGCGGGACCGCCGGCTGGCCGAGCTCGCGGGAGACGCGCGCACCCTCGTGCTGTTCGAGTCCCCCCGGCGAACGGCGGCCACGCTGCAGGCCCTCGCGGCCGCGTTCGGTGCCGACCGGCCGGCCGCCGTCTGCCGCGAGCTCACCAAGACCTACGAAGAGGTACGGCGCGGGCCTCTCGGTGAGCTCGCCGGGTGGGCGGGGTCGGGCGTGCTCGGGGAAGTGACGATCGTCGTGGGCGGCCGCACTGCCGTGGCCTCGCCCTGGGCCGCCGCGGACCTCGTCGCCCTGGTGGCGGAGCGGGAGAGGGCCGGGCTGTCCCGCAAGGACGCGATTGCGGACGCGGCTCGGGAGGCTGGGCTGCCCAAGCGAGAGGTCTACGCGGCCGTCGTGGGCGCGCCGGGGAGGCCATGATCCACGGCCTAGGCTGACGGCCATGCCCCGGCACGTGCTCACCGCAGTCGCCTGGCCGTACGCCAACGGGCCTCGCCACATCGGCCACGTGTCGGGGTTCGGTGTGCCCTCCGACGTCTTCAGCCGGTACATGCGGATGGCCGGGCACCGCGTGCTGATGGTCAGCGGCACCGACGAGCACGGCACCCCGATCCTCGTGCAGGCCGAGCAGGAGGGCGTGAGCCCTCGCGAGCTCGCCGACCGCTACAACCGCGTGATCGTGGAGGACCTGCACGCCCTCGGCCTGTCCTACGACCTCTTCACCCGCACGACCACCCGCAACCACTACGCGGTGGCGCAGGAGCTGTTCCGCACCCTGCACCGCAACGGCTACATGGTCCCCCGTCACACGATGGGTGCCATCAGTCCGTCGACGGGCCGCACGCTGCCCGACCGTTACATCGAGGGCACCTGCCCGATCTGCGGGTACGACGGCGCCCGCGGCGACCAGTGCGACAGCTGCGGCAACCAGCTCGACGCCTCGGAGCTGATCAACCCCGTGAGCCGCATCAACGGGGAGCGGCCGCAGTTCGTCGAGACCGAGCACTTCTTCCTCGACCTGCCCGCGCTGGCCGAGGCGCTCGGCGCGTGGCTGCGCACCCGCACCGACTGGCGTCCCAACGTGCTGCGCTTCAGCCTCAACCTGCTCGACGACGTGCGCCCCCGGGCGATGACCCGCGACATCGACTGGGGTGTGCCGGTGCCGCTGCCGGGGTGGGAGGACAACCCCAGCAAGCGGCTCTACGTCTGGTTCGACGCCGTGATCGGCTACTTGTCGGCGTCCATCGAGTGGGCCCGGCGCAGCGGTGACCCCGAGGCCTGGCGGGCGTGGTGGAACGACGAGGCGGCCGCGTCGTTCTACTTCATGGGCAAGGACAACATCACCTTCCACAGCCAGATCTGGCCGGCGGAGCTGCTCGGCTACGCCGGGAAGGGCAGCCGCGGGGGTGACCCGGGACCGCTGGGTAGCCTCGGACTGCCGACCGAGGTCGTCTCCAGCGAGTTC
>JALOLF010000261.1 GCA_025456085.1 Acidimicrobiales bacterium
GCTCGCCTCGGTCGGGTCGATCGTCGTGACCTTCGTCGTGGTCTGCCTGTACGCCACGTTCCTCATGCTCGAGCGCCGCAGCTTCGAGGCCAAGCTCGCCAACCTCTCCGACGACCCGGCGCGCGTGGCGCGCATCCGCCAGGTCATCGTGGCCATCAACCAGCGCATCGGCTCGTACCTGGCGCTGAAGACGCTGCTCAGCCTGCTGCTCGGCGTGACGAGCTACGTGGTGATGCACCTGTTCGGGCTCGAGTTCGCCGCGTTGTGGGCGGTGCTCATCTTTTTCCTGAACTTCGTTCCCTACGTCGGCTCGGTGCTCGGCGTGGTCTTCCCGGTGCTGATGACGATCGTGCAGTTCCAGGACGTCGGCTCCGTGCTGACGATGCTCACGGTACTCACGGCCCTGCAGTTCGGCATCGGCAACTTCCTCGATCCCTACGTGATGGGCAACTCGCTCAACCTGAGCCCGTTCGCCATCCTGGTGAGCCTGGCGGTGTGGTCCGAGCTGTGGGGCGTGCCCGGGGCGTTCCTGGCCGTGCCGATCACCGCGATCCTGACGATCGTGTTCTCGGAGTTCCCGGGCACGCGGCCGATCGCCGTGCTGCTGTCGAGCAACGGCCGCCTGTGATGCGGCGGGCGGGCGTCCTCGGCGTCCTGATGGCGCTGCTCCTGCCGGCGATCAGTGTCGCCGCCGACGGCTTGCGCCGCTTCACGGAACTCGGCGTCGGCCGCGGCCTCGATGCGCGGGTCGCGGTGACCCTGCTCGTCGACCGCGACGGACTGCTGTGGGTCGGCTCGCGCGAGGGACTGTTCCGTTACGACGGCTACCAGGCCAGGGTCTTCCTGCCGGATCCCGAGCGCCCCGGGCAGGTCAGCGACATCGACATCCGCGCCCTGTACGAAGCCGCGGACGGCGCACTGTGGATCTCGACCAACACCGGTGGACTCAATCGCCGTGACCCGAAGTCGGGGACGTTCCGCCAGTTCCATCATGATTCCGCCGATGCGGGCTCCCTGAGCGACGAGAGCGTCTACGGGGTCGCCGAGGACGCCGAGGGTCGGTTGTGGGTCGGCACGCAACACGGCCTGAACCGACTCGACCCGGACGGTCGGCGCTTCGAGCGGCACTTCCACGAACCGGATCGTGCCGACAGCCTGGCCGGCGACTGGGTCTATGCCCTGCATCGTGGCCCGACCGGCCAGCTGTGGGTCGGGACGGTGGGCGGCGGGCTCGACCGCTGGAGCGGGACGGCGGGTCGGTTCGAGCACTTCGCGCTCGCGTCGCTCGCCGGCGGCCCCCGCGGCCTCGACGACGTGTTCGGCATTCACGAGGCGACGGACGGGCGCGTCTGGGTCGGTACCCGCGCGGGCCTG
The DNA here is from genome assembly GCA_025456085.1 of Acidimicrobiales bacterium. Classification (GTDB taxonomy): domain Bacteria; phylum Actinomycetota; class Acidimicrobiia; order Acidimicrobiales; family Acidimicrobilacustridaceae; genus JALOLF01. The sequence goes on from JALOLF010000261.1 coordinate 1,375, forward strand.
GTGCGGCTCGACCCGCGGCAACGCACCGCCGAACGCCTCGACCTGACCGGCGTGGCGGACGAGCAGCCGCTGGTCACCGCCCTGCGGGCCGATCACACCGGGCGCCTCTGGGTCGCCACGCTCGGCCACGGCGTGTTCGCCATCGACACGGCCCGAGGGCAGTGGGAACGCATCCATGACGGTCCGTCCGGCTCCGCCGAGGGGTTTCCGTCGCGCGCCATCCTGAGCATCGCGGCCACGGAGCACCTGCTGTTCGTCGGCACCTGGGGCGAGGGCGTATTCCGCACGCCGCTCGACGCGCCGCCGTTCCGGCTGGTGACGGCCGGGCCGGCGCCGACGGGGCTGCGCCACGAGAACGTGACGGCGGTGCTCGCCAGCGACGAGCCCGGACGGCCGTGGGTGGGGAGCTTCGGCGGCGGTCCGCAGCGGGTCGACGTCGAGGCCGGCTCGGTGGACCCGACCGGTGGCGAGGCCGGCGAGGCGATTCGGGCGTCCGGTGTGATGAGCCTCGCCACGGCCCCGGACGGCACGCGATTCGCGGGCACGACCGAGGGTCTCTACCGTTTCGGGGCGGACGGCCGTCAGCTCGGCCTCGAGGCGCATGACGCGGCGGCCGCGGGCGCGATCGGTCCGGGTTATGTCCCGGCGCTGCTGGCGACCACGGGGGATCTCTGGGTGGGGGTCGGCGGCAGCGGCCTGTTCCGCCGCCACGCGGCGAGCGGGCGGTTCGAGGCCTTCCGCCACGACCCCCAGCTGCCGGCTTCGTTGAGCGGCGACTACATCACCGCGCTGCTCGCAGCGGCGGACGATCGGCTGTGGGTCGGCACGCGCTCGCACGGACTGAACCGCTGTCGCCTCGCGCCTTTTGCCTGCGAGCGCTTCGATGGCCGCGCACCCGGCACGCCGGACCTCGGTCACCACTACGTCACGGCGTTGCGCCGGGACGGCGACGGCGGCCTGTGGGTCGGGACCAGTGGCGGCGGGCTGCGACGGGCGCGGCTTGGCGACGAGGGCCGGGTGCTCGGCTTCGACCGATGGGGCGCGGCCGAGGGGTTGCTCAGCGACGGCGTGATGGCGGTCGAATCCGATGCCGATGGATCGCTCTGGATCTCGACCCGCCAGGGCCTGTCGCGCCTCGACCCCGCCACAGGCCGCGTGGTGAACCATGTGCCTCAGTCCGGACTGCCGGCGACGCACTTCAACACCGGCGCCTCCTCGGCGGACGAGCGCTACCTGTACTTCGGTTCGGTCACGGGGCTGGTGAGCGTCCCGAAGGGCCTGCCCCTGCGGTTGCGCCCGCCAAGCCCGGTCCGGATCACGGGAGTGGAGCGAATCGTGGAGGGAAGCGCGACGCCGCTCGCGCCGGGCGAGATCGAACAGCGACTCGAGATCGGCATCGACGACGTGCTGGCGACGGAGTTCGCGGTGCTCGATTTCACCGAAACCGCCCACGACTACGCCTACCG
>JALOLF010000044.1 GCA_025456085.1 Acidimicrobiales bacterium
GTTCGGCGCTCAACGGGGCCCCGTCGAAGGTCGGGGGGTCCACGAGGCGCCCGGAGGCGTGGACCCAGTGGAGGCGGGTGTCGATCAGGAGCGACACCACGTCAGGGTTCGGAGGTACGCTGTCCATTAGTCGGCTACTCACTTTCAGACGGGCGCCCGGGCTCCACCCCGGGCGCTTGTGCTTGCGGGGGTCAAGCGGCCGGGCGGGGCGAGGCCTGCGAGGCCAGCCAGGCGTCCACGTCGTCCCGCCGGTAGCGCAGGTGACGGCCGATGCGCAGTACCACGGGCCCGGTGCGGCGGTAGCGCCACTGGTAGAGGGTGGCGACCGGCACGCCTAGCTCCTCGGCCAGCTCCTCGGGCGTCAGGAGCCGTTCTCGCTTGTCCACGTCCATCCTCCTGTCGGATTTCATAGTCGTGTTTGGCATCTATCGAAGGTTGCCACGGTCATGCGGACTTCGCTACCATCAACCTTGATTCGGATAGCTGGGAGGCCGACTTGGCGAGGAAGCAGCAGACCGAGCGAGCGAGACCACCGAGCGAAGTTCTGCCCGAGGAGGTGTGGCGGCTGCGCCGGGCCCGAGGCTGGTCCCAGGCCAAGCTGGCCGAGGAGCTGACGGCCCAAGGCTGGGCGGTCGGGCAGACCACGGTGGCGAAGATCGAGGCGACGGGCGCCGGTCGGCGCCAGGTGACCGTGGACGAGCTGTTCCGACTCGCTTTCGCCCTCGGCGTCACGCCGATCGCCCTCCTCGTGCCGCCCGAGCCCGAGGCGTTCTCAGAGGTGGCGCCCGCTGTCGAGGTCGAGGCCGCAGACGTGCGGGCTTGGGTCCAGGGCCGCCAACGGCTCGTCGTGGGCGAGGAGCGTGCCGAGCGGGCCGTCCAACTCGCCGCCGGCCACCGGCCGGCCGAGACCGAGGCCGACCGCTTCTACCTCGCCCACGGGGGCGCCGAGGAGGGCGACCTCCTGCCCATCGAGGCGGTGGAACGCCACGAGGAGGCGCTGGCGCCGGTGGCCAGCGCCGTGTGGGACGCCCTCGAGGCCGGCGTGCCTCGGGCCGTCGTCACGGCGTATGCCGAGGTGGCGTGCGCCATGGGACCGCTGGCCGCCCGGGCCCGGCAGGTCAGCAAGACGAGGAGGCGCTGAGATGGCGAGCAGCAACGTCCAGAAGCGGCCCAACGGCCAGTGGCGGGCCCGGTATCGAGACAAGCTCAACCGGGAGCACGCCCGGCACTTCGCCCGCAAGGCCGACGCCGAGGCGTGGCTCCAACAGGAGATGACCTCCCTCCACCTCGGCTCGTGGACCGACCCCCGGTTGGGCCGCACCACGTTCGCTGACGTGGCCGAGCGGTGGCTGGGCACGGTGGCGGACCGCAAGCCCTCCACGGTGGCCGGCTACGAGTCCATCCTGGCCAAGCACCTCCTCTCCCACTTCGGCGCCTACGCCGTGGCCGACGTGGACACCACCGAGGTGCGCTCGTTCGTGGCGGGCATGTTCGCCGCCGGCTCGAGCTACTCGACCGTGCGCAACGCCCTGGGCGTGCTGCGCCAGGTGTTCCGCACGGCGGTCGAGTCCCGGCTCATCGCCGCCAGCCCGGTGGCGGAGGTGCGTCTCGACCGGGGCAAGGGCCGGGCGGCGGCCAAGAAGCGGGCCGACGAGCGGGTGTACCTCACCGACGCCCAGGTCCACGAGCTGGCCGAGGTCATGCCCGAGCCCTACGGGCTCCTCGTGCGCTTCGCCGCCTACACGGGGCTGCGGGCCGGTGAGGTGGCGGCGCTGCGGGTGGACGACCTCGACCTCGAGGCCCGCCGGGTGACGGTGGCCCGGGCGGTGAAGGAGGTCCACGGGGCCCTCGTGGAGGGCCTACCCAAGAACGGGCTGAGCCGGACCGTGAGCCTGCCCGGGTTCCTCGTGGCCGAGCTGCGGGCCTACCTCGTGGCCACCGGCTACCGGGGCGCCGACCTCCTGTTCCGCTCCGAGCGGGGTGGACCCTTGCGGCACTCCAACTTCTACCGGCGCACGTTCCGGCCGGTGGCCGAGCGGGCCGGGATGCCCGAGGGGCTCCGGTTCCACGACCTGCGCCACACGTGTGCGGCCCTGCTCATCGCCGCCGGGGCGCACCCCAAGGCCATTCAGGAGCGGCTCGGGCACTCCTCCATCGAGGTCACGATGGACACCTACGGCCACCTCTACGAGGATGCCGACGACGCCCTGGCCGAGGCCCTCGAGGCCGGCCGGGCTCGGGCTCTTGCGGACTGGTTGCGGACTGGCGCCGATCTGCGGGTGGTCTGACAACGCAGCAGGGCCGGCAGAAACCGGCCCTGACCTGCGCTTTTGTGGGGTCGGGCTGAGAGGATTTGAACCTCCGACCTTCGGTCCCCCAGACCGACGCGCTAACCAAACTGCGCCACAGCCCGTGGAGGCGTCACTCTATCCGCTTGCCCTGGACGAGGCGCCAACCCAGGTAGATCACCAGGGCGGCCACCAGGATCCAGAAGTGCCACGGCACCTTGGTGTCGGGCAGCTCGCCGATGACCCGGCCGCACGTCGGACAGGTGCCGTCGGGGGGCAGGGTGTTGGGGCTCCAGAACTTGCTGCACTCGTCGCACCAGGGCACGGACATCGCCTCCGGTCGCGGTCTCAGCCCGGCGGCACGCCGTGACGGCGTTCGCTGAAGCGGCGGTCCCGTCCCTCGGCCGCGCGCAGGCGCTGCACCAACTCGTCGCGGAGCCGGTCGAAGTCGACCACCGCGTCGATGACCAGCTCGCTGGCCAGGCGCAGCAGGTCGACGTCGGCCTCGTACAGCCGGCGTTGCTCGGCGATGAACGCCTCGCGCTCGTCCGGATCCTCGATGGCCGCGATCTTGTTGGCGAACACGGCGTTGACGGCGGCCTCGGGACCCATCACGGCGATCTTGGCCGTGGGCAACGCCAGCGTGGCGATGGGGTCGAACGCCGGTCCGCACATGGCGTACAGCCCGGCACCGTAGGCCTTGCGCACGACCACGGAGACCTTGGGCACCGTCGCCTCCGACACTGCGGTGATCATCTTGGCCCCGTGGCGGATGATGCCCTCCCGCTCGACCTTGGTGCCCACCATGAAGCCCGGCACGTCGGCCAGGAACACGAGCGGGATGCCGAACGCGTCGCAGCACCAGATGAACCGGGCCGCCTTGTCGGCGGAGTCCCCGAACAGCACCCCGCCCTTGTGCAGCGGGTTGTTGGCCACGATGCCGACGGGGTGGCCGTCGAGCAGGCCCAACCCCACGATCAGCTCGGGGGCGAACAGCGGTTTGACCTCGAAGAAGCTCTCGGCGTCGACGACGCCGTCGATGACGACGTGCATGTCGTAGCCCTGGGCCTCCTCCTCGGGCAGCGCAGCACGGGTGAGCGGTCGCGCCGGCGGCTCCGGGTGGTAGGTCGGCGGGCGTTCCCGCCAGTTCCGGGGGAAGTACGTGAAGTAGGCGCGGGCCTGCTCGATGGCGTCGGCGTCGTCATGGGCCAGGTTGTCGCCGCACCCCGACACCGAGGCGTGCATCCGGGCGCCGCCCATCTCCTCCAGGGTGGCGACCTCACCGATGACCATCTCGGCCATGCGGGGCGAGCCGAGGTACATCGAGGCGTTCCCCTCGACCATGATCACGATGTCGCAGAACGCCGGGATGTACGCCCCGCCCGCGGCGGAGGGGCCGAACAGGCAGCAGATCTGGGGTACCCGACCCGACAGGCGGACTTCGTTGTAGAAGATGCGTCCAGCACCTCGTCGACCGGGGAAGAGCTCCACCTGGTCGGTGATGCGGGCCCCGGCGGAGTCCACCAGCCAGAAGACCGGCAGCTCCTCGGTCAGGGCCCGTTCGGTGAGCCGGACGATCTTCTCGACGGTGCGCGCGCCCCAGGATCCCGCCTTGACCGTCGGATCGTTGGCCATGACCAGCACCGGTCGACCCTCGATCGTGCCCGCTCCGGTGACCACGCCGTCGGCCGGCAGGTCCTCGCCCAGCGCGTTGGCCAGGAGGGCGTCCTCCACGAAGCTGCCCGGGTCGAGGAGCAGGTCGAGTCGTTCGCGCACGAACAGCTTGCCCTGGCGGGCCAGCTTCTCCCCCTGGGTGGCGAGGTTGCCCGCCAGTGCCCGGCGTGCCGCGGCCGCCAGGGCGGCGGCCTGAGGGTCGGGGGCGGGCTCGTCGTGGGGGGCGGGCTCAGATGCGGCGGATGGCGAGGAAGGCGACGTCATCGTCGATCGAAACACAGGCGAAGTCCGTTGCGGCTTCGAGCAGGGACTTGCACAGTACGTCGGCTGCCACACCCGGATCACGTTTGAGCAGGTTGGCGATGCGCTCCTCGCCGAAGAGGTTGGCACCGCTGCGGGCCTCGGCCAGCCCGTCGGTGTAGAGCAGCAGCAGGTCGTCGACGTCGAGGGCGATCTCACGGCTCACGTAGCCGGCGCGGGGATCCAACATGACCAGTGGGCCGGTGGCCCGCAGCGGTCGGACCTCGCGCTCGTGCCACAGCATGGCGGCGGGGTGACCGGCCGAGGTGTAGCGCACGGTGCCCGCGTCGAGGTCGAACACCGCCACGCACAACGAGATGAACTCCTCGTGGCGACCGCTGGCCGACATCTGTGTGTTGAGCTCCTCGACGGCCTGGGCCGGGTCCCGGTACTGGCGCAGGAAGACGCGTAGCAGGTACTTGGCCTGGAAGGCGGTGATGGCCGGTTCGATCCCGTGGCCGGACACGTCGCCGATGACGGCCGCCACCCGGGTGGGCGTCACCCGGAACACGTCGTAGAAGTCCCCCGCCATCAGCCCCGAGCCGGCCTGGTAGACCCGGCCCACCTCGAACCCGGGGATGTCGGGGAGCTCTTCGGGGGCCAGACGCTCCGCCCACTTCCGGGGCGCGAGCTCCTCCTGGACGAGCACCTCCTGTGCCCGCCGCTCCAGTTGGGTGCGGTGCAGGTCGAGGCGCGCCTCCTTGATGAAGTTGCGCCCGTACACGAAGGTCATGCCCACCGGGGCCGCCACCAGCACCAGGGCCAGCTCCCGGTTGGCGCCGTCCACCACCGCCCCCATGGCGGCGGTGAAGCCGATGACGGCGTAGAGCATGGCCGTGTGGACGTCCTTGCGGAAGTCCGACTGCAGCAGCTCCAGCTCGTCGGGATCGATGGGGTTCTTGGTGACCCGCTGCAGCAGCCGCAGCCGGTACCGCGCGGCTCTGCCCCACACGGCGGCCGCGACGGCACAGGCCACGGCGACCAGGGCCAGGACGAGATGGTCCATTGCGGCGAGACGATACTCCCGTCGGGCCCCGACGGGAAGGTCCCGGCTGCTGCTCAGTCGGATCGACGGCGCACCCGGAGCTTGAGGGGCGCAGCGCCGAAGTCGAGCTCCTCACGCAGGCGGCGCTCCACGTAGCGCAGGTAGGAGGCCGGCAGCTCCTTGTTGGCGAACAGCGTGAACGTGGGCGGGTCGGTCGCACCCTGGGTGGCGTACAGGATGCGGGCCCCGTGGGGGGCGGGCTGGGCGGCCTGGGCGGCGCGCACCACCTCGTTCACCCGGCGGGTGGGCACGCGTTTGGAGTAGTCCTCGATGGCGTCGCTCAGCACCGGCAGCAGGCGGTGGACGCCCTTGCCGGTGAGGGCGCTGACGCGCAGCACCGGCGCGTCGCCGATGAAGTGGAGGCGCTGGCCCACCTGCCAGGTCACGTCGTGGCGCTGCTCGGTGTCGAGCAGCTCCCACTTGTTGAGGATCACGACCACGGGACAGCCCGCGGCGTCGACCCGCTCGGCGAGACGCTGGTCCTGGTGGGTCACCCCCTGGGTGGCGTCGATCACCAGCAGCGCCACGTCGGCTTCGTCGATGGCCCGCAGCGCCCGCACCAACGAGTAGTACTCCGTGCCCTCGTCGATGCGGGACTTGCGCCGCAGGCCGGCGGTGTCGATGAAGCGCACGGGCCCGTCGGGCGTCTCGGCCACGGTGTCGACGGTGTCGCGGGTCGTGCCCGGCAGGTCGTGCACCACCGAGCGGTCGTCGCCGATCAGGCGGTTGAACAGCGTGGACTTGCCCACGTTCGGCCGACCGACGAGCGCCACCGCGAACACCCGCTCGCCGGGGGCCGCGTCGCTGCGGGCCCGCCTGGTCGCACCGCCCGGCGCCTCCTCGTCACGCTCGGCCTCACCGACGGGCAGGTCGGCCACGACCCGGTCGAGCACGTCGCCGGCGTTGCGGCCGTGCAGGGCGCTGACCGCCAGTGGCTCGCCCAGGCCGAGGCTCAGGAACTCCCAGATGGCCGGCTCCCGGTTGGTGTCGTCGACCTTGTTGGCGAGCACCAGCACGGGGCGCCCCGAGCGCCGCAGCAGCTCCGCCACCCGGGCGTCCTCCTCGGTGATCCCGACGGTGGCGTCCACCACGAACAGGGCCAGTTCCGCCTCCTCGACGGCCTTCTCCGACTGCCGGCTCACCTTCTCGTCGAGCAGGTCCCCCGAGGCCAGCCAGCCCCCGGTGTCGACCAGCAGGAAGCGCCGGCCGGCCCAGTCCGCCGCGACCTCCTTGCGGTCGCGGGTCACGCCGGGCTTCTCCTCGACGATCGCCTCCCGGCGCCCCACGATGCGGTTCAGCAACGTCGACTTGCCGACGTTCGGTCGCCCCACGATCGCCACCACGGGCAGTCCGTCCTTCACGATCGACTCCCCTGCGTGCCGGCTGCGGCGTGCACCGGTCGAGCCACGTCCTCGAGCACCCGCCGCAGCGCCAGCCCGTCGGTCGGGACGATCTCGACGGCACGGGGCAGGTCGGCGGGCGTGGTGCCGTCGAGGAAGCGCCCCTCGGTGAGGCACACGTCGGGCAGCAGGTAGCGGTGCCCCTCGGGCTCGCCGCGCAGGACCCGGGCCAGGTCCTCGCCCACCAGCAGGCCCGTCACGGACGTGGTTCCCCCGAAGAAGTCGTTGCGCACCGGGATGACCCGCACGTCGGGTCGTCGCAGCGAACCCACGAGCGGCTCGAGCACCGCGGCGCCGTGCTCGCCGGTGAGGATGCCGATCGGCGCGTCCCGACGCGGCCGCAGCACGACACGGTCGACGCCCGGCTCGCCTGCTCCCGACGCCTGCCGCGGCGCTCGGTACCCCGTGGCCGGTGCACCGTCGACCGCGGCGAAGAAGCCGGACCGGGGACCGGTGGGTTCGTCCACGTGCCCGAGGAACTCCTCGATGAAGGTGCGCCCCATGCCCACGCCGTCCTCGTGCATCGGGAAGCCTTCGTAGGCCTCGGCCGGGGGGAAGGGCGCACCGGCGAGCAGGTAGTACTCGTCGGCGGCGAAGACCAGGCGACGTCCGAGCACGGCGTGGAACACCTCCTGCCAGTCGTGCACGGCCGCCAGCACGGCCGTGACCTCCTCGGGGGTGTGCGCTCGCAGCCGCTCCTCGGTGTTGAACCGACTGATGCCGAGGGGCACCAGGCACAGGCTCGCCAGCTCGGGGTACTCGTCGAGCACGCCCGCCAGGGTGTCGTCGAGGACAGCCCCGTCGTTGACACCCGGGCACACCACCACCTGCCCGTGGACCTCGACACCGTGGTCGAGCAGCGCGCGCAGCCACCGCAGGCTCGTGGCGCCCCGGCGGTTGCGCAGCATGGCGGCGCGCACGTCGGGGTCGGTGGCGTGGATGCTCACGTGCAGCGGCGAGAGCCCCTCGAGCAGCACCCGCTCGAGGTCGGCCTCGGTGAAGCGGGTCAGCGTCGTGAAGTTCCCGTAGAGGAACGAGAGCCGGTAGTCGTCGTCCTTCAGGTACAGGCTGCGGCGCAGGCCCTTGGGCAGTTGGTAGATGAAGCAGAACTCGCAGTGGTTGTCGCAGGTCTGCACCCGGTCGAACACCGCCGAGTGCACGTCGATGCCGAGCGGTTCGCCGGCCCGCTTGCGGACCAGGACCGAGCGCTCCAGCCCACCCCGGGTCAGGTCCAACAGCACCTCTGCGTCGTCGGCAGCCCACCGGTACTCGAGCACGTCGCGCGGCACCCGACCGTTGACGGCAACGATCTCGTCACCGACGCCCACACCAGCGTGTGCCGCCGGGGATCCGGGCGCGACGGCGACGACGCGGGGCAGGGACATGGGAGCAGAGGGTACCGGCTGGGCGGCCGGAGTCGTTAGCCTTGCCCGTGTGCCCTCGACCCCCGACACCGCCGTGCCGACCGACGACCCGTCGGTGACCAAGGTCCTGTTGGCGGCACCGCGCGGGTTCTGCGCCGGTGTCGAGATGGCCATCAAGGCCCTCGCCTGGATGGTGCGGGCCTTCGAGCCGCCCGTCTACTGCTACCACGAGATCGTCCACAACCGACTCGTGGTGCAGCGCTTCGAGGACCTCGGCGTGGTGTTCGTGGACGACATCGCCGAGGTGCCGCCCGGGCGACCCATCATGCTGAGTGCCCACGGTTCCGCGCCCGACGTCGTCGCCGAGGCCCGCTCGCGGGGAAGCTACGTCGTCGACGCCGTGTGCCCGCTGGTCACCAAGGTCCACCACGAGGTGAAGGTCCGGGCCGGCAAGGGCTTCGACATCGTGTACGTGGGTCACGACGGCCACGAGGAGGCCATGGGCACGATGGCCGTGGCGCCGCAGGCCATCCACCTGGTCGAGACGGTCGACGACGTCTCGGCGCTGCCCGATCTCGACGGCCCGGTGGCCATGCTGGCCCAGACCACGCTCAGCCACCGCGACTGGGCCGACGTGCTCGACGCCACCCGCCGACGATTCCCGGAGATGTGGATGCCCGGGCGCAGCGATCTGTGCTTCGCCACGACCAACCGGCAGTCGGCGCTCATGGAGATCGCCCCGCGCTGCGATGCCATGGTGGTCATCGGCTCCGCGAACTCCTCCAACACACGGGCCCTGGAACGGCTGGCCGCGGACGCGGGGTGTCCCCGGGTGCTGCGGGTGAACGGCGCGGAGGAGGTGCCCGGCGATCTGCGCGGTGTCGTGGGGGTCACCGCCGGGGCGTCGGCGCCCGAGGAGCTGGTGGAGCAGGTCATCGCCCGGCTCGCGCCCCGCGACGGCGTCGAGGAGGTGCGCATCACCGAAGAGGACGAGTACTTCCCGCCGCCCCGCAACCTGCGCGACCTGCTCGTGGGGCTGGAGGTGTTCGCGTCCCTCGCCGTCGGCGGTCCGATGCACGCCCGTCCCGCCGCCGACGATCGCAGCGTGGCCGCCTCCGCCGTGTTGGCGGAGTTGGACTGACCCGACCCGCGGGGCACCGTCGCTGGCACAATGCCCGTCATGACCACGAGCTTCACCAGCATGGACACCTCGACCGCCGAGCAGTGGGCGGTGATCGGCGCCGAGACGGCCCGCAACCAGGGCCGCGTGGCGGACCGCATCCTCGAGCTGCTGGGCAGTCTGGCCGACATCACCGACGGGTTCAGCTGCGACCAGCTCACCCACTGCCTGCAGACCGCCACCCTGGCCGAGCGGGCCGGGGCCGACGAGGAGCTGGTGTTCGCCTCGCTGTGCCACGACGTGGGCAAGGCCATCTCGGTGCCCAACCACCCCGCCATCGCTGCGGAGATGATCCGCCCCTACGTGCGTGACGACGTCTACCGCGCCATCAAGCACCACCAGGACTTCCAGGGCCGGCACTACTACCACCACTTCGGCGCCGACCCCGATGCCCGGGAGCGCTACCGGGGCGAGCCGTGGTTCGCCGTGGCGGAGCAGTTCGCGGACGAGTGGGACCAGAAGGCCTTCGATCCCGACTACGACACCCTGCCCCTCGAGCACTTCGAGCCGCTGGTGCGCGGCCTCACGGCGAAGGCCCGGATGTTCTAGCCCGGCCCGCTCAGTACTCGTTGGGGTGACCGGCCAGCGCCTGGGCCTCGTCGAAGAGCACCTGGATGTCCTCCCCGAGGCGCCCGGTGAGCTCGCGCACCGCGTTGCGGGAGACCCGGCCGCCGTCCTTGAGGGGCGGCGGCGAGATGGGTTCACCGATCACCAGCGTGAGCCGCACCGGGCGCGGCAGCTTCGAGCCCTTGCCCATGGCCCGCTCGGTGCCGCCGATACCGATGGGCAGGATCGGCACCTGGGCTCGCGACGCCACGTAGGCGGGCCCGTCGAACAGGGGGCACACGGTCGGTCCGAACTGCCGGGTGCCCTCGGGGAACATCACCAGGGGCTCGCCCCGGCGCAGCACCTCGATGCAGGCCTTGAGCGCGTCGCGGTCCGCGGTGGCCCGGTCGACCGGGAACCCGCCCATGGCGGTCAGGAACCACGCTCCGAAGGCGCTCTTCCAGAGCGACTCCTTGCCCATGTAGCGGATGCGCCGACGCGTCACCGCCGACACCAACGGAGTGTCGAGGTTCGAGCGGTGGATGGGCGAGATGATGTAGGCGCCCGTGGCGGGCACGTTGTGGTGGCCGTAGACCCGCAGACGGAAGTAGCTGCGGGCGATGGACTGCACGAACCACCACATGAACCGGTACAGCGCCCGCTGCGCCAGGTTCATCTCCTCGCCCCACTCGTGGCCCTCGGGGTGGATGATCTCCTGGTCGGCCTTGACCTTCTCGACGACGGGTCGGGCCCGCTCGGCGCTCTGGGGCACGGTCTCCTCGCTCATCCCAGCTTCTCCGACACGATGCCCACGATCTCCTCCACGCTCAGCCCGGAGGTGTCGATCACCACCGCGTCGTCGGGCACCTGCAGCGGGGAGTGGGCCCGTCCCTGATCCAGTGCGTCACGGCGTGCCAGATCGGCGGCGACCGTCTCGTAGGAGAGGTCGCTCACCTCCTTGGAGCGACGGCTGGCCCGCACCTCGGGTGAGGCGTCGAGGTAGATCTTGAGCGCGGCGTCGGGGAACACCACGGTGCCGATGTCACGGCCCTCGAGCACACCCCCGCCCCGTTTGCGGGCCCACTCGCGTTGCCGGCTGCGCAGCTCCTCGCGCACCGCAGGGTTGGCGGCCACGATGCTCACCGCCCGGGTCACCTCGGGGCCGCGGATCTCGATGGTGGCGTCGACCCCGTCCACGAGCACCGTGCCGTCGGGCCCGAGGCGCAGCTCGATCTCCCGGGCGATGCGTGCCACCGACTCCACCTCGTCGGGATCGACACCCTGGCGCAGGGCGGCGAAGGCCACGGATCGGTACATGGCGCCGGTGTCGAGGTACTCGAGGCCCAGTCGGGCCGCGAGTGCACGACCCACGGTCGACTTGCCCGAGCCGGCCGGCCCGTCGATGGCGATCACCCTCATCGGTCGCGCACCCTACCCGGACGTCTCACCGGGAGCCATCCTCAGCTGTTCGAGCAACGTCCAGTAGCCGGGGAAGGTCTTGGCCACGCAGCCCGGATCGGCGATGCGGATGCCGGGTGCCCGCAGACCCAGCAGGGCGAAGCTCATGGCCATGCGGTGGTCGTCGTAGGTGCGCACGGTCGCCGGGTGGGGCGTGCCCGGGTGCACGACGAACCCGTCGTCGGTCTCGGCGGCCTCGATGCCGCAGCGGCGCAACTCGCTCACCACGGCGGCGATCCGGTCGGTCTCCTTGCGGCGGATGAACCCGATGCCCCGCACCCGGGTCGGCCCCTCCGCGAACACCGCCACCGCCGCCAGGGTCTGCGCGGTGTCGGACAGGTCCGCCAGGTCCACGTCGATGCCGTGCAACGTTGCGGAGCCCTCGACCTCGACCGCGTCGGCGCGCCAGGTGATGGAGGCACCCATCCGGGCCAGCACGTCGACGAAGCCCACGTCGCCCTGGGTGGAGCGGGCCGTCAGACCCTCGACACGCACACGACCCCCGCAGATGGCAGCCGCGGCCAACGGGTACGACGCCGCCGAGGCGTCGGGCTCCACCCGCCAGGTCGTGGCCCGGTACCCGCCGGCCCCGACCTCGATCGACGCCTCGTCCACCCACGCCGCCCGCGCCCCGAACCCGGCCATCACCGCCAGGGTCATGTCCACGTAGGGCCGGGACACGAGACCGCCGGTGATCTCCACCCGCAGGCCCGCCGGCAGGCACGGTGCGGCCAGCAGGAGCCCCGACAGGAACTGGCTCGAGACGTCGCCCGCCACCGCCACCGTCCGCCCCGTGGCCGGTCCGCCGGCCAGCTCGACCGGTAGGTGCCCCGGGGCGGGGGCCCCGCCGTCGGCCAACTCGGTGACCCGGGTCCCCAGGGCCCGCAGCGCCTCGAACGTGCCGTCCATCGGTCGACGACGCAGCGGCTCGCTGCCGTCGAGGCGGTAGGGACCGGGACCGAGGAGCGCCAGGGCGGCAACGAAGCGGGCCGTGGTCCCCGAGAGACGGGCGTCCAGGTGCCGCGGGCCGGCGGGCACCCGACCGTCGTTGCCGGTCACCTCGACCCGCTCCGCACGCCGGTCGACACGCAGCCCGACGCCGAGCTCGGCCAGGCAGCCGAGCATGGCCTCGGTGTCGTCCGCGAACAGCACGTGGTCGAGGCGACTCACCCCGTCGGCCAGCGACGCGGCCACCAGCGCCCGGTTGGTGAGGCTCTTGGAGCCGGGGAGGGCGACCGTGGCGTCGAGGCGCCCCTCGACGGGGTGCACCTCGTAGGGGTCGGGCAGGGCGTCGACGCCGGCCGCCTCGGCGGTCATCCCAGCGTCCGCAGCGAGGGTCGGAAGCCCTGGGCCATGAGCCCGCCCTGCAGGCGCTCGCCGAGGGTGGCCTCCACCACCAGGATGAGCACGCCCTGGGGCCGCTCCGCCGAGTGGGCGATCTCGATGTCGACGATGCTGACGTCGAGCTCCGTGGCGAGACGGGTGATCTCGGCGATGACCCCCTTGCGGTCCGGGATGGGCACCCGCACTTCGGCCAACGACTGGGGGCGGGACCAGCGCGCCGGCAGGGCCATGCGCGCCGTCCGTGCCTGTTCGAGCTGGGCCACGAGCGCCGCCCGGTCGCCGGTGGCGACGGTCTCGCGCACCTCGGACAGGGATCGGATGAGCCCGTCGAGCTCCTCGAGGATGGCGTCGCGGTTCTCGGCGCAGATGTCGGGCCAGATGCCCGGGTGACCCGCCGCGATGCGGGTCATGTCCCGGAAGCCCCCGGCGGCGAGGCGCAGCAGCGCCCGGTGCTCCTCGGAGCGGCGATCGGCCAGGCGCATCAGCGTGGCCGCGGTGAGGTGCGGGACGTGCGACACCACCGCCACCATCGAGTCGTGGCGTTCCGGCGACACAGCCACCACGTCGGCCCCGAACGACGACACGATCCCCCGGATCGTCGTGTACGCCTCGTCGTCGGTGCCGGCCACCGGGGTCAGCACCCAGGTCGCTCCCTCGAACAGGTCCGACCGAGCGCCGTCGAGGCCCTCGAGCTCCGAGCCGGCCATGGGGTGACCACCCACGTACCGCGGGTCGACCATCAGGTCCAGCATCGGCGACTTCACGCTGCCCACGTCGGTGACCAGCCCCCGGGTGTCGGCCAGTGCGGCGCGCACCTCGACGGGGATCTCCCCCACGGTGGTGGCCACGAAGGTCACCTCCGCGCCGGGATCGTGCCCCACGGCGTCGAGGCACCCCAGCTCGCGCGCCCGCTCGGTGCGTGCCGGGTCGCGGTCCCGACCGGTGACGTGCCAGCCCTGCGCCCGCAGCGCCAGCCCGATGGAGCCACCGATCAGGCCGATGCCGACGACCTGGGCGCGGCGGGGATCCTCGCTACTCATCCGGGCAGGTCGTCGCGCAGGCCGGCCGCGCCTTCGAGGTAGACGTGGCGCAGCTCCGAGCGGCTGCGATCCGTCGAGAGGTGCATGAGGACCCGGATGCAGCGCGGGGTGGCGCCGGCGATGTCGAGCTCCCGGGCGCACAGCAGGGGCACGTCGCCGAGGCCGAACGATCGGGCAGCGGCGGCGGGGAACACCGAGTGGATGTCGTCGGTGGCGGTGAAGATGACGCTGATCAGGTCGTCGTGGTCGAGCCCGTTGCGGGCGAACATCTCGCCCAGCAGGGCCACCACCCGCTCGTACACCTGCTCCTCGGAGTCCACGTCGACGGTGGTCGCCCCTCGCAGGGCCTGCACGGCTGGCACGGCCGGCGATCGTATCGGCTCGCTCAGGTCTGCCTCGAACGACGCGCCCCCGGTCGCCCCGGACCGCGGCCGGTGTCGGCGGGCGCCGGCGTGCGCGGCCGGGCCACCGCCGCCCGCTCGAGGGCCAGCACCTCGTCCCCCGTGAGCATCCGCCACGTCCCCGGCTTGAGCCGCCGGTCGGCGATGGGACCGATGCGGGTGCGCACCAGACGCTCGACCGGGTGGCCGATGGCGTCGCACATGCGACGCACCTGCCGGTTGCGACCCTCGTGGATCGTGATGCGCACCAACCCCGGCGCCACCAACGTGGCCCGAGCCGGCGCCGTGGGACCGTCATCGAGCTCCACTCCCTCGCGCAGGCGCCGCACGGCGCTGCGACTGGGGCTGCCCGCCACGTGGGCCAGGTACTCCTTGTCGACGCCGAAGGACGGGTGCGTCAGCCGATGGGCCAGCTCCCCGTCGTTGGTGAGCACCAGCAGCCCCTCGGTGCCGACGTCCAGGCGGCCCACGGGGAACACCCGCGGCTCGTCGGGGACCAGCGCCACCACGGTGGGGCGACCCTGCGGGTCGTCGGCGGTGGTCACCACGCCGGTCGGCTTGTTCAACAGGTAGTAGACGAGCCCCGGCCGCACGGGCACAGCCGCGCCGTCGACCTCGACCAGGTCGTGGTCGACGTCGACACGTCGACCCAGCCGGGCCACCTCGCCGTTGACCCGCACGTGGCCACCGACGATGAGGTCCTCAGAGGCGCGCCGGCTCCCGATGCCGGCGCGGGCGAGCACCTTCTGCAGTCGTTCCCCGGCGGCGGGCTCGGTCGGTCGGGACGGCTGGGACGGGTCGGTCACCGGCGGCAGCGTACCGGCCGGCTCAGAGCTCGTCGGCGAGCTGGCGGAACAGGGCCCGGGCCCGGTCGTCGAGCTCGGCGTCGGCCGAGGCGGCGTCGAGCTCGACGCCGGCGTCGTGGGACCCGGCGTCCCGGGTCTCGGCGTCGTCGGGTCCCGTCTCGTCGTCGTCCCGCTCGCCGCGCTCGGCGCCGAGTGGTGCGGCCGCGACGTCGTCGGGCTCGGCCCGCAGCCCGTGCTCGAGCTGCTCCACGACCTCGGGGCCGGGGATGAAGGCGGCGATGGGCGGCAGGTCCTCGACGGCGTTCAAGCCGAGCTTCTCGAGGAACACCGAGGTCGTGCCGAACAGCACCGGCGCCCCCGGACCGGGGTCACGGCCCACCTCGGTGATGTAGCCCCGCTGCTCGAGGGTGCGGATGACCCCGTCGACGCTCACCCCCCGGATGGCGGCGATCTGGGCCCGGGAGATGGGCTGCTTGTAGGCCACGATGGCCAGGGTCTCCAGCGCGGCCGCCGACAGGCGCGCCGTCTGTCCCTCCAGCACGAACCGCTCGACGTAGGGGGCGAGGTCGGGATGGCTCTGGTAGCGGTACCCGCCGGCGACCCGGGTCAGGATGAAGCCGCGGTCCTCCACCTCGTAGGAGGCCGCCAGCTCGGCCAGGATCGCCTCCACGTCGGCGACGCGCATCTCCAGCAGCTGGGCCAGCAATCCCGGCTCGACCGGCTGCTCGGCCACCATCACGATGGCCTCGATGGCGCGGGCGGCGTCGGAGGCCATCAGCCGTCGTAGACGTCGATGGCGGCGAGGTCCGCGTCGACGCCGAGGCCGTGGCCCAGCCACACGATGCGGATCTCCCCGAACGCCTGGTGCTGGTCGAGATCCACGACGCCCTGCTTGAACAGCTCCAGCACGGCGAGGAAGCGCACGACGATCTCGATGCGGTCCACCAGGTCCGCGGTGAGGGCCCGGAAGCTGACCGCGCCCGCCCGGGGGAGCTCGTAGAGCAACTCCTCGACGGCATCGGCGACGCTCACCCGGATGGGGGTGACGTGGAACAGGTCGACGGTCGGGACCGGTCTGGGGGCCGTGGCCCGCAGGAACGCCGTGCGCAGATCCAGTGCGGTGACGCCCTCGAACGGATCGGGTGCCAGGCCGAAGAAGCGCTCCTCCATGCCCGCGGTGCGTGGATAGGAGCGGCCGGCGTCCGACGCCAGCCGCTGCAGCATGCGAGCCGCGTCCTTGAAGGTCTTGCACTCCAGCAGACGAGCGAGGAGCAGGTCGCGCTCCTCCCACAGGGCCAACTCGTCGTCGAGGTCGATGTCGGCCTCGACGGGCAGCAGGCGCTTCGCCTTCAGCTCGACGAGGGTGGCGGCGATGAGCAGGAACTCGGTCGCGACCTCGAGGTCGAGCTCCTCCATGCGGTCCAGCTCCACCAGGTAGCCGTCGACGATCGCCGAGAGCGAGATCTCGTACAGGTCCACCTGTTCCCGAAGGATCAAGTGCAACAGCAGATCGAACGGCCCCTCGAACACCGGGGTCTGCACCGCGTAACCCATCCCGGAGACGATACGAGCGCCGGGCCGCCGAGTCGCGGATACCCGGATGCACCCCCTGCTCACCGTCGGGGGGCTACATTCAGGCCCGGTCGCGCCGGACCCACGATGCCAGCGGGGCATCGACCGGGCGCTCCCGGGGAGGTCAGAGGTCCATGCTTCGACGGCTCATGGCGGTGCTGTTCAGCGCCCTGTTCCTGTTCGCGTTCGTCAGCTGCTCCGACGACGGCGGCGACGACAGCGAGACCGAGACGACCGACGAGGAGAGCTCGCGGGAGGAGACCCCCACCACCGACGAGGAGGAGGAGGACGAGGAGACCCCCACCACCGAGGAGGAGGACGAGGAGGACGCCGACCGCGCCGATGCCGAAGATGCCGTCGACGAGGGCATGGCCGGTGTCGACATGTCCGACGACGAGCGCGACTGCCTGGTGGACTACGCCCTGGACGAGCCCGACTTCCTCGACGCGCTGACCGCGACCAGCCTGGACGAGTCGGAGGCCGAGCTGGTGGTGACCGGCCTGTCGAACTGCTTCGCCGAGGAGGACTTCATCGACGCCATCCTGGTGTCGGCCGATGTCGATCCCGACCTGTTCGACCTGACCTGCCTCGCGGATGCCCTGGACAGCGACGACTGGGTGGCCATCTTCAGCGGTGGTGGCGAGGCTCCTCCGGGTCTCGAGGAGACCTTCACGGACTGTGCGCTCTGACCGGGGCTCGTCCGCTCGCCGTGTCGCTGCCGGGCTCCTCGTGGGCCCGGCAGCGCTCGCGCTGAGCCTCGGTGCGTGCGCGATCGACGACGACCCCACACCGGAGATCGGTGTCGACGACGCCAGCGGCCGCATGCGAGCCCAGTTGCGCCTCGACGACACCGCGGCAGCCTGCGTGCGGGGCGCCTTCGACGCCGATCCCGGCATCACCGTGGTCTTCAACGTGGCGCAACCGGCCAGCGCCGCCCAGCAGGACGACTTCGTCGAGGCGATGCGGCCCTGCCTGCCCAACGAGCTGGTCGCCGACGAGCTGTCCTACCAGCTCCGGACGGCGTTCGTGGGTTCGGGCGACTCCGAGCAGGAGTGCCTCCGCGGGTTCGTCCTGAGCCTCGACCAGGGTGACCAGGACCGGCTCCTCGTCGGTGTCGCCAACCCGACGCTGGCCTTCTCGGACCCCACCTTCGCCCGGCTCACCGAGGACATGCTCGCCACCTGTGACCTCCAGGCCGGGTCGACCCCCGGCACCGGGCCCAGCCTCACGCCCGACACCGACGGCGACGACGCCACGGAGCTGCTGCCACCGGCGAACGAGGGCACCGTCCCCTGAGCCCGCGCGGGCGACGGAACCGGTTCGGTCGGCGGAGGGCACACCGGTAGCATCGGCCGCCATGACACGGGTCTTCTCCGGCATCAAGCCCACCGGTCCGGTGCACCTCGGCAACCTCCTCGGCGCCCTGCAGCACTGGGTCACCGACCAGGCCGAGGCCGACAGCGTGTACTGCGTGGTCGACCTCCACGCCCTGACCGTCCCCCAGGACCCGTCGGTGCTGCGGGCCACGACCCTCGAGCTCGCCCAGGTGCTGTTGGCCATCGGCATCGACCCCGACGTGTCGACGCTGTTCATCCAGAGCCACGTGCACGAGCACGCCGAGCTGAGCTGGATCCTGGAGTGCACCGCCGCCGTCGGCGAGCTGCGCCGCATGACCCAGTTCAAGGACAAGTCCGAGGGCGCCGAGTTCGTGTCGGCGGGGCTGTTCACCTACCCGGCCCTGATGGCGGCGGACATCCTCCTCTACGACACCGACCGGGTACCGGTGGGCGACGACCAGCGCCAGCACCTGGAGCTGACCCGCGATCTGGCCATCCGCTTCAACGGTCGCTACGGCGACACCTTCGTGGTGCCCGAGGCCGCCATCCCCCACGTGGGCGCCCGGGTGATGGACCTGCAGCACCCGACCCGCAAGATGTCCAAGTCGGACGACTCGCCCCAGGGCACCATCCTGGTCCTGGAGGACCTGCGCTCGGTCGAGAAGAAGCTCAAGCGGGCCGTGACCGACACCGAGACCGAGGTCCGCTACGACCCGGAGGCGAAGCCGGGCGTGTCGAACCTGCTGGCCATCCAGGCGGCCGCCACCGGCCGGCGACCCGAGGACCTCGCCGCGGGCTACAGCCAGTACGGGCCGCTGAAGGTCGACACGGCGGAGGCGGTGTGCGAGCTGCTGCGTCCCATCCAGGCCCGCTACGCCGAGTTGGCCGCCGATCCGGCCGGCACCGCCGACCTGCTGGCCAAGGGGGCCGACAAGGCCCGGGCGGTGGCGGCGCCGACCCTCGAGCGGGCCCGGCGGGCCCTGGGCCTGCTCCCCCACTGACCCGCGAACCGCTGCGGGCGGCCACCCGGCCGTGCGAAATCGGGTCCGCCGAGGTCGGTCTCCGGCGTCGGATCGACCGATTTCGGCGGCGGTGCAGCGGTCCGGGGTCCGTCGTCGGCCCGGTCGAGATCCCGCGCTCAGTCGTCGTCGGCCGCCTTGAGGGCCCGCCCGACGTCGGGGGGCACCGTCCAGTCCCGCTCCGGGAGGTGGTGCTCCCGAGCCCAGGCCTCGGTCAGCGGGTCCGACCCGGCCATGGCCAGCAGGTCGCCGCCGAGCTGGGGGTGGCGCAGGTAGAGCCCGACGCGACGGGTGAAGCCCCGTGTCCGCGTCCAGTCCCGGATGACCTCGTCGTCGTGGCGTACCGCCATGCCCGACAGCGTGGCCACCACCCGACCGTAGGTGCCCAGACCGGACTCGATCTTGCCCACGTCGTGCAGGAGCGCGGCGGCGAGCACGGGCGTCGTGGCATCCTCACCCAGGTCGTCGGCGACCCGCCGGGCCACACCCGCGGCGTGGCGTCGATCGGTTCGGCGCATCCGCTGCCACAGCACCCGCTCGGCGTCGGACAACGTCGCTTCGGCCCACGCCTGATCCCGGGGAGCGGGACCGCGCGGCACCATCGAGCCGAGGAACCGCCGGGCCAGGTGGGCGACGGCCGCCATCGCTGCGACCGATCGTCAGCCGACCGCGTGGCGGATGCAGGTCCTCGCCGTGGGCACGGCCTCGAGGCGCGCCTCGGCGATGTCGTCACCGCAGACCTCGCAGCGGCCGTAGGTCCCGTCGTCGAGCCGGGCGAGCGCCTTCTCCACGTCGTCGAGCTGGTCGCGCAGCGTCGCGGCCAGCGACCGGGTCTCGTTGCTCTCGGCGGTCAGCTCGCCCCGGTCGGCGAAGCTGTCGTCCCAGTCCAGCGCGCCCTCGTCGGCGGCGAGCTCCCGGAGCTGCCCGGTGAGGCGAGCCTGTTCCTGCTCGAGAGGGCCGCGCACTACCTCGGCGGGCGTGGCCTCGCTGGTGTTGTCCGTGTCGTTCATAACGCCGCAAGGCTACCGGTCCACGCGGCGGGCGCGGGGATGGGCCCCGTCGTACACGGCGCGCAGCCGCTCGGTGGACACCTGGGTGTAGATCTGCGTCGTGGACAGCGACGCGTGGCCGAGCAACTCCTGCACCACCCGGATGTCGGCCCCGTGGTCGATCATGTGCGTCGCGCACGAGTGGCGCAGCACGTGGGGGCTGAGCCGCCCCGCCAGGCCCGCCCGCTCGCCGTAGCGGCGCACGATGCCCCACGCCCCCTGCCTCGACAGACGACCGCCACGCTGGTTGAGCAGCACCGCTTCGGCGTCGCCGCGCCGTGCCCATCGCTCCGGCTCCAACGCGGCACGCCCGGACGGCCCGAGCCAGTCGTCGAGCGCCTGTCGGGCGAAGCGGCCCAGCGGCACCACCCGCTCCCTGGCCCCCTTGCCGAACACCCGCAGGAGGGCGGCGTCGAGGTCGACGTCACGCAGGGACAGCCCCACCACCTCGCTGATGCGGGCACCCGTGCCGTAGAGCACCTCCAGCACGGCTCGATCGCGACGCGCCACGGGGTCGTCGCCCGTCACCTGGTCCAGCAGCCGCGCCACCTCCTGCTCCGTCAGCGCCTTGGGGAGTCCCCGGGGCACACCGGGGACGTCGAGATCCGCTCCGGGGTCGTGGTCGAGCACCTCCTCGTCGACCAGGAAGCGGTACAGCGACCGCACCGCCACCAGGGAGCGGGCCACGCTCGCCGGCGCGCGCGGCGATCGCTGTTGCACGGTCACGTAGGTCACCAACACCGCGGTGTCGACCTCGAGCAGCCCGAGGTCCTGCTCGGCCAGCCAGGCCAGGTAGGCCCGCAGGTCTCGTCGGTAGGCGCTGACCGTGTTGCGGGAACGACCCCGCTCGACGGCCAGCCAGGTGAGGAACTCCTCGACCTCGAGCGGGAGCGCGGACCGGTCGGCCACGGGCGCCTCAGCGCCCGAGTCGCCGCATCGCCAGGCTCAACCCGATGATCGTCTTGGCGTCCACGATCGTGCCGTCGGCGATGCGGGCGGGCACCTCGTCCAGCGCCAGCCGTTCGATGGTCAGGTGCTGCTCCTCGACCCCCTGCAGCGACGCCTCGGCCGGTTCCAGCTCCCGGCCCAGGTACACGTGGGAGTGCTCGTCGCAGAACCCCGGTGAGTTGAAGAACTCGGCCAGCTTCTCGAGCCGCCCCGCCCGCATGCCGATCTCCTCCTGCAGCTCGCGGTGGGCGGTGAGCTCGGGGGGCTCGCCCGCCAGGTCCCGCTTGCCGGCCGGTATCTCCAGCAGCTCCAGGTCCAGCGCGGCGCGGTACTGGCGGACCAGCACGACGGTGTCGTCGTCGAGCAACGGCACCACCGAGACCGCGCCGGGATGGTGCACGACATCGCGCTCGAAGCGGTGACCGTCGGGGGCGACGAACGACCCCACCGCCATCGTGACCACCGCGCCACGGTGGATCAACCGTTCGCCCTCGCGCCGGAAGCCGGCGTCGGTGTCCGCGGGCGGGGCCATGTCAGCCCGGCGCCGTGGCCGTGCGACCGTCCACCTGCAGGAGATGGGGGTTGCGGCCCTCGGCCCGGGCCAGTGCGGCCCGCACGAACTCCCGGAACAGCGGGGCGGGGCGGTTCGGACGGCTCTTGAACTCGGGGTGCGCCTGGGTGCCCACCCAGAACGGATGGTCGGCCAGCTCTACGAACTCCACCAGGCGGCCGTCGGGCGACGTCCCCGAGCACACGAAACCGGAGCCCTCGAACCGGCTGCGGTACCGGGGGTTGAACTCGTAGCGGTGCCGATGGCGCTCCGACACGACCTCGCGTCCGTAGATGGTGGCCACCTGCGAGCCGGGCTTCAGCTCGGCGATGTAGGCACCCAGCCGCATGGTGCCCCCGAGGTCGGTGACGTCACGTTGGGACTCCATGAGGTCGATCACTGCGTGCGGTGTGTGGGGGTCGAACTCGCTGGAGTGGGCCCGGTCCAGGCCGAGCACGTTGCGGGCGAACTCGATGGTCATCACCTGCATGCCCAGGCACAGACCCAGGCACGGGATCTCGTGCTCACGTGCATAGCCGGCGGCTGCGATCTTGCCCTCCACCCCCCGCTCGCCGAAGCCGCCGGGGATCACGATGCCGTCGAGGTCGCGCAGGCGGCCGTCGGTGAGCAGGCCCTCGACCTCCTCGGCCTGGACCCACTCGATGTCCACCTTGGCGCCGTGGAAGAAGCCGCCGTGGCGCAGCGCCTCGACGACCGACAGGTAGGCGTCGGGCAGGCTCACGTACTTGCCGATGATGCCGACCCGCACCCGCTCCTCGGCGGTGTCGATGCGGTGCACCAGGGTCTCCCACTCCGACAGGTCCAGGTCCCGGTCCGCGAAGCCCAGGAGTTGGCACGCCACCGTGTCGAGCCCCTCGTCGTGCAGCACGAGCGGCACCTCGTACAGGTTGCCGGCATCGGCGGCGTTCACCACGGCGTTGACCGGCACGTCGCACAGGTTGGAGATCTTGCGCTTCAGATCCGCCGAGATCGGGCCCTCGCTGCGGCACACGATGGCGTCGGGTTGGATGCCCCGTCCCCGCAGCTCGGTCACCGAGTGCTGGGTGGGCTTGGTCTTCTGCTCCCCCGAGGGTCCGATGAAGGGCACCAGCGTGACGTGGACGTAGCAGACGTTCTCCCGACCGACGTCGAGGCGGAACTGCCGGATGGCCTCCAGGAACGGGAGGATCTCGATGTCACCGACGGTGCCACCGATCTCGGTGATGACCACGTCGACGTCGTCGCCGGCCAGCCGCGAGATGCGGCGCTTGATCTCGTCGGTGATGTGCGGGATCACCTGCACCGTCTTGCCCAGGTAGTCGCCCCGGCGCTCGGCTGCGATCACCGCGGAGTAGATGGAGCCGGTGGTGGCGTTGGAGTCGCGCGACAGGCCCTCGTCGATGAACCGCTCGTAGTGGCCCAGGTCGAGGTCGGTCTCGCCGCCGTCGTCGGTGACGAACACCTCGCCGTGCTCGAAGGGGTTCATGGTGCCCGGGTCGACGTTGAGGTACGGGTCCAGCTTCTGCATCGTGACCCGCAGGCCCCGCGCCTTGAGCAACCGGCCGAGCGAGGAGGCGGTGATCCCCTTGCCCAGCGAGCTCGCGACACCACCGGTCACGAAGATGTGCTTGGTCACGGGGAGACCCCTTTCCGCCGACTCCACGACGGGACTGCACCGTAGCGCGCCGGGCCCCGCGGGCCGCGCACCGCCGCCACGGCGGCGGTCACGCGTCGGTTCGCGGCTCGAACACCAGCAGGTGTCGGCCGTCCTCGAGGGCCTCCCACGTGGCGGCGACCGCCTGGCCGACGTGCACCTCGTCGGCCGGGCAACCGACCACGTTGGTCATGACCCGCACGCCCTCGGCGAGGTCGACGAGGGCCACCACGTAGGGCACGTGACCGACCAGTCCCGGCAGGGCCGCCTTGGGCATGGTCGAGCAGGCGTGGACCACGCCCCGACCGGACGCCTCCCGCCACACGATGGTGTCGCCGAGGCAGTGCGGGCAGGCGTCGCGGGGGAACCAGTGGGGACGTTCGCAGGCGGTGCACCACGGCAGCACCAGGCGGCGTGCCCGGGTCGCCTCCCAGAAGGGGGCGCCGGCGTCGCTCTCGGGCGGGGCGAAGCGGGTCTGGTCGGGCTCCGCCGGAGCACTCATCGCGTGGCCTCCGTGCCCAGCACCACCGTCGACGTCGCCGACAGCACGCCCCCGCAGCCGTGGGCGACCGCCACCTCGGCCCCGGGCACCTGACGCTCGCCGCACTCCCCCCGGAGCTGCCGGGTGGCCTCCACCAGCAGGAAGATCCCGTACATGCCGGGGTGGGTGTAGCACAGCCCGCCGCCGTTGGTGTTGGCCGGCAGTGCGCCGCCCCGGACCCAGACGGCCGTCGGCCACGAACGGGCCTCCCTCCCCCTTGGCGCAGAAGCCGAGATCCTCGAGGGCCAGCAGCACCGTGATGGTGAACGAGTCGTAGAGCTCCGCCACGTCCACGTCGGCGGGACCGAGGCCGGCCATGGCGAAGGCTCGGGGGCCCGACACCGCCCCCGCGGTGACGGTCAGGTCCGGCATCTGGGAGATCATGGCGTGGGTGTGGCTGGAGGCTGCGCCCAACACCAGCACCGGCGGCCGGCGCAGATCGCGGGCGCGCGCCGCGCTCGTCAGCACGACGGCCCCCGCGCCGTCGGTGACCAGGCAGCAGTCCAGCTTGTGCAGCGGGGTGGCCTCCACCGGCGACGCCAGCACGTCCTCGACGGTGATCGGATCGCGCAGTCGGGCCCGCGGGTTGCGGGTCGCCCACTGTCGGGTGCTGACCGCGATGGCGGCGAGCTGTTCGGAGGTGGTGCCGTACACGGACTGGTGGCGGTTGGCGGCCAGGGCGTAGGCCCCCATCGGCATGCGGGTGCCGTAGGGCAGCTCCCACTCGATCAGGGGCGACACCGCACCCAGGGCCGCGGCGCGCTGCGCCCCACCGCCGAAGCCGGGTCCACCGCGGCGGAACGACGACCGGGGCGTGGCGGCGTACACCACCACCGCCACCTCGCAGCGTCCCAGGGCGATCGCCGCGGTGGCGTGCTCGACGAGCACCTCGAAGCTCGATCCGCCCGTCAGCGTGCTGTCGGTCCACACGGGCTGCACGCCCAGGTACTCGGCGAGCTCCATCGAGTGCATGAACTGCCCGCCGGTGGCCGCGAAGATCCCGTCGACGTCGGCCAGGCCCAGACCGGCGTCGTCCAGTGCTTCACGGATCATGGCCAACTCGAGCGCCCGGGTCGTGCCCTCCAGCTCACCCGTCGGCGAGGCGGCGTCGGCCACGCCCACGATGGCGGCGGCGGCCCGCATGGCGGATGGGTTCCCCACGACGCCCTTCTAGCACGCCGCGTTCAGCGACGGGCCCGGGAGCGTTCCTTCGCTGCGACCCGCAACAGCTCGGCGGCGTGCTCGCGCGCCGTGGCCGAGGAGGACCTGCCCGACAGCATGCGGGCCACCTCCGCGCCGCGGCGCTCACCGGTCACGGCGCTCACCGTCGTGAAGGTCCGACCCCGATCCACCTTCTTGGCCACCACCACCTGGTGGTCCGCGAAGGCGGCCACCTGCGCCAGGTGGGTCACCACCAGCACCTGGTGACGTCCGCCCAGCGCGCCGAGGGCACGGCCGACGGCGTCCGCCGCGGCACCGCCGATGCCGGCGTCGACCTCGTCGAAGACCAGGGTCTCGGGCGCTTCCGTGAGCACCAGACGCAGGGCCAGCATGGCCCGCGCCAGCTCACCGCCGCTGGCCACCTTCGCCAGGGGCAGCGGCGGCGCCCCGGGGTTGGCGGCCAGCTCGAACACCACCTCGTCGCCGGGGTCGGGCCCCACGTCGATGACCAGGCGGGCCCGCTCCATGGCCAGGGTCCGCAGGTTCGCCTCGGTCTCGGCGGCGAGGCCCGGCGCCGCCGCCCGTCTGGCGGCCCCGACGACACGCTCGGCCTCCGCCACCGCGGCCCGCGCGTCGTCACGCTCGGCCTCGAGGCGCGCCGCGGTGGCGTCCCGGGCCACGAGCTCGTCGAGGCGCTGCACCGCCTGCTGCGCGAACGTCAGCACGTCGGCGAGGGTGTCGCCGTACTTCCGGCGCAGATCGCGCAGCAGCTGCCGACGGGTTCGCAGCTCGGCCAGGCGCTGCGGGTCGTCCTCGATGCCCTCGCCCCGGCCACGCACCTCGGAGGCCAGGTCGGCGAGCTCGGCCAGCACCGCGCCCAGACGGGCCGCCTCGGTGGTGAAGGGCGCCCGCCCGTCCAGAGCCTGCAGGGCGACCCCCACGGCGTCGAGCGCCCCACCGTCCTCGGTCAGCGCGCCGGCGGCGAGCGAGGCGGCCTCGCGGTGAGCCACCGCGTCGTCGAGGAGCTGCTCCTCGGCATCGAGCCGTGCGTCCTCGTCGGGGTCGCGCAGCGCGGCGGCGTCCAGCTCCGCCACCTGGAACCGCAGCAGATCGAGCTCGCGGGCGCGCTCGCGCTCGTCGCCGCCCAGCTCGGCCAGGTGCGCCTCGATCGAGGCCAGGGCGCGGCGGGCGCCCACCAACGGGTCGAGGTCCACGCCGCCGTAGCGGTCGAGGGCGGCGCGCTGCACGGGTGCGGCCAGCAGCGACTGGTGGTCGTGCTGACCGTGGAGGTCCACGGCCCGCCGACCCCACTCCGCCAACGCCGACGCGGTGGCCAGATGCCCGTTGACGTAGGCCCGCGAACGGCCGACGCGGGGCACGACCCGCCGCAGCACGACCTCGTCGTCGCCGAGCAGGAAGCGGCCCTCGACGGTGGCCTCGTCGGCACCGGGCCGCACCATCATCGGATCGGCCCGGCCCCCCACCAGCAGCTCGATCGCCTCGACGATGAGCGTCTTGCCGGCCCCGGTCTCCCCGGTCACGGCGGTCATGCCCGGCCCCAGCACCAGGGAGAGCCGTTCGATGACCCCGAGGTCGGCTACGACCAGTTCCGCGAGCACGTCGTCACCGATCCGCCAGGCCGAACTTGGTCTTCAGGATGCGATGGAAGTCCCGTGGGGTGAACATCACGAGCCGCGCCCGATGCGGTGATGCCGTGCACACGATGCGGTCGCCGGGAGCGAGCTGGCCGGCGACCCGACCGTCGACGGCCAGCGAGGCGGCGCGGTGTCCCTCCACGGTCACGGACAGCTCGCTGGAGGGCTCGAGCACCAGCGTGCGATCGAAGAGCATGTGGGGCGAGACCGGGGTCAGCAGCAGCGCCCGGTGGGTCGGGGCCACGATCGGACCACGGGCCGAGAACGCGTACGCCGTGGACCCGGTGGGTGTCGCCACGATGAGGCCGTCGGTGGCGTAGGTCGTGAAGTAGCGGCCGTCGATGCTCACCGACAGTCGCACCGTGTGGCCGCTCAGGGTCTTCTCGAGCACGGCCTCGTTCAGGGCGTCGGCATGGTCCAGATCGAGGCCGCCCGACGGCGCGTCGACGCGGACCCGGAGCATCATGCGCTCCTCGAGCTCGTAGGCGCCGGAGAAGAACTGGTGCAGCGCGTGGCGCAGCCCGCTCGGCTCGACCTCGGTGAGGTAGCCGAGCTGCCCGAAGTTCACGCCGATGACCGGCACGTCGCGCAGCGCCACGCGGTCCACGGTGCGCAGGATGGTCCCGTCCCCGCCCAGGCTCACCGCCACGTCCATGCCCTCGGCCCAACCGTCCTCCTCCGAGGAGAGCACCTCGAGGCCGGTCAACGTGGCATCGTCCTCGCTGAGGCGCACCTCGTGGCCTTCGACGCGCAGCCATGCGGCGACCTCGGCCGCGAGCCGGAGCGCCTCGGGGCGTCCGTGGTGCACGACCAGTCCGACGACGCCCATCAGTCGCGCCGCTCCGTCCCGTGCCGGGCCACGGCCTCGCGCACGACCTGCTCCACGAGCACCTCCGGACCCGGGGCTCCGGCGGTGACCGGCGTCGTCTCCGGTGCATCCGCGGTCGGTGCACGGAAGTGCACGAGGAACTCCACGTTGCCGTCGGAACCGGTGATCGGTGACACCACGGCCCCCATCATGACGGCTCCCCGACTCGCGACGGCGGCAACGACGTCGCGGAGCGCGCCGGCCCACGACGCCGGATCGCGGATCACCCCGCGGCCCTTGCTGGCCTCGGCGCGGCCCACCTCGAACTGCGGCTTCACCAGCACCACCAGTTCGCCGCCGGGAGACGCGGCGGCGACGAGCACGTCGGCCACGAGACGCAGCGAGATGAAGGACAGGTCGGCGACCACGAGGTCGAAGGGCCCGCCCACCGCCCGGGGGTCGAGGTGGCGCAGGTTCGACCGCTCGTGGACCGAGACGCGGGGGTCTGCTCGCAGCCGTTCGTGGAGCTGACCGTAGCCCACGTCGACGGCGGCCACGCTGGCCGCCCCGTGCTGGAGCAGGCAGTCGGTGAACCCACCGGTCGACGCACCGGCGTCGAGCGCCCGGACACCGCCGACGCGCAGGTCGAAGGCCGCCAGCGCGGCTTCGAGCTTCTCGCCGCCACGGCTCACGTACCGCGGCGGTGGACCCTGGACGACGACCGGCTCGTCGGGCCCGACCTGGCGGGACGCCTTGTCCGCCGGTGCGCCCCCGACCAGGACCCGCCCCTGTTCGATGGCGGTGCGCGCCTGTTCACGGCTCGGGGCGAGCCCCCGGCGCACCAGTTCGGCGTCGAGTCGTCTTCTGATCGCCGGTCCGCCCCGGAAGGGCCGAGCGCAGCCGTCGCTGGCGGTCGACCGCCTACGACGAGGCGGCCTTGTTGGCTGCGGCCTTCTTGGCGGCTGGCTTTCGGGCCGGGGCCTTCTTCGCCGCCGTCTTCTTGGTCGCGGCCTTCTTCGCCGGCGACGTGCGAGCGGACACCTTGGGTGCAGCTTTGGCCGCCGACGCCTTGGCCGCAGCCTTGGTCGCCGGCGCCTTGCCACCCAGCGCCTCGATCTTGCGCTCGAGGCGCTCGATGTCGGCCTTGGTGGCGAGGCCCAGCCCGGCCAGCTGGCTCTGCATGCGGGCGTCGAGGGATTCGAACAGCTGCTCGCTGTTGCGTCGCGAGCGGTCGATCAGATC
>JALOLF010000262.1 GCA_025456085.1 Acidimicrobiales bacterium
GCGCAGCGCCACGACGGTGAACGCCGTGGTGGCGTCGTTGGTGGGGTCGACCACGAACGGGCGATGGCCCACGAAGGTGTAGGGGTCGCTGTTCATCACGATCGCGAAGTACGCGTCGTGCACCTTCGTGCCGTCGTCGAGCTCCAGGCGGAAGTGCGGTCGGCGCCGGTCGTAGGAGGTCAGGAACGTGCGCAGCCCGGCGTAGACGAACAGCAGGTGCCCGAGGCGGCGCTTGAGCGAGGCGTGCCGCTCGACGACGGCGACCACCGCCGCGTCCCAGCCGACGCCGGTGTGGAACACGAAGTGGCGGCGATCGCGGCCGCCGGGTCCGGTGCCGTCGATGGTGCCCACCCCGATGCGGCGCACCTGCCCCCGCTCGTGTGCGTCGAGCAGCAGGCGGGCGGCGGCGACCGGGTCGTCGGGCAGCCCGAGTGTGCGGCAGAACACGTTGGTGCCGCCGCCGGGCAGCGCGAGCAGCATCGTGCGGGTGCCGACCAGTGCGTTGGCGACCTCGTTGAGCGTGCCGTCGCCGCCGAGCACCGCCACCGCGTCCATGCCGTCGGCCAGCGCGGAGCGGGCCAGCTCGGTCGCGTGGTCCCGTCGGGTGGTGCTCACCGCGTGCACCTCGTGCCGCTGCGACAGCACCGCCTCGACCGCCCGTGCGCGCTCGGATGTGGTCGACGAGGCGTGGGGGTTGACCACCAGGGCGATGCGCACGACCAGCAAGTCTGCACCGGATCGCCGCGGCCCCTCGCACCCGCCGACGGCGGTTTGTTACCGGCGGGTAGCACGGGGCAGAATCCCGACCATGAACGTCGTCGTGTGTGTCAAGCAGATCCCCGACCCGGCCGACCCGGGCGCGCTGGATCCCTCTACCAAGACCCTGAAGCGTGACGGGAAGCTCATCCTGGACGAGTCGGACAGCTACGGCGTCGAGATGGCGCTCCAGCTGGTCGACGCCGCCGGTGGGGGCGAGGTCACCCTGGTCTCCATGGCCCCCAACAGCGAGGTGGGCGGCCTGCGCACCGCGCTGGCCATGGGTGCCGCCAAGGCCGTGCTCGTCAGCGACGACGCACTCGCCGGCACCGACGCGCTGGGCACCGCCAAGGTGCTCGCCAAGGCCATCGAGCGTGCCGGCTCCGCCGACCTCATCCTGACCGCGACCGAGTCCTCGGACGGCTACACCGGCACCGTGCCGGAGCAGATCGCCGAGCTGCTGTCGCTGCCGTCGGTCACCTTCGCCAAGGAGATCGCCGTCGACGGCTCGACCGTCAAGGTCCAGCGCCAGACCGAGGCCGGCTACGACGAGGTCGAGAGCCCGCTGCCCGCGGTCGTCTCGGTGACCGCCGGTGTGGTCGAGCCCCGCTACCCGTCCTTCAAGGGCATCATGGCCGCCAAGTCCAAGCCGGTCGACGAGGTGAAGCTCGCCGATCTGGGCATCGACGCCGGCAGCGTCGGCTGGGCCGGTGGCGGCCAGGAGATCGTCGAGGTCGCCGAGGCCGAGGCCCGCGAGGCCGGCACGATCATCGAGGACGACGGCGAGGCCTTCGGCAAGATCGTCGAGTTCCTCGACGACCTCAAGGTCATCTGAGCCGGACACGCAGAGAACGGAAGAGAACGACATGACTGTTGCCAAGATCTGGGTGTTCGGCGAGGCCGCCGGTGACACCGTCTCCAACACCACCCTCGAGCTGCTGGCCAAGGCCCGCACCCTCGCCGACACCGTCGAGGTCGTCACCGCGGCGGGCAACGACATCGCTGCTGCGGTCGGTGCCCACGGTGCGTCGAAGGTCCTGACCGTGCCCGGCACCGACGGCAAGCTGCTCGGCGCCCCCGTGGCCGGCGCGATCGCCGCCGCGATCGAGGCCGGCACCGGCCCCGACGCCGTGCTGCTCGCCACCAGCTACGACGGCCGCGACGTCGCCGGCCGCCTGTCGGTCAAGGCCGACGCCCCCGTCATCACCAACGTGGTCGACCTGGTCGAGCGTGACGGCGCCCTCGCCGGCGTCGAGCCGATCTTCGGTGGCACCACCAACGTGGTCACCAAGTTCACCACCGACAAGGTCGGCATCTTCCTGGTGCGGCCGAAGTCCTTCGCCGCCGAGGAGACCGGTGGCGGCGCTGCGGCGGTCGAGGAGCTGGCCGTGCCCGACCTGGGTGCGTCCGGTGCGCCGACCATCACCAACCGCTTCGTCGAGGAGAAGACCGGCCCGAGCCTGGACGACGCCGCCGTCGTCGTCGCCGGTGGCCGTGGCCTGGGCGAGAAGGACAACTACCAGCTGGTCGAGGACCTGGCGAAGCTGCTCGCCGCGGCGCCCGGTGCGTCCCGTGCGATCGTCGACGCCGGCTGGGTGCCCTACTCCTACCAGGTGGGTCAGACCGGCAAGGTCGTGAAGCCGACGGTGTACATCGCCGCGGGCATCTCGGGCGCCACCCAGCACCTGGTGGGCATGAAGGGCTCGAAGAACATCATCGCGATCAACAAGGATCCCGAGGCGCCGATCTTCTCGGTCGCCGACCTGGGCATCGTGGGCGACGTGCACAAGGTGCTGCCCAAGCTGATCGAGGCGCTGCAGGGCCGCTGAGCCACGCATCGCTCGGAACTGCGAACGACCCCCGGCTCCGACCGGGGGTCGTTCGTGTCCGGGTGGCGACGGTCCCCGCCGGCCCGACGACGTTCAGGCCGTCGGCAGGGTGACCAGCACGTTGCCCACCTTGTGGCCCGTCGCCACACGTCGGTGGGCCGCCACGATCTCGTCGAGCGGGAAGGACCCGTCGACGACCGTGCGCAGCGTGCCGTGCTCGAGCA
>JALOLF010000045.1 GCA_025456085.1 Acidimicrobiales bacterium
GAGGGCACGCGACTCGGCACTGTGTGACGGAAACGCTGAGGCTCACGCGTGACCACTGCACGTGGCGAACTGCCCGGTGGCGGGCAGCCGCTGGTGTCCGCCACCGGGCAGTTACTACTGGCCGCCCACGCGGTAGACCACGAGCGTCGCGTTCTGACCTCGCTAGAAGAGCCTGAGTGATTCGACGGCGTCTGGCTTTCGGGCGAGATCGGAGGGATGTGTGGCCGTTGGCCGATCGGCTTCGCCGGCCTGGACCCCGGATGCCGTTGTGTTGAGCAGTGCCGCCAGCCTCGCCGCTGGCACCACGATGCGTCGGCCGAGGCGGAGGCTGGGGATGTCGCCGGTGTGGACGAGCTCGTGGGCGGTGCTGCGGCCGATGCCGAGGAGCTTGGCCGTCTGTTCGACGGTGAGGGTGAGCGGGTGATCGGTGTGATTCTCCATGCCGCACTAGGCCGTCGGAGTGCCAAGAGATGACCAAGAAAGTGGAGGAGCTTCGGTCCGTCCAGTCCGCAGGTCTGTGACCTGCGGTTTCAGCGCGCTCGGAGGGACTCGAACCCCCAACCTTCTGATCCGTAGTCAGGTGCTGGGGGGTACTTTGGGGTCCAAAGCCGTACATCTACTCGGTAGAAGTGCTGGTCAGAGTCCTGTCGCATCCACGCCAGTCCAGGCCGTGCCGGACACGTTGGCTGCACCTGTGGCTGCACCTGGGTTCGGTTCCGGTGGTTGCCGCTGGGTGGGCCGCGCCGCTAGCGTGCTATCTGGATAGATAGCAAAACTGGAGGTGATGCGGGTGGTGGTCGAGGCGGTGGATGCGGGTGCGTTGTTGCGGGGGATGCGGGCGGAGGCGGGTTTGAGCCAGCGGGCGTTGGCGGCGCGGTCGGGCACGTCGGGGGCGACGGTGGCTGCCTATGAGAGCGGGGCGAAGGAGCCGCGGTTGTCGACGTTGGCGCGCCTGGCGGCGGGTGCGGAGATGCGGGTGGAGCTGCGGGTGCTGCCCGCGGGTCGCGGCGCGCGGATGCGGGGCCGGCGCGAGCGGCGCAGCCTGGCGCTGGCGGCGGCGACCGCGGCGGCAGTGGAGCACGATTTCGCGGCCGCGGCGCGCCTCGCTGCAGAGAACCTGGACCGGGCCAGCGTGGTGGTGGGCGACAACGCGGCTCGACGGTGGATCGACGAGTGGCGCCGAGTGCTGAAGCGGGGCCCGAAGGCGGTGCGGGCCGCGTTGTTGGATCCCAGCGAACGGGGTCACGATTTGCGGCAGATGGCGCCGTTTGCCGGGCTGCTCAGCGACGAGGAGCGGACGGCGGCGCTGGCCGCGGCGGACGCGTTCGACGCCATGTTGGCCACGCCGTGACTCGCGACCAGCTCGAGCACGTGCTGCGAGCCGCGGCCCGCATCGTCGAAGTGCACGACCTGGTGGTCATTGGCAGCCAGGCCGTCCTGGCCAGCTACCCGCACTGGCAACTGCCCCGCGAGGCGACCCGCTCGGTTGAAGCCGACGTCGCCGTCGACGCCGAACTGGCCCGACTGGATGTCGCCATCGACGAGACCGAACTGGCCGACCGCATCGACGGCGCCATCGGTGAAGGGTCGCGGTTCCACCAGACCCACGGCACTACGCCCAAGGCGTCGAGACCGCCACCGCCGTGCTGCCACCAGGATGGCGGGACCGGCTGGTCCCGGTGATCTGCGAGACGGCGGAGCCCAAGGTGGTCGGCTGGTGCCTGGAGGTCCACGACCTGTGGGTCGCCAAAGCCGCCGCCGGCCGCGACAAGGACCGCGACTACTGCACCGCCCTCGCCGCCGCCGGCATCGTCGAACGGGCCGTCTGCGAACAACGCATCGCTCAGCTCCCACCGGCCGAGCAGCGACGAGCCCACCACATCGCCAGCCACGCCTTCACCCCACCCCGCCACTGACCGACGCTCCGACGGGAATCCGCCCGAAGGTGAACGGCGGACGTAGCGGGTTCCCGTCCATGGGCCGAAGGTCGACGGCCGAGCCGGCGGTAGGGGGCGCTCCCCTCGGTGGTGGGTTCTGGACATGAGCCAGCCCGGACTCCCCTTGTCGTTCGTGGACCGTCTGCTACGGCTGAGCGACGAGCAGGAGCATGCCTGCGTCGAGCGCGGGCAGATCGCGCAGGCGCCCGTGCCGCTGCTCCCACGACCCGTCCTCGAGGTCCCGTCGGAGTTCGGCGACGAGGCGGTCGATCACCATCGGCTCCATCCGTGCGAGCCCAGAGCTCGAGCTCCGGCCCCTTGCATCGAGCACCCGTCCCACGGAACGAGCCTGCGCTCGTTGTCAGCCTTGGCGACGGCGTTGTGGGGGTTCAGGCGGTGGCTTGGTTGAGGCGGTGGTCGATGGCGTCGGCGATGTCGAGGTCGTCGAGTGGGGTGGCGTGGGCGTAGTGGCGCAGGGTGGTGGCGGGGTCGCGGTGGCCGAGGCGGGCTTGGGCTTTGAGGATCTTGCCGTCTTCGACGAGGGCGGTGGCGACGCTGTGGCGGAAGCGGTGTAGGGCGGCGTGGGGGAGTCCGGCGGCGGTGCGTACCCGGTGGAAGCGGTGCGAGAGGGTGTCGGCGCGGGTGTGGGTGTGTCGGGTGGGGTCGGGGGCGAAGAGCCAGTCGTCGTCGACGTCGCCGGGGTTGAGGCGTCGATGCCAGGTGTCGAGGTGGGTGGTGATCATGGCGGCGGTGGTGGCGCCGATGGTGAGTCGCCGGGTGCGTTTGGTCTTGGTGGGGCCGAGCACTTCGAGGGAGAGGTTGCGTTCGATGGTGAGGATGCGGCCGTCGAGGTCGCGGGCGCGCAGCACGGCGAGCTCGCCGCGGCGGGCGCCGGTGTCGGCGGCGAGGCGGACCAGGAGCTGGTTCTGTTCGGCGATGAACAGCGCCTGGAGGGCTCGTTGGCTGTGGGGGTGGGTGGCGAGGCGGGTGTGGGCGGCGTCGACGGCGGCCTGGGTGGTGCGCAACAGGGTGGCGATCTCGGCGGGGAGGAGGTGTTTGCGGGGTTCGGGCCGCCGGGGGGTGCGCATCCCGGCGAAGGGGTGGACCCGGAGCAGTTCGAGGCGGGTGGCCCACGACAGCGCCGAGTGCAGCACCGACCAGCGGGCGAACACCGTGGCGTCGGAGGCCCCTGCGGCCCGCCACGCCCCCAAGCGGGCTTCGAGCGTTGCGGGGGACAGGGCCGTGACCCCGCTGGCCCCGATGGTGTCGGTGGCCAGGAATCGTGCCACCGAGGCGTGCGAGCTGCGGGTGGCGGGCTGCCAGTCGTGCGCGGCGGCCAGGAACCGCTCCAGTAGCTCGGCCACCGTCCAGGTCGCCGCCGCGCAGTAGCTGCGACGGTGCACGCCGAACCGGGCCACGAGTTCACGGCGGCGGGCCTGGGCGTCGGGTTCGGTGCCGTGCACCGTGAACGAGCGTTGCACGCTGCGCCCCGTCACGGCGTCGTTGGCCACGACCACCCGGATCTCCCACACCCCGGGCCGGCGTTCCCGCAGCGACCCTTCACCACGCCGAGCACGAGGCCGGCCATCCCTATTTCGTGTCTGCATCCCTACAGCTATAGGGCCAGCAGTAGGGACGACGCCCGTCCGTGTCGTCGAGCATCCAGCATCCGCAGGGCGGTGACCAGCGGAAACGTGCAGCGCGCTCGGAGGGACTCGAACCCCCAACCTTCTGATCCGTAGTGGGGGTCCAGAGGGGTCCACAGCGGTGCGTGTGTTCGGTGGCAGTGCTGGTCAGGGTCTTGTCGGGTCCAGCGCTGTGCGGAGCGGACCGGGCACGTTGGCTGCACCTGTGGCTGCACCTGGGCCCGGTTCTGGTGGTTGCCGCTGGGTGGGCCGCGCCGGTAGGCGGCTATCCGAATAGATAGCGAGTTGGGAGGTGAGGCGGGTGGTGGTCGACGGGGTGGATGCCGGTGTGTTGTTTCGGGGGATGCGGGCGCAGGCGGGGTTGAGTCAGCGGGCGCTGGCGGCCGACTGGATGTCGCCGTCGACGAGACCGAACTTGCCGACCGCGTCGATGGCGCGATCGGTGAAGGGTCGCGGTTCCACCAGATCCACGGCTACTACGCCCAGGGCGTCGAGACCGCCACCGCCGCGTTGCCACCAGGATGGCGGGACCGGCTGGTCCCCGTGATCTGCGAGACGGCGGACCCCAGGGTGGTCGGCTGGTGCCTGGAGGTCCACAAGGTGTGTGTCGCCAAAGCCGCCGCCGGCCGCGACAAGGACCGTAACTACTGCACCGCCCTCGCCGCCGCCGGCATCGTCGAACAGGCGGTCTGCGAACAGCGCATCGCTGACCTTCCACCGGCCGAGCAGCGACGAGCCCACCACGTCGCCAGCCACTCCGTCACACGATCGGGGGAGTGATTGCCCGTCGTCAGATGGTGCGCCGGGTGCCGGTCAGGGTGAGACTGGGGGTGGTGGACGCGTCGATGGTGCGGGCGAACCTGCTGGTGTCGGGCCAGGTGGAGGTTAGCGATCCCACGGGGCGTGTGTGGACCGTGCAGGTGGTACGGCCCGACGAGCCTCGGTCTCCGTGGGTGCTCTACTCGTCCTACTACGCGGTGGTGCTGTGGTTCCGCCAGTTGGCGCGCCTCGTGCGCCGCGACACCAGATGGAACGTCGAGGTGTTGCCCGGCGGCATCGACACCGACTCCAGGAAGGCCATCGTCCACGTGACGGCGCCCACACGCGACGACGCCATGGCTGAAGCGGCCCGACTGGCCGAGTCGCTGCAGGCGGGAACCCGACTCCAGGGTTTCTGATGCCGCCGACGTCGCGCACGAGCCACGAACAACCTGATTGGGTGGGCCGGTCATGCGACATTCGTGGGCTCGTCATGGGTGGCCTGGAGGCTGGAGTGCCTGGCGGCGAGGCCGCCGTTCCGGGTCGTGTCCGGATCCCATGCCCGCTGAGGCGGCTGTGGTGAGCGAACCCATCGCTGGATTCGAACGATGGAGTCGTCGCGTCGATGGGGGTGACGGACTCGGGCTCGATGACGATCTCGTCGTGGTCGCGTCGCCGGAAGTGCTTGCGGCGTACTCGATCGTGGACGGCGAGCAACGGTGGGAGGCCGGCCTCGCCCAAACCAAGCCGTTCGAGTCGGTCACGTTCGACAACGTCGCCGATACGGTCGAGGTCGACTTCTTCGACTATGGCGTGTTCCAGTTCGACCGGCGAAGTGGCGCCGCGCGCGGCCGTGTGGGTGACACCCGACGGGCGGAGCCCGATGTCCCGGGACTGCCTGAGGGTTACGCCCTTCACGAGAACCGCTTGTTCTACTTCGGCTCGCCGGTGATCGAGTTGCATGGGCTGAACCCCAGGTATCCGCCGTTCGTCGCGCGGGTCGGCCACGTGACCGTGGTCAACCACACCGACGTTGCCCGGGTCACCGTTGCGGCCGACGACGGGCGGGTGCTGGCCGATCAGAATTCGGGCCGGCCGCCTGCCGAGGTTCGATCGTGGCCAGCCGTGGCGCGACGCTCGCCGTGCTCGTCACCGCAGACGGGACACTGCGAGTCTTGGACCTCGACGTCCTCTCGGGCCGGCCATAGGGACGCTTCACGCACACGACCAGCGCCCGGACCGACCCGGCCAGGTGGAACGCGTCGAGAACGTTGACCTCCGTGCCTTGCGAGACTCGCGCTCGATCCTCCGCCGTCGGCGGTCAAGGTTGAGTTCAGTGACCCGTGACGTCACCTGCCGGGCCGAACTGACCAGGCTCGGATGCGTCGGGAGGAGGGCAGATCACCTGTCCGACACATGACCGTACGTTGGGCGGCTCGTGATCGCTGCCGGGCAGATTGTCGCCACCACCCCGAGGCCGCCCCGCCCCGGCTTGCGGGTGACGAGCCTTGAGCTGCGCTGCTTCGTGCGCGCGGCTCTGCGGGGCAGACGCGCGGCAGGGCTCTCGTCGGTCAGCCCCAGAAGATGCCGCTGCGGTCGGTTTCGACGGCGTCGATGAGGTCCTGGAGGTCTAGCGATGGTGGGATCGGGTCGTAGCGGTGGAACTTCGAGTTCCGGTCCCGCCAGTAGGTTGTCCACTCACGACGGGTCTTGGTGTAGCGGAACCGGACGATCGGAAAGCGCGTCCACTCCGGTCCGTACTCGGGTCGCCACGGCGGCCGGCACTCGTACATCGTGACGGCCTGACCGGCGATGTCGACCTCGTAGCGGATCTGCCCGATGGCCCGTTCGGGGAGCCGATCGTTACGCTGCTGGGCCCACCGGCGGGCGCGGTCGACGTCCGCGTCGGGCAGCGACGCGGAGGCGCGAGGGGCCGGTGTCTCGCCGGCGAGGTAGTCGACGAAGGCGGCAGCGCGATCGATGGTGGTGCGCACCGAGCTCGCCGAGGCACCCGCATCGCGGAGGCTCCGCTCGAACTCGGCGAGCGCCCGCCGCAGCTGCTCGACATCGACCGCCGCAGACGCGTCGGGGCCGAGCGCCGGTTGCCCGACGTCTTCTCGGCGGGTCGGGAACGCAAGGATCTCTGCGTCGGGTCGTCGGTCGTCGAACCGGTCGCCGATCTCGACGCGGAACTGGCATCCCTCGAACGGCGCGAACGCTCGTCCGAACTGCTCCCACGACAGGGTTCGACCATCGACGACGACACGGTGCGGATCGCCATGGCCCTCGTCGTTCCAGACGAACCGGCCGGCGACGTCGGTGTCGGCGACCTGCCAGGTGCCGTCGAGGTCGGAACGCTCCAGGTATTGGCGACCGACCTCGTGCTCGGCGGTGCTGCGCACGAGCGCCAAGAGTTCGGCGACGTCGGCGTCGTGATCGCCGAGCACCGCGTAGTGGAAGCCCTCGCCTGGGGCGACGCCCGCCTCTTCCAGCTCGGCGCAGATCCCGGTGGGGGCGCGCCACAACCGGTAGCGCAACTCGTGTTCGACGCCGTCGGGACC
Source organism: Acidimicrobiales bacterium (assembly GCA_025456085.1). Lineage (GTDB taxonomy): Bacteria > Actinomycetota > Acidimicrobiia > Acidimicrobiales > Acidimicrobilacustridaceae > JALOLF01. Next base: position 6,904 of record JALOLF010000045.1, read on the forward strand.
GAGGAGGTGGATCGGCGGTGGCGGCGCACCGAGCTCGGGCCAGCCGGTGAACTCCGCGACGCGGCGATCAGCGCAGCGGTCACACAGGGTGGCGTCGCCGAGCGCGACGCGGGCGTCGGGTGCCCCGCAGTCGTCGCACGATCCAGTCGTGGTCACCGCGTCACCGTCCCGTCCCCCGACGCGACCGCTGCCGTCGTTCGCGCCGGCTCAGTGCGTTCATCGAGGCCTCGATGTCGTCGATGATCGTGGCGTCGACGCGGGGCAAGCCTGATTCGTCGCAGCACGGCGGTTTGGTTCTCCGCGCGGTCGACACGGCGATGCCGAGATCCGCCGCGATCTCGGCGTAGGGATCGCAGGACGGGTCATGCGGCGCGATCTTCACGACCGCGACGACGCCGTCTTCGGGAAACGCCACGACGATCCTCAGCGTGCCGACGTGACGCGAACACAGATGCGGCCAAGGTGGGTCGCCCGACAGCGCGTAGTCCGCCGCCTTGCACCCGTTGCGGGCGAGGTCGTCCAGCGCTCGACGCACCCCAGGGCGCAGCGAGGCCGGGACCTGCTCGAGGTCCTCGATCGCCGTGCCGACGAACACCAGCCGGTTCGCTGGTGTCGAGGATTGACGCTTGGTGGCGGTGCGCTTGCGAGCGGGCATTCAACCGAGGAGGTCGTCCAGGTCGGCGTCGCTGACCGCCGTCCACGCACGCCGCTCGAGCGCGTCGATCCGGTCGGCGAGCTCACGGCGCGTGCGGCGATCGTCGAGCTCGTCGAGGACGAGCTTGAACAGGTTGCGATCCTGTCCAGCGGCGCGGATGCGATGCACCGCGGCGAGCGCGGCGCCCAGCGACAGCACCGTGACCTTCTTCGGGGTCGAGCCAGCGACCAGCTCGAGGATCCCACCGTCGATCCACTTGCGAACGGTGCGCGGCGTGACGTCGAGCATCGCGGCCGCTGACGACACCGGCACACCGAGACCGGCCCGCTTCTGGCGTTCGATGATGGCCGAGAGGTGCGCCTGCGCGTCCGCAGGGAGGCCCTCCACGCCGAGCGCCTCGATCGCGTCGGCGACGTCGACCGCCGCGGTCGCGACCGAAAGGTGCTTGTCGGGCAGACGGCTCAGATCGAGCGGGTGGTGGGTGTGCGTCACGCTCACCTCGACACCCTACCTCGAAGTATCCAGAAACCGCTGATTTCAGATACTTAGATTCGGGTGCCGAGGCGTCGACGCGTCGTCGCTGCCGGTGACGCGCACGTCGTCGAGGTGGTCGAGGTGGTGGTCGATGGCGTCGGCGACGGGTTGGTCGGTGAGGGGCAGGGCGTAGGCGTACTCGCGCAGGGTGGTGGCGGGGTCGGCGTGGCCGAGCCGGGCTTGGGCGTGCAGGACCTGGCCGCGGGTGACGAGGAAGGTGGCGACGCTGTGGCGGAGACGGTGCAGGGTGGCGTCGGGGGTGTGGGCGCGGTTCCGTAGGCGGGTGAAGCGCTGACCGAGCCCGCTCGGGGTGAGCCGTTGCTGGTGGGCGGCGCTCGGGGAGAACACCCAGGGGCCGAGGGTGGTGTCGGCGTCGAGGCGGTCCTGCCAGTCGCGGGCGAGGGTGTGCCACAGCTGGGCAGTGGAGGTGCCGACGGTGAGGGCGCGGTCGCGTCCCGACTTGGGGGTGGTGAGCTCGGCGTCGGACACGGCGCGGGCGATGTGCAGGACCCGGCCGTCGAGGTCGGTGAAGCGCAGGGCGGTGAGCTCGCCGCGGCGGGCGCCGGTGTCGGCCGCGAGGCGCACGAGCAGGAGGTCCTGTTCGGCCCGGTGGCGCCGTCGGGCGGCCCGGCGGGTGTGGTCGTCGTTGGCGACCGCTTCCAACACGCGGGTCTCGGCGGTGTGCAGCAGGCGGGCGAGGTCGGTGTCGGTGAGGGGCCGGCGGGGTTCGCTGCGGCGGGGGCCGCGCATGGCGCGGATGGGGTGCACGTCGATGACGTGTTCGTCGTAGGCCCAGCTGATGGCAGCGCGCAGCGCCCGGAACCGGCCGGCGATCACCGATTCCGACGCGCCGGCGGCCTGCCAGCGGCGCATGGCGTCGCGGACCTGGCCGGCGGTGAGGGTGCACACCCGGCGCGCGCCGATGACATCAGCGGTGAGGTGGCGGGCGTGGTAGCGGTAGCCGCCGTAGGTGGAGGGCTTCCAGCGGTGATCGGCCTCCAGCCACCGCGCTAGGAGGTCGCCGACGGTCACGAACGGCGCTGCCCGGCCCCGAGCGCGGCGGGAGGCGTGCATCCCGGCCAGCTCAGCGGCATAGGCGGCGGCGTCGCCGCGATCACCGTGGAAGGTCACCGACCGGGTGAGCGTCCGGCCCGTCACGGGGTGCGCGCCGACGGCGATGCGGAGCTCCCAGACTCCCGGCCGGCGTTCACGGATCGATCCTCGAGCGGTGCGTCGCATCCCCCGACGGTAGAGAACCCGCTCGAGGCGATGTTGGGACAGTTGTTGGGATGGTGGGGCCATCCCAACGCCTCCGCACCGGCCCGGGACGCCCGTGACCAGCGGAAACCTTCAGCGCGCTCGGAGGGACTCGAACCCCCAACCTTCTGATCCGTAGTCAGATGCTCTGTCCAATTGAGCTACGAGCGCTGGTTGACCGGGAGAGCCTACAAGGTCTGCCAACAGGGCGGCGAAAACGCGGCACCCGATCCCCGGCCGAAAACGGCACGGGGATCGTGCCCGACCTGCGGACACGATCCCCGATGCGGCCGGATGGCGGCTGGCGTCAGATGCGCTGGCCGCAGATGGGCCAGGGGCTGCGGCCCTGGATCATGAACAGGGCCCGGGCCATGGCGTCCTGGGCGACCGGGGCGGCGTAGGCGGGGTCGACGCCCACGAGCTCGGGGTAGAAGCGGCTTGCGACCGAGTTCCAGGTCGTGCGGTGGAACTGGTAGGCGCCTCGGTAGAGGCCGCCACCGCCGATGGCCGAGTAGTTGCCGCCGGACTCGCACTGGCGCAGACGGCCGAGGGCGGCGTCGGACAGCACGTAGTCGTACTCGTGGTAGCGGGAGGCCTGGCGCTCGGCCTCCTCGAGCGCGTTGGCCCACCACGCGGTGGCGACGGCTGCGCCGTACTCGAAGTGGGCGTCGGTCCAGCCCGTCTTGTCGAAGCCCTTGAGGTCCATCCAGGTCTGGAACTGGGCAGGGGTGCACGCGCTCAGGGTGAGGGCGAGCAACAGGCCGGCGCCGAGGCGCTTCATCGTCTTCATGGTTGGGAACGCTCCTTCATGGTCGTGGCCCCGGGTGTTGCATGGCTTCCGTGTGACGTTCCGGTGTCGCACCGTCATGCGACGAGCGGGAGGGAAGCGAGCGGGTCCGGCGCAGGCGGTGCGGCTCTGCGGGCATCTCCCGTCAGAGCGCACTCCCCGGCACGGCCGATATGGGTCGTTTGCAGGTAACAGACTTGCCGCATTCGTCATGGAAATGCAATACAGAGAAGACGTGACATCGGTCACGTGATGTGTGACCCCGACCGGAGATCGGTCCGATCCGGCCGGCGCGGCGCATCGGAGCAGGCGGGCTGCGGACGTCCGGCGTCGACCCCCGAACCAAGTCTGGACGCGACACGGGCCCCGCAGTGCGGGGCCCGAGGGCGGAGAGGGTGGGATTCGAACCCACGGTGAGCTTGCGCCCACACCTCCTTAGCAGGGAGGCCCGATCGACCGGACTCCGGCACCTCTCCGAGTTGTGGCCTGGGAGCCTAGCAGCGCCGCGAAGGCGTCACGGGAGCGGAGGGAGGGGGATTCGAACCCCCGGGACCGTCGCCGGCCCAACGGTTTTCAAGACCGTCGCAATCGTCCGCTCTGCCATCCCTCCGGGGTCGAGGCTAGTGCTGCCGGCGTCGAGGTGACTGCGGTGGGAGTGGCCCGCACCGGCGTCGGCTGGTTCAGGCCGGGTTCCGGCCTATCTGCTCGCGCAGGTCCTGGACCCACTCGTCTGCGTGCCGCCAGGCCAGGTCGGCATCTCGGCGGACCGCCTCTCCGTGCTCCCCGGCGGCGGGGTACGAGCCGAGGAACTTCACGTCTGCCTGCTTGCTCTTGAGGTCCCGCAGCGCGTCGGCCACGACCTCGTCCTGGATGTGACCCTGCAGGTCGATCAGGAAGCAGTAGTCCCCGAGGCCCTTCTTGGTCGGTCGCGATTCCAGCTTGAACAGGTTGATGCTGCGGGCCGCGAACTCCTGGAGGATGGACAAGAGGCTGCCGGGCTCGTCGGCGCGCTGGAACACCACGATCGAGGTCTTGTCGTGGCCCGTGGCGGCCGGGACCCCCGAGCGCGCCACCACCACGAAGCGGGTCGCGTTCTCCGGGTGGTCCTCGATCTCGCTCGCTGCGATGTCGAGGCCGTACACCGCCGCTGCTCGCGCCGTGCCGATGGCTGCGGTGTGCTCGTCTCCTTCCTCGGCCAGCAGACGCGCGGCGTCGGCGGTCGAGTCGGTGGCCTGGGTACGCACGCCGGGGAGGTGCTGCGAGAGGAACCGTCGGCACTGGGCGGTGGCGTGCGGGAACGACATCACCACCTTCACCTCCTCGACCACCACTCCCTGACGCACGAGCAGGTGCTGGTGCACCGGCATGACGATCTCGCGCTGGATCAACAGGTCCGTCTCGAAGGCCAGCGTGTCCTGGGTGATGTTGACCGACCCCTCGATGGCGTTCTCGATGGCCACGAAGCCGAGGTCCACCTCGCCCGAGTCCACCGCGCTCAGCACATCGGCGAAGGATCCCAGGCGCACCAGCGTCGAGTGCTCGACGAGGTCGGGCTGGGTGAACAGCGCCTGCTCGGTGAAGGTCCCCTCGGGGCCGAGGTAGCCGAGGCGTCGGGACGTCGGCGGGGCGGGCGATGCGGCAGAGCTGGTCACGAGCGAGCAGGATAGTGACGTGGACGAACCCGCCCTTCGCGCCCTGCTCGAGGACGTCCGTCGAGGGGCATGCGAACCCGACGAGGCCCTTTCCCGACTGCGGCACCTCCCCTTCGCCGATCTGGGCTTCGCTCGCGTCGACCACCACCGGGCGCTGCGCCAGGGCATGGCCGAGGCCGTCTACGGGCCGGGCAAGACCCCCGAGCACTGCGCCGCCATCGTGTCCGACCTGTTGTCGCGACCCGGCTCTTCGCCGGTGGTGCTCACCCGGGCCGACGACCGGCAGGCCCGCGCCGCGCTGGCTGCCAACCCGGGAGGCTGGCAGGAGGGTTCCACGCTGGTGTGGCGCAGTGCTGCGACCCGCGACGAGCGGGTGGTCGTGGTGACCGCGGGGACGGCCGACCTGCCCGTGGCCGACGAGTGCGACGCCACGCTGCGCGCCCACGGCTTCGAGCCGCTGCGCCTCACCGACGTCGGCGTGGCCGGCGTGCACCGGCTCCTGGCCTCGGTGGAGCACGTCCTCGACGCCGATGCGGTCGTCGTGGTGGCAGGGATGGAAGGTGCGCTGGCCAGCGTGGTGGGTGGCATCACGCCCGCCCCGGTCGTGGCCGTGCCGACCAGCGTGGGCTACGGCGCCTCCCTCGAGGGCGTCACCGCCCTGCTGGCCATGCTCAGCTCGTGTGCGGCGGGGGTGTCGGTCGTGGGGATCGACAACGGCTACGGCGCGGCCTGCGCGGTGGTGCGCCTGTGCAACGCCGCTGCCCGTCGGGTCGACACGGTGGTCAGCCGTGTCTGAACCCGTGACCATCGCCTGGTTCCACTGCTTCTCGGGCATCGCAGGAGACATGGCGCTGGGCTCGCTCATCGACGCCGGGGCCGACGTGGCCGAGGTGCGTGCCCTGTGCGAACGACTGCCGCTGTCGGGGTGGGCCATCGACGTCGAGCCGGTGCTGCGCAGCGGGATCGGCGCCAGTCGGGTGCACGTCCGGGCTCAGGAGACCTCCGTCGTGCGCACCGCCAGCCACATCACCGGCCTCGTGCAGGAGGCGCGCCTGCCCGAGCGGGTCACCCGTCGAGCCCTCGCCGTGTTCGACGTGCTGGCCCGGGCCGAGGGTCGCCTCCATCGCCGCTCGCCCGAGCAGGTCCACTTCCACGAGGTCGGCGGCATCGACTCCATCGTGGACGTCGTGGGCACCTGCGCGGCGCTCGAGGTGCTGGGCGTCGACGACGTGCAGTCCTCGCCGGTGGCCAACGGCATCGGGATGGTGCGCACGGCCCACGGTCTGCTGCCCAACCCCGCTCCGGCGGTCGTGGAGCTGCTCCACGGGGCGCCGACCTACAGCCTCGACGTCGCGATCGAGCTGACCACGCCCACCGGCGCCGCCCTGCTGGCCGCGCTGGCCTGCGGGTTCGGGCCTCTGCCGCCGATGGTCGTGGCGTCGAGCGGCTTCGGTGCCGGCACGGCGGACCTGGGAGACCGACCCAACCTCACCCAGGTCGTGATCGGGACGCGCGTGACCGAGCTCGAACGGGGCCAGCCCGTGGTCCAGCTGGAGGTCAACGTCGATGACGCCACCGGCGAGGCCCTCGCCCACGCCGTGGGGGCGCTGCTCGACGCCGGCGCCCACGACGCCTGGATCACGCCCATCGTCATGAAGAAGGGCCGTCCCGCCCACACCGTGAGCGTGCTGGCCGACGTGGCCCTGACCGAACAGCTCGCGTCGGTGCTCACCACGGAGACCGGCTCGCTGGGCGTGCGAGCCGTCACGCTCGAGCGGTGGCCGCGCCCGCGCTCGGTGCACACCGTCGACGTCGACGGCTACCCCGTTCGGGTCAAGGTCTCACCGGGCCGGGCGAAGGTGGAGGCGGCCGATGCCGCACGGGTGGCGCGACGGTCCGGGCGTCCCCTGCGCGAGGTGTTGGTGCAGGCCGAGGCACGTGCCTTCGACGACCTCGGCCGGGCGACCGGCATCGCCGGCGTCCCCTCTCCCGCCGACACCGAGCTCGGCGACGAGCACGACGACTACGACGACGATCCGGCCGACGACGCGGGATGACCCGTGGCGACGTCGGTGGCGGCGTCGCGGCTCGACAACGCCCGCCACAGCGCCCGGTAGCTCGGGTACTCGATGTCCGGGACGACCCACCCGGCGGCGACGAGCTCGGCGTGCAGCCGGGGCAGGTTGCGGAACGGCACCCCCATGTCGACGTGGTGGGCGAGATGCCAGCCGGTGTTGAACGGCACGATCCAGAACCGGGCCGGCCAGCTCTGTCGGACCACGTGGGTGGTGAGCCGGCGGTCCTTGCTGCGCACCAGCCCGCCGTGTTCGGCGATGGCCCGCAGGCGGTTGATGACCCGCCAGCCGGTCATCCACGGCGCCAGCCACAGCAGCGGGTACAGCCACCACCGCTGCCAGCCGCCGATGGCGACCAGCACCGCGGCCACCACGACCTGAGCGGCGGCGATGCGCGCTGCGACCGGCCGGGCGGTGGGACTGCGGAACGCCGCCAGCAGCCCTTTCAGGTTCTTCCACCCCGACGAACCCAGGGCGTCACGGCGCAGCTTTCGTCGCAAGGAGGCCTTCGTGACCGGGTAGCCGTTGTAGAGGTTCAGGTCGGGTTCGTTGGGCCCGAACTCCTCCTTGTGGTGGGCGAAGTGGCTGCGTCGGTAGGCCTCGAAGGGCACGAACGCCGGGTAGGCCACGCCCCAGGCGCCGACCAGGTCGTTGAGCCGTTTGCGGGAGAACAGCAGGCGGTGGGCGGCCTCGTGGCCCAGGATGGCGTACAGCGCGAAGGCGCGGCCCATGAGCACGAAGGTCGCCGCCCACGCCAGCGGGTGGTCGATCCGACAGGCGAGGGCGATGAGGCCGAACGACTGCAGCCACACCGACACCACGGTCCAGGCGTTGCGCGCGTTCGGGATGCGGCGCAGCTCCTCGCGCAGGAACGGTCGGGGCATGCCCGACGCCGTGAGCCGGTCGGTGGGCAGCACGTCGGGCAGGAGCTCGGGCCGCGGCGCCATGCCGCCCTGACCCGGCGGCGCATCCCCGGGTGGGTCCTGGCGTGCGATCGGTCGCCGCAGCGTCGTCGCCATGCCCTGGAGTATTACGCTTCGAGAACAGATGGCGCAAGAACGTAAGAGCACGGTCGGGTCGCCCGTCCCCGAGGTGGGATCGGTCCGGGTGCGACCGTTGTCGGCCCGGTCGGTGATCGCCAGCACCCTGCTGGGCATGGATCCGCCCCGGCTCCCCGGTCGACTCCTGGTTCGTTCGGGCGAGCTGTTCGGTCACCGCGAGGGGGCGACGCGCACGGCGATCTCCCGCATGGTGGCGTCGGGCGAGCTCACCGCCGGCGACGGGTCGTACCACCTCGCCGGGCCGCTGCTGCACCGCCACGCCCGCCAGCAGGCGAGCCGTGCAGCCGTCCAACGTTCGTGGTCGGGTACCTGGGTCCTGGCGGTGGCGACGGGCGAGCGCCGAACCGCCAGCGAGCGCAGCGAGCTGCGCACCGCCCTCGGTCGGCTGGGTCTGGCGCCGTGGCGGGACGGGGTGTGGGCCCGGCCCGACAACCTGCCACCCGACCGTTCGCCCGACGCCTCGGCCGTGGCCGACGCCCGGTGCACCTGGGTCCGTGGCCACCCCGAGGCCGATCCCGTCGCACTGGCGGCCCAGCTGTGGGACCTTCCCGCCTGGGCGCGCGACGCCGACGATCTCGCCGGGCAGCTGCGGTCCCTCCGGCCCCGGCTCGACGACGGCGCGCTCGAGGCGCTGGCCCCCGCCTTCGTGGTGGCCGCGGCGACGCTTCGCCACCTCGTGGCCGATCCGCTCCTGCCCACCGAGCTCCAGCCTGCCGACTGGCCGGGCCCCGAGCTGCGCGACACCTATGACCGCTTCCAGGGGTCGTTCAGCGCGCTGTGGCGGGACTGGTTCCGGCGTCAGGCGCCCTGAACGGGTCCGACCCCGGCCCGACGGTTGCGTGCGTCGAGCAGCTGCAGCTGGGCGTACAACATGGCCACCCGGGGCAGGTCCACGCCTGCGGCCCGGCTGTCCACCAACGGGGCGCGGTAGATGCCGTCGAGCTCCAGGGGCCGACCGGCGTCGAAGTCGAGCTTCATGGAGGTCGCGTAGGGTCGCATGGCGTCGGTGTCGGCGAGCATGGTGTCCGCGAAGGACGCCTCGATGTGGTGCCCACAGGCCTGCGCCCCGGTGATGACCTCGTCCATGAGCCCGGCCACCAGCGCCCGGGTGGCCGGGTGGGCCATGAGCTCGTCGGTTCCGGCGTCGAGCACCACCGACAGCCCGTTGTAGGGCACGTTCCACACCAGCTTGCGCCACCGCCCCCAGGCCAGGTCGCCCACCGGCTGGGCGGGCACGCCCGCAGCCGCGAAGTCGCTCACCACGGCCAGCACGGCGTCGGTCTCGCCCGCTCCGCCCGGCCGCGTCGTGTACTCGCCGATGGTGACCCTGCCGTAGTCCAGGTGACGCACGTGGCCCGGGCCGACCTTGTTGGAGCACAGGAAGCACATACCGCCCAGCACGCGGGTGTCGGGGAACGCCTCGGCCAGCGGCGCCTCCACGTCGAGGCCGTTCTGCAGCACCAGCAGCGTGGTCCCCGCACGGAGCAGCGGCGCCAGGGTCCCGGCCATGGCGGCGTTGTCGAGGGCCTTGGTGGCCAGCACCACCACGTCCACCGGCGGGACCTCCGAGGTCGAGGTCCACACCGTGGGTGCCGGTAGGGAGAACGTGCCTTCGGGGGACTCGACCCGTAGCCCGTGTCGACGCAGGTGCGCGGCGTCGGAGCGGGCCACGAAGTGCACCTCGTGGCCGGCGTGGGCCAGGCGGGCGCCGTACCAACCGCCGACCGCGCCCACGCCGACGACGGCGTAGCGGCGACGCGGCTCCGGCATGGCCGCACCCTACCGGCGTGGCGCGGACCCGGGCGCGGGTTGGGGACGTGGCCGTGGTGGGACACACTGGTGGCGTGGATGACCGCCTGTACTTCCGTCAGCTCCTGGCCGGCCGCGACATCGCCGCCAGCGATCCCCTTGCCCGGCAGATGGTGAACTTCGTCTACCTCATCGGCGACCGGGAGACCGGCGAGTGCCTCGTGGTCGACCCGGCCTACGACGTCAAGGGCATCCTGGCGGTGGCCGCCGCCGACGACATGCGGGTCGTGGGCGCCCTCGCCACCCACTACCACCCCGACCACGTGGGTGGCGACATGATGGGATACCGCATCTCGGGCGTGCGCGAGCTGCTGGCCCTCAACCCGGTGCCGGTCCACGTGCAGCAGGACGAGGCCCCCTGGGTGCAGCGCGTCACCGAGGCCTCCGCCGGTGACCTCGTGCAGCACGTCAGCGGCGACATCGTGCACGTCGGGGGCATCCCCGTCGAGCTCATCCACACGCCGGGGCACACACCGGGCAGCCAGTGCTTCCTCGTCGACAACCGCCTGGTGGCAGGGGACACGCTCTTCCTGGAGGGTTGCGGCCGCACCGACCTCCCCGGGGGCGATCCGCGGGCGCTGTACGAGAGCCTCACGCAGCGGTTGGCCAAGGTGCCCGACGACGCCGTGCTGTTCCCCGGTCACCTCTACTCGGCCGAGCCGTCGGCCACCATGGGCGAGACCCGCCGCTGGAACTTCGTGTTCAAGCCGCGCAACGAGCGTGAGTGGCTCGCCATGTTCGGCGCCGGCTGAGTCGCGGTCCCCGACGCCGTTCGGTTCAAGTCGACCCCGAGTCGGCCGAAAGGAGACGAGCAGCAGGCGCGATCCGAGCCGCGCGACGCGCTCGGGGCCCCGGAGGGTCGGATGCGCGACGAGACGTCTCCAGCGGACAGACCCGGACCGACCCTGGAACCCGAACGCCTCCAGTTGGCGCTGCAGACCTTCGCCACCGAGTTCCTGCTCTACATCACGCCCCGGGGGGAGCTGGTCGCCACCGACCGGTCCTTCCCGCTGGGCTACGACCCGGCCGACCGGCTCGGTCACCACATCGGCGAGCACATCCATCCCGACGACCTGCCCCATCTGTTCGACGTGATCGAGCGGGCCCGGGCCACTGCCGGCTTCGAGGAGACGGTGCGGGCTCGGGCCCGCGACGCCGACGGGAACTGGCGGCTGTTCGAGGCCACCGTGCTCGACGCCGGTCGGCACCCGGACCTGCAGGGAGCGGTCGTACGGGTGCGTGAGGTCGACGGCCACGCCCCCCCGGTGGCCGTGGCCGCAGATGCCGCCGCCGCGTCGGCCGCCCACGAGGCCGCCGAACGGTTCCACTCCCTCGCCGAGGCGCTCCCCCTGGGCATCCTGTCCGCCGACGCCCGCGGGTACGTGGTGTTCTGCAACGACGCCGCCCAGCACATCTTCAACCTCCCTGCCGACGCGCTCGTGGGGCGGGGCTGGGAGGACGCCGTGGCCCGCGACGACCGGGTCGCGGTGCAGGCGGCGGTGCGCGAGGTCGTGACCACCGGGTCGACCCAGCACCTGCCGTTCCGGATCGACACCGGCGCGCAGCCCCGTTGGGTGCAGGGCCGCTGGGTTCCCATGGGCGACCGACGTCGCCGCACCGGCTGGGTGCTCACCCTGGAAGACGTCACCGAACGCCGTCGGGCCGAGTCCCAGCTCGCCTGGCAGGCCACCCACGACGCCTTGACCGGGCTGCCCAACCGCATGCTGCTCGAGGACCGCCTGCGTCAGGCCGTGGCCCGACTGCGACGCGACGTACGCACCGTGACGGTGCTGTTCATCGACCTCGACCAGTTCAAGGACGTGAACGACCGGTACGGCCATCGTACGGGGGACCAGGTCCTGGTGGAGATCGCCGGGCGGTTGCCGACGGCGCTGCGCAGCGTCGACACCGTGGCGCGCCTCGGCGGTGACGAGTTCGTCGCCGTGTGCGAGGACCTGCCCGCCGAGGATCTCCCCGACGTGGTCGAACGCATCGCCACCGTCGTACGGGTTCCCGTCCTCGTGGCCTCGAGTGCGGTGGAGGTCGGCACCAGTATCGGTGTCGCCACCACGACCGACCCCGAGGCGGGCTTCACGGACCTCATCGCCTGGGCGGATCAGGCCATGTACCGCGAGAAGCTGGAGCGCCGTGGAGGCGGCGCGCAGGCCCGCTCCTGAGAGCTCCCCCGACGGGACGCACGCTCGGGCGCCTGGCGCCGGGTCGGCTCAGTCCTCGAGCGGCAGCACGAACTCGTGGTCGCACCACTGGCAGCGCAGCCGGGACTCGCGCTGGTCGAGGTCGACGTCCTCGACCCGGGCCGGGTGTCCGCAGGCGGGGCAGTCGGGCCGTTGGCGACGGTGCCGGGTCCGCACCTTCCCGTCCGGGTCGTCGTCGGTCGCCGTGGCGTCCTCGGCGACCTCGGGCAGGGGCAGGAGCTCGACGAGGGCCTCCGTGCTCGTGTCGTCGGCCTCGGACCCGGGCTCCGCCTCGGTGTCGAGGGGGCTGGCAGCCGGACTGGTCAGCCCGAGGACCGGGAGCCGCCTCGAGGGCCGGGTGGGATCGTACTCCCGCTCGGCCGTCTCGTCCTCGGGCGGGGCGACGTGGGGCGACCGGAGGCGTTCGATCATGGCGTCCCGCGCGCCGAAAACGGGCGGAGGGGGTGGTGGCGCCGCAGCGGTCGGCGGTGTCGTCGGTGGCGGCGCGGCCGCCGGCTTCTCGCCGTGCGGATGCCGGCGCAGGTCCGTCGCCGGTTGGTAGGTGAGCACGGAGGCGGGGTCGCGCAGCGAGTCGAGGAAGCCGTCGTCGACCTCGCGGCCGGAGGTGTCGACCAGCGGTCCGTTCGGGTCGCCGGGAGCGGGGAAGGCGACGAGGTTGTCGCCCGCTGCCGGCGTGGCGGGCGGGGGCGGAGTGTCTCGTGCGCTGGCGGCGTCTTCCAGTGCCTCGCGCAGGGTCTTCTTCATGGGGTCACCCGAGGTTCGTGCCTCGCCGAGTCAGCCAGGGCGAGATCTGGTGGTGAAGGTGAAGCCGCACTGGGGGCAGGTCCGGACCTGGAGGCCCGCGATCGGGTCATCGAGGTCGACGCGCATCGTGCCACCGCAGTTCTTGCAGTCGCCGGTGGGCTCCGACCGGAGGTCGATCACGACCTCGTCGTCCTCCCAGATGAGATCGGGGGGGACGGTGTCAGGCGCGGGCACCCGGCGGGAGGTGTCCCGACGTCCGAAGAGTCGCACTCGAACCTCCTTGCACTCGGCGGCGACAACGCTGTCGCCTGACGCTTCGTCCTGCCGCCGGTCGTAGTGTACGCCCGACACCGGGGGGAGGGACATGGACGAACTACTCCAAACCGCAGCGCGCTACATCGACACGGGTGTGGCCGATGGCCCGGTCAACCGGGTGTCGCTGGAGCTGTCCGAGGTCGGCGACGGCGTGGCGATGGTGGAGTCGTTCTCCCACGTCGTGGCCTTCGACACCGACGACGGTCTGGCGTTGTTCGACGTGAGCCTCGACGCGCTGGCCGCGCAGGCGGTGGCGCAGCTGCGACGGTGGTCGACCGAGCCCGTCCACACCGTCGTGTACACCCATGGCCACGTCGATCACGTGGGCGGGGCGGCGGCGGTTCTCGACGACGCCTCGTCACGGGGCTTCTCCCGGCCGGTCTTCGTCGGTCACGAGAACGTGCCGGCCCGGTTCGACCGCTACGAGCTGACCCACGGGTACAACGCGGTGATCAACGCCCGCCAGTTCGGCCGTTCGGGGCTCGGTGGTGACGACGATCGCCCGCTGTTCCCCCGGTCGTTCGTGCGGCCCGGCGTCACCTACCGGGATCGCCTGCAGCTTCGCGTCGGCGACCTCGAGGTGGTGCTCCACCACGGCAGGGGGGAGACCGACGACCACACCTGGGCCTGGATCCCCGAGCGCCGGGCCATCTGCGCCGGGGACTTCCTGATCTGGGTCTTCCCCAACGCCGGGAACCCGCAGAAGGTGCAGCGCTACCCGCTGGAGTGGGCGAGGGCGTTGCGTGAGATGGCGGCCCTGCGCCCCGAGCTGCTGCTGCCGGCGCACGGCCTGCCCATCGCCGGTGCGGACCGGATCGCACGGGTCCTGGACGAGGTGGCGTCCGTGCTCGAGCACCTGGTGCGCGACACGCTGGCCCTCATGAACGAGGGGGCCACGCTCGACCGCATCCTCCAGACGGTGCGCGTCCCCGCCGAGCTGCTCGAGCGGCCCTACCTGCAGCCCACCTACGACGAGCCGGAGTTCGTCGTGCGCAACATCTGGCGCCTCTACGGCGGCTGGTACGACGGCAACCCCTCCCGGCTCAAGCCGCCGCCCGACGTCGCGGTCGCCGGGGAGGTGGTCGCGCTGGCCGGGGGCGTCGGCGTGGTCGTGCGCCGTGCCCTCGAGCTGTGCGAGGCGGGGGACCTGCGCCTGGCCGCCCACCTCGTGGAGCAGGCCGTGCTGGCCGCGCCCGACGACCTCGAGGCGCACCGCGCCCGCTCGCGGATCTACACCGCGAGACGGGCCGAGGAGCTGTCGCTGATGGCCAGGGGTGTCTTCGGCTGGGCGGCCCGGGAGTCCGCCGACGTCGTCACCGCGACGACGTCGGACGCGCCCACGGGTTGAGCGCCACGGGCACGGCGCCCGGTCCCTGCTCGCCCGACCCCCCATCGCAGGTCAGGTCCGCGTAACCTCCGGGCGACCAAGGCATGCTGCGCCACGCCGGACACGTGTCGCAGCCGTTGGAGGGGGATCCAGTGCGCGGACGAACGACTGCCAGGACGCTCGTGGGGATGGCGGTGGCCGCCGTCCTGCTGCTCGGTGCCTGCTCGGACGACGAGACGACCACCGAGAGCGGGTCCGACGCGACGGCGCTCGCCCCCGACGGCACGTCCGCGCCGGGTGGCACCGCCGAGGACGACGAGGGCGACCTGGCCGGTGTCGACTACAGCGAGCGCGGTCCCTACCCCGTGGGGCTGACCACGAGGGCCGTCGGGGAGGACGGCCGGGAAGCCGTGATCTACTACCCGGCCGACGACGAGGCCACGGCCGACGCCGAGCCCTTGGCCGGCTACTCGTCGGCCATCGCCTTCCCGGAGGCGTTCCAGGCCGCGGTGCCGCCCGAGCTGATCCAGGACATCGCGCTCACCGACGTCTACGAGGACGTGCCGGTCAGCTCGGAGGGTCCGTTCCCCGTGGTCCTGCACAGCCACGGCGCCGGTGGCCACTACTGGTACGAGTCCCTGCGCAACGCCCACCTGGCCTCGTGGGGGTTCGTCGTGGCGGCCCCCGACCACCGTGAGCGCAACCTGGCGGCCAGCTTCACCGGCGCCAACGCCTCGGCCGTGCCCGATGCCGACGTGGCGGATCTGGAGAACACGCTGGCGATGCTCGACGACGCCAACGTGGAGGACGGCGGCCCCCTGGCGGGCGCCGTCGACACCGAGTCGTTGGGCGTGTCCGGCCACTCCGCCGGAGGAAGGGCCGCAGTGCGCATGGCGCTCGAGAACGACCAGGTCGACACCGTCATCCTCTATGCGCCCGCCTCGCCCATCCCGTTCAACGAGGAGTACCGCACCGCCACGCCGGAGCGCCAGGTCGAGCTCATCGAGGAGGGCCTGGCGGCACTGACGCCCCCTGACATCCCCACCCTGACGGTGCCCGGTGAGGTCGATGCCACGATCCCGCTGGATCGCGTCCTGCTCGAATACGACTGGTTGGCCGCGCCGAAGCGCCTCGTCGTGCTCGATGCCGCGGGCCACAACGCCTTCACCGACGCCTGCGCCCCCATCCGGGCCCAGGGCGGTCTGCTGCAGTACGCCGACAAGCTCCCCGGCATCGAGGGGCTGTTGCAGCGGGGTGAGGACGGCTGCACCGAGGACAACCTCGACACCCAGCTCGGCTACGACGCCGTCAACCACCTCACGGTGGCCCAGCTGCGTCTTGCTCTCGGGCTCGACGAGACCGACGCCAGCCTCGACCCGACCTATCTGGAGGAGACGTTCCCGGAGGCCATCGGTCAGACCGACGTGCAGTCCTGATCGCGAGGTCGCGGGCCGGGGAGTGGCCCACACGGCGGTGATCAGCCGGTGGTCATACCCCCGTCCAGCGTGAGCACCGCACCGTTGAGGTAGTACGCCTCGTCGGAGCAGACGTAGGCGACCATGGCCGCGACGGCCTCGGGGGTCTGCAGGTCGGTGCGCAGGAACTGCCGCTCGACCAGCTTCCAGTCGCAGTCCTCCGGGGGCTGGAAGCCCTTGATGATGGCCGTCTTGACCCCGCCGGGGCACACGGCGTTGAACCGCAGGCCCTGCTTGCCGTACTCGACCGCCATGGCCTTGGTGAGGCCCACCACCGCGTGCTTCGAGGCGCAGTAGGCGGCGGTGTAGGCCTGCCCCACGACGCCGGCCGTGGAGGCCAGGTTCATGACGTTGCCCTTGGTCTCGAGCAGGTGGGGGAGGGCGGCGATGCTGAGCACGAACGGTCCGAGGGCGTTCACGCCCATCATCTGGTTGAACCGCTCGGGTGTCTCGTCGACGGTGTGGCGCGAGCTGCCGATGCCGGCGATGTTGCACAGCACGTCGAGGCGTCCGAAGGCCTCCACGCAGTCGTCCACCAGCGCTGCGCAGGCCTCCGGGTCGCTCACGTCGATCGCGCAGTCGCGGGCCGTGCCGCCGTGGCCGGTGATGATGGCGGCCGTGTCCTGTGCGCCCTCGGCGTTGAGGTCGGCGCACCAGATGGTGGCACCTTCGGCCGCCAGGCGCAGGGCCGTCGCCCGGCCGATGCCCGCTGCCGCTCCGGTCAGCAGCACGACCTTGTCGGTGTAGCGATGGGGGAGACCGCTGGTCTCGAAGGGGTTCGCCTCGTCCACGTCCGTCTCCTCGGTGTCGGCAGCCGGCCGCAGGCTAGTGGAACCGGTTCTCGCTACCCAAGGGGCCACGTGCCGGCCGTATGCTCGGCCGCCGGGCGTGCCCGGACGTGGGCGCCCGCACGGCGGGACGGACCGCCGGCACGACGCAGGACGGGGGCAGCCATGGCCGGAGTCGCACCGGCGGACGACGGAGCCGTGCAGCGCGAGGAGCTCCTCGAGCTGGTGGAACGGTTCACCGCCGAGCAGATCATCCCCCGGGCCGCGCAGTACGACCGCGAGGACGTGTACCCGGCGGAGCTGGTCGAGGCCATGCGCCGGCTCGGCCTGTTCGGCATCACCGTGCCGACGGCCTACGGCGGGTCGGGTCTCGATCTGCTGACCTACACCGGGATCGTGGAACGGCTGGCCTACGGGTGGATGAGCGTCAGCGGCTTCCTCAACACCCACTTCATGGCCTGCTTCCTGATCGAGCACTTCGGCACCGAGGACCAGAAGCAGCGGTTCCTGCCCCGCCTGGCCTCGGGCGAGATCCGGGCCGCGTACTCGCTGTCGGAGCCCGACGCCGGCAGCGACGTCGCCGCCATCCGCACCCGAGCCGTGCGCGACGGCGACGAGTACGTCGTGAACGGCACGAAGATGTGGCTCACCAACGGGCGAGAGGCGGGCCTGGTGGCGATGCTGGTCAAGACGGCCGACGTGGAGCCGTCACACCGGGGCCTCAGCGTGCTGCTGCTCGAGAAGCCCCCGGGCGCCACGCACGCCGGTGGCATCACCGTGGGGCCGAACATCCACAAGCTCGGCTACCGGGGCATCGAGACCGTCGAGCTGTCCCTCGTCGATCATCGCGTGCCCGTGACGGGTCTCCTGGGCGGTGAGGAGCATCTCGGGTTCACGCAGATGATGGCGGCGGTGGAGTTGGGCCGCGTCAACATCGCCGCCCGGGCGGTGGGTGTGGCCCAGCGGGCGCTGGACGAGTCGCTGCGCTACGCCCAGGAGCGGGAGGCCTTCGGTCGCCCCATCGCCGGGCACCAGGCCATCCTGTTCAAGCTGGCCGAGATGGGCACCAAGGTGAAGGCGGCCCGCCTCATGGCCCGGTCGGCGGCGGAGCAGAAGATGCGGGGCGAGCGGGCCGACCTCGATGCCGGGATGGCCAAGTTGTTCTGCAGCGAGGTGTGCTGGGAGGTGTGCCAGGACGCGTTGCGCATCCACGGCGGCAACGGCTACGCCGCCGACTACCCGATCGAGCGGCTCTACCGCGACGCCCCGCTCATGATCGTGGGTGAGGGGACCAACGAGATCCAGAAGCTGGTCATCGGCCGCCGTCTGCTGGAGGAGCACCGGGCCTGAGGCGCGTCCGGGAACAGCTCGTGGGGTCCGCACCCGCCGGACGGGCGCAGACCCCACGGGGGACCGACGCGGGAGGGGACCGGCAGGTCACACGATGGTGACCGGCGTCCCCAGCGACACCACGTCCGCGAGCTGCTCGACGACGTCGTTGGGCACCCGGACGCAGCCGTGGGAGGCGGCGGTGCCGATGCTGTCGGGCTCGTTCGTGCCGTGGAGGCCGACCTGGCCGTCGCCGCCGGCGAAGTCGTCCAGGGTCTCGGAGTGCGCCGACAGGCCGAAGGCGTAGGGGCCGTAGGAACCCGAGGCATCACCGGTGTCGAGGAAGTCGGTGACGAAGAACGCGCCGGTGGGGGTGGGGTTGGTGTCGGTGCCGATCGCCACCGGGGAGGTGAGGACCGTCTCGCCGGCCCGGGTCAGGGTCAGCTCCTTCGCACCGAGGTCGACGCGGACGGCGTACTCGTTCGTGCGGAGCTGCGCGACGTCGGCGGGGATCCATCCCCGGGAGCCGTTGGGCTCGACGGGCAGGGCCACCTGGAGCCACCCGTCGGTCTGGTCGAGCACCAGCACGGTGGTCGGGGACCCGAACACCGTGGTGGCGCCGAGGGTGGCGACCACCTCGGAGTCCGAGGAGGGGGCTCGGTGCGCGGCCGCCTCGTCGACGACGATGCGGGCGTTCATCGTCGACTCGGGTGATGCGGCATCCTGGCCGGAGCCGAGGTCGAGGCCGGCGCAGGCCGTCAGGAGCAGCGCCAGCAGGGCGGTGGTCAGCGCAGCGGTGAGCGCTCGGGCGGTGCGGTGGGAGGGGAGGGAGTGGCGGTTCATCAGAGGTCCTCATCGGGATCGGGGTGGCGTGCAGGATCGGGTGCGTGGTCCGTGTCCGGGCCGGGGTGGCACCCACCCCGAGCCGAGGAGGAGGTCGGCCCGGGGCGGGTGGGGGCGCTCAGCCCGTGAAGTTCGGGGCCTGGTACACCGGCTTGTCCGGGTTGGCCGGCGGGACCGTCGGCGTCGTCTCCTCGGGCTGCTCGGGCTGCTCGGGCTCGTCGGGGCTGTCGGGTTCGTCCGGCTCGTCGGGGGTGTCGGGGCTGTCGGGTTCGTCCGGCTCGTCGGGGGTGTCGGGGCTGTCGGGTTCGTCCGGCTC